>JBBRAA010000001.1:0-366474 GCA_038207205.1 Aggregatilineales bacterium
TGTGTTTTTTCTGCTGAAATAGCGTATAATAGGGGAGGTTGATGTGCGCGGTACGAGACGTAAAAATCCGACCTCGATCATAATCCCGTAATATCGCAATACCGTAGTTAACGTCAAACACAGCGGGGCATCGCTGTGCTAGCGGAGCGACGATAAGACGAAGGGTCGCCTTCGCAGTCGCGCTGAGGGTAGAAGTCCTCGCCTTTAGGCGTGGGGAGTATGTCACCTAGAAGGGCGACTGAAACAAGTCGCCCTTCGTATTTGATAAATTAGCCGTTGATGAGCGGCATCAGCTTAAGCGCCAACCCGGTATCACCGACCACTTTGATACGTCCCATCATGAATGCCTGCATTGGGTTCAAACCGCCCGACATCATCGACATAAAGTCATCGGCGGTCGCCTTCAATGTCATCTTAGAATCGACCGCGCCTTCGCCCACGTCTGCGCCATCGTCCGCAATTTTTAGCCACCACATGCCGCCATTTTCACCCGACAAATCGAACTGGATCGTCGCGTTGATGCCTTCGGTTTTCTTCGCGTCGATACGTTCAAGCATGGTGGGGAATATTTTTGCCACATCTTCTTTTGTCACTGCCATTGAAGTTCTCCTCTTGCTGCTCAAAATAATCAAATCTTGATTCAATGTAATAGTATAGCGCCGCGTTGAAGAGGTGGTCAACCTGAGATGCGATAAGAGCGTTTATCTGAAAAGCGCCGTAAAACCCCGTGCCTGAAGGCAGGGGGTTTACGGCGTCGGTCTTGTGTTTTTTCTGCTGAAATAGGGTATGATCGGGGCGGTTGAGGATGAATAAACACCCCCAACCAACTCCCGACGTAGGAGGCGCCGAAAGCATGAGCGACTCTATCACCCTTCGCAAGATGTACAAATACCGACTTTTCCGCGCCGACAAGAAAGATCGGAAGCTGCGGCATAAGCTGTTTGTCGCGTCTACGGTGTGGAATCACTTCATCGCCCTCCAACGACGTTATTACCGCCTGACGAAGAAATACATTTCGCTCAATGCGATGAATAAGCACGTCCTCAAACTGCGGAAAACACAACGCTTCACTTTGTGGCGTGACCTGTACTCGCAGGTCTGTCAGAATGTGTGTTGGTGTGTGGACGATGCCTATCAACGCTTCTTTCACAAACTCGCAAAAGGGCGTCCGCGGTTTCGCAAAGCGAAGAAATACGCCTCGTTCACCTTCCCGCAGTCGGGCTATCAACTCGTATCCTTCAATCAGAATGAAGTCAAGGACGATGAGAAGTACATACGAGCGCGGGCGAACCTTAAGATTGAAGGCGTGACCTATCGGTTTGTTCAACATCGCCCAATGCTGGGCGAAATCAAGACGTTGACGGTCAAACGTGATAGCGTAGGCAGACTATGGATGGTCTTCAGCGTTGAGGAAACCATGAGTATCCCCGAAACCCGCACGGGTAAAAGCGGCGGTTTCGACTTCGGACTCAAAACGTTTCTCACGGACGATGAAGGGCGCGCCTATACCAGCCCGCAATTCTTTGCTCACAATCTTGGAGTGGGTGGCGTTGAAGCGCGGGAAATCGGTTGTGAAGATCGGTCGTTTCGTGCCAACGACTAAAACCTGTTCCGGTTGTGGGCAGCGACATGATCTCACCTTGCGCGATCGAGTGCTACATTGTGATTGCGGACTGACGATTGACCGCGACCACAATGCCGCAATTAATATCAAACACAGCGGGGCATCGCTGTGCTATCGGAGCGACGATAAGACGAAGGTTCGCCTTCGCAGTCGCGCTGAGGGTAGAAGCCCTCGCCTTTAGGCGCTGAGGAGTATGTCACAATCATCTGTATTGGTGGATGACGGAGTATTGTATGCGTCGGCTTATCGTAATGCTGATCACCGGGTTCATGATAGGTGTCAACGGATTGGCACAAGAGGAGGGTTTTTCGGGTCGTATCGCTTATATCGACAGCGATTTCAACGTTCGTGTATTTGTGCCCGTGAACGATGAAATGCTCATACTGAGCGATGATGCGAGTCTGACAACGGCGGACGTGCGCATTTACGAGTTTCCGACGTGGTCGAACGACGGGCGATTGGCTTATTTCAGCAGCAATTTTGACAGCGACGGACACGGCGCTTTAGAAGTGTATGTATCGCCGGATGGTATGATTCCAGGTGAAGTCGTCTACAGCAATGATCGGCGGGCTATCACCTATGCGGCATGGTCACCCGCCAACTGCGACGAAACGATAATCTGCCGCGATTTTGCTATGCTGCTCAGTGACCTTGATACTGGGATGTTCGTGGTTGAGTCAGTGCGAGATGGGTTGACTGATGCACGTACGTTCGAGATTGGACGGGGTGCCCCATTTTACTTTAGCTGGCGTGGTGACGGACTCGGTCTAATCTGGCATCGTGACAATACCGAGGTCGCCTTATACGATATTCTCATGGACGAAATGACGACCGAATTGAGCGTGATACCGGGCGCATTCTTTGCGCCTGCGTATGCAGCGACCGGCAACCAGGCGTTATATGCCGAATTCGACGGCAGTAGAAGCAGTCGCTTGCAGCGCTATGATGGTACTAACATAACGACAGTGATTTCTGCGCTGACTGGCGCGGTAACATTTACGTGGTCGCCGGATGCGACGCAAATTGCACTGGCGGCGGAAAATCGACCGCTCAGTGTAATCGACGCGACAAGTGGTGTGGTACAGTTCGAAGCGCCTGACAGTGATATTCTGGCATATTTTTGGTCACCCGATGGCACAAAGATCGCGTATATCACCGAAGCAGATGCACCTGGCACATCGAATGTACGGTTGAATGTCCCGCCTTATTTGAATGGTGTTCCAGTCAAGCAAAGCGACTCATTTAATGGATTGGTGTGGTCAATCTGGGATATCACGACGGATGAGGTACGCCGCTCGCCCGCATTTTTCCCGACACGTGAACTTGGTTATTTACTAACCTACTTCGACCAATTTGCGCCTAGTCATCGTATCTGGTCGCCAGACAGCCGCGCGCTGGTATACAGCCGTATCGATGCAGACGGGAACTCTCAGATTGTCCTGTTGGACGCCGCACAAGCGGGCGAACCCGCGCAGGTTATCGCTGAAGGCGGGTTCGCCGTATGGAGTTTTGGGTCGTAGTCCATGCGTACGCAAATCGCTACCTTAGTCACCTTGCTGATGGCGCTTATGCTGTCTGCGTGCGCACCCAGCCCAGAAGTAATTGTGATCACAGCGACGTTTGAGCCGACGCAGCTTACATCTCTTGCTCCTGCGAGTACAGCCACACAACCTGCGCCCACTGTTGTGGTAAGCGCGGCAGGGGGTGAGACTGTGTCTGTGCCAAACCCGGAGCGCTACATCGTGCAACCAGGGGATACGCTGACAGCGATCGCCTTACAGTTCGCGGTCGATGTTGAAATGCTGCAAACGCTCAATAATTTGGCGAATCCCGATTTATTAGAAGTTGGACAAGTACTTAGCTTACCGACCACGCTACTGGCACAAGGCAGCGATTTTCGCATCATACCGGACAGCCGATTAGTACGCGCGCCAGGGAGTGATGCGTTCGATATTGATGGATTCATCGATGCACAGCCGGGCTTTATTCGTACAGCCAGCGATGAGGTTGGTGAGATCACCTATAGCGCGCGCATCATCATCAAACGTGTCTCGCTGGAATACAGCGTCGATGCACGGCTGCTGCTCGCGCTGCTGGAATATAAAGGTGGCTGGTTGAGCAACGCTTCACCATCGGTATACGCCCAGACATACGCGATGGGTGCGCCTGCATCACCTTTTGGGTTCGACCGTGACGGCTTGTATCGTCAGTTGACGTGGGCAGCCGATCAACTGAACGCGGGCTATTATGGCTGGAAGGTGCGGGGACTACGCACGCTCAACTTTACCGATGAAGTGCGCGCGCCGTTCCCGGCAACGCTCAACGCGGGGACGGTCGGTGTACAATATTTGCTCAGCCAAATCAGCAGTTATGAGGTATGGGCGGCGCAAGTGAACGCGGATGGTTTTTACGGTACATACGTGCGCTATTTTGGCGATCCGTTCGTCGATGCGCTTGATCCACTGGTGCCACTCGGTCTCACGCAGCCGAGCCTGACACTTCCTTTTGCGCAGGGTGAAATTTGGTATTTCACCGGAGGATGGCATGGAGGATGGGGAAGCGGCAGTGCGTGGGCAGCGGTAGATTTTGCGCCACCCGATGAACGACCCGATGGGAGCCTATCGTGCTACATCTCGGATAGTTTTACGACGGCAATCGCTGATGGGGTGATTGCGCGCAGCGAGAATGGCAGTGTCGTTCTCGATCTTGATGGTGATGGCGACGAAGCGACAGGATGGACTATTTTATATCTCCATGTTGCATCACTGGATCGTATAGCGCAGGGATCACTGGTGCGCACAGGGGATCGCATCGGACGACTTTCGTGTGAAGGTGGGTTTTCAAATGGCACGCATTTACACATCGCGCGTCGTTATAACGGCGAATGGATTGCAGCCGCGGGTGATGAATATCCGCCCTTTGTTTTGAACGAATGGCAGGTTATCGGTTTGACGACTCTGGAATATCAAGGCTATCTGCGGCGCGGCGCCGAAGAGCGTATCGCTGAGCAAGGGCGTTTGATCGTCGATAACCGTGTTGGATGGTAATAAAGATGGAGTGAAATGTAAGATGCAGATCAAACAATGGAGTCGCGTATTGTGCGTTGTATCCGGCATGTTAATTACAGGGCTTTCAGTCAAAGCGCAAGAGATGACGCCGACGCCGTTACAAATCCAGTTGCAGACCGCTACACCCGCGTCAGAACAGGGCGGTGTCAGTGATGCAGCGACAGCGACATGGACACCGACCAATGAAGCGCCTGTAAGATTGCAAGCGCTCGATATTGCGAACGTACGTATTTTGCCCAATACAGATGAAACACAAGTTGGTGTGATTCGTAACAGCGAGTTCTACACGGTGACTGGGCGATATTTCGACTGGTATCAGCTCGAATTTGAAGGCTCTCCGAATGGGTTTGGGTGGGTGTATGGAGAATTGGTCGAAGTGATCGGCAACGTCGAAAGCGTCCAAACGCTTGATCCGTATGCTTCGGCACAAGGCGTAAACCCCATTGACAGCTCAGGGTCGAGCGCGCCAGGTGGCGTCATTGAAGGGGGCGTTTTGTCGACGGCGACTGCGCAAACTGGACAGAGCATCATCCCCAACGCGGTGGCGACGGTGACGAACTCTGCGCTGCAACCGACATATACGTATCCGGCGGGGTTGAGTCGACCGCAGCCGACCGATCCGGCTTCAATCATTCCAGAAACCAGTGTCACAAACAGCAGCTCATCAAGCAGAAGCGGAGACCTGCCACCGATCGTACCGATTTTGATTATCGGCGGTATTGGCTTACTTGGGTTAGCGCTGACTTCGATAAGACGTTGAAAGAAGTGAAGCGACATACTCCCCACGCCTAAAGGCGGGGGTTTCTACCCTCACCGCGACTGCGAAGGCGAAACCTTCGTCTTATCGTCGCTCCGGTAGCACAGCGATGCCCCGCTGTGTTTGACGTTAACTACGGTATTGCGATATTACGGGATTATGATCGAGGTCGGATTTTTATGTCTCGTACCTCGCACATCAACCTCCCCCTATTACACGCTATTTCAGCAGAAAAAACACAAGACCTGCGCCTTATATCCCCATGCCTGAAGGCAGGGGTCTTACGGCGCTTTTCTGATAAAAAAGGCGACCGCGTGGTCGCCTTTTTTATTTACAAGACACGCCTTAGCTGCTGCACGTGCTGCAACTGGACTCTGACGATGCGCCGGAGCTATCCTTAGTACGGAAAGAAGTGCCGCAGCCGCACGCGGAGACGGCATTCGGGTTTTCGATGCGGAAACCACCGCCCATTAAGCTGTCGACGTAATCGATGTTTGCGCCCTTCAAATACAGTAGGCTGGTGGGGTCAATGACCAAACGAACGCCATCCTGTTCGACGAGCGCGTCAAAATCGCGCGGTTCGGTTTCAAACGCCATGCCATATTGCATACCGGAACATCCGCCGCCCGACACAAAGACGCGAAGCGCATGACTAGGAATGCTGCGCTGCTCCAAGAGTGTGCGAATCATCTTCACTGCGGAAGGCGTGACCGACAAAATCATGTCTTGTTCAATCGCTGGGGTCAAATCAACCAGATCGACGCGGGAAAGTTCGCTCACTGCCATGAGAAGTTTCCTTATAGATAGAATTTCAATAGTTGACATGATTTTAACACGCAGTGGGATAAGCGTCAATAAAAAAGAACGGGATCATCAAAATTAGTGCGTTTCGTTCTGTACTACGGTGACAGGGATGAGATAAGAACACGATTGGTCACCATCCATCCGATGTGAAAGGCGGCGCGGGACGACGCCAAGCAGCATCGAAACCAGTCGTATGTCCATTTCGCATAATGATGAATGTGTCTGAACAATATTGTGATAAGGGCAGTTGGACGTGTGCAGGATATAACCGTTGTCGGTCGTCTCGTAGAACGCTTGATAACCGTGTTCAGATAAATAAGCAACCACAAAATGCATTCTTTCCGCAAGCGGCACATCGGGGATGGCAGCATTTTCCGCCATGTGTCCGGCGACACCCTCTAAAATCACATTGACATTACTCGGTGGCAGATGCTTACGCAGTTCATCGAGCAGACCGGATGCCAAATGCAAATAATTGTTCGGGAACTGCATTTCGCCTTTTTCGGTAAGCATATACATGTGCTGCGGGCGACCGGGTGTCGCGCGGCGGCGTAGTTCAGTGGAGGTGATCAGACTGTCTTTTTGCAGAATGTTCAGATGATGACGAACAGTGACTGCGGTGATCGCGCCGCGTCGCGCCTGAAGTTCGTGAACAATATCATCGACGGTTGCCTTACCATGCTCGCGTAAAATATCGAGAATAACTTGTCGCGTCTCTTGCATGAACAGTGCTCTCATTAAACTGATCAATAACTGCTATTCTATCACGAAGTTCATTCGGTTGACGATCCGAGTATCGCGTGTTAGCATCAACACACCTTAATAGTCCTGACCTCATCACGTTTTTATAGGGAGCAGTACAAGTGCCTGTCCGCGTCGCCTTTCAAGGTCTTCATGGCGCTTACTCCGAGCAAGCCATACGTCAGCATTTTGCGGAAACCGTCGATGTGCATCCTTGCCCAACGCTGACACATCTGTTTGATGAAATCAATCAAGGCAAAGTCGATTACGCGATGCTGCCAGTCGAAAATGCGTTGGCAGGGGCAGTTAATCAAGCGTATGAACTGCTCTTAGAATCTGATTTGCGCATCCAGGCAGAAGTGATTGTGCATGTTCATCACTGCTTGATCGGCTTGCCGGGCGTCACGCTCAACGATATTCGTTATGTGCGGTCACATCCACAAGCGCTGGCGCAGTGTGAGCAGTATATCCGCAGAAACGGCTTTACAGCGATGCCGTGGCACGACACAGCGGGTTCGGCGCACGATTTGGCACAGGAGCGCCCCGCTGCGACAGCCGCAATTGCCAGTCAATTGGCGGCTGAACTCTACGAACTCAACGTGATCGAATCGCAAATTGAAGATGTTGGGTTCAATTACACGCGCTTTTTCCTGCTTGGTCACGATGATCCACCACGTGGCGACTACAATAAAACATCTTTGGTGTTCGCGACACGGCATCGTCCGGCAGCGTTGTATGAATGTCTGGGTGAGTTCGCGCAGCGCGGCTTGAATTTGACCAAGATCGAATCGCGCCCGCGTCGCAATCGTCCATGGGAGCCGGTGTTCTTTCTCGATTTTGAAGGACATTGGCAAGAAACACCATGTCAGGAAGCGTTAGCGCGGCTCTTACAGCGCGCCTCGTTCGTCAAGATGCTGGGTTCTTATCCGGCGGTCAAAACGAGCCAATCTGTCGGTATCTAAGGGAAACTACATGGAAAAACTAAATGTTGCCGTTCTGGGCGCAACGGGAGCGGTTGGGCAGCGCTTTATTAAGCTGCTAGAACATCACCCGTGGTTTCGCGTCGCAGAAGTCATTGGGTCAGATCGAAGCGCAGGGCGGCGCTATGGCGATGCGGTGCACTGGATATTGGATGAAGAACCGCCACGAGATGTCCTTGATATGCAGGTAAAGGCACTCGATGCTGAACTAGACTCCGTGTTAGTATTCTCTGCGCTGCCAAAAGAAGCGGCGATGCCGCGTGAAATGGAACTCGCCGCTCATGGTCATATCGTATGTACAAATGCGTCAGCGTACCGGATGACCGAAGATGTGCCGATTTTGCTGCCCGAAATCAATGCTGATCAACTCGCGCTTATCGACGTGCAGCGCCGCACGCGTGGTTGGACGGGCGCACTGATCGCCAACTCGAACTGCACGACTGTGCCGGGTGTGATGACGCTCGCGCCATTACGTCCATTCGGAATTAAAAAAGTTATGGTGGTCAGCCAGCAAGCCTTAAGCGGTGCAGGTTATCCAGGCGTCTCATCACTTGACGCGATGGACAATGTGATCCCGTATATCGGCGGCGAAGAAGAAAAAGTTGAGACCGAAACGTTGAAGATGCTCGGTCGTTATGTCGATGGCGGCGTCGAATGGCTGAACAGTATTATCAGCGCGGCGTGTAATCGTGTGCCGGTCATTGATGGGCATATGGTGAGTATTTCGGTGGAATTGGAAATTGATCCGGGCATCGATGCAATTATAGAGGCATGGACTCAGTTCCGCGGCGAAGACCCGATTTCGATGCTGCCAAGCGCGCCAGAACATCCGGTGATGTATCTATCGCAGCAAGATCGTCCGCAGACACGCCGCGATCGCAATGCAGGGAACGGTATGAGTGCAACGGTGGGGCGGCTTCGTCGCTGTCCGATTTTGACGTATAAATACGCGGCATTGGCGCACAATACCATTCGTGGCGCGGCGGGATGCAGCATCTTGAACGCGGAACTGCTGGCGGTGAAGGGATATATTCCCAATTATCAACCCGCCAGCGCAGTCATGGCATAATTCGAAGCGAAAACCTCGTAACGGGGTTTAGATAGTTAGAATTTACGTTCGGAGGCGATACATGAGAGTATTTATTACCGGGGTGGATGGTTATCTCGGTTGGGCGTTAGCACAACATTTAGTTAAACGTGGGCATACCGTCGCTGGTAACGATATTTATCTGCGGCGCGAATGGGTGGAAGAAATGGGCAGCGTCAGTGCACAGCCCATTTATTCGATGGAAGAACGGTTAGCAGCCTTCCGCGAAGTACACGGCGTTGAACTGGATTTCCGTCCGGTCGATTTGCTTGATTACGCAGCGCTGTGTGAGTTCTTTCAGGATTTTCAGCCAGAAGCGATTGTGCATCTTGCTGAAATGCCTTCTGCGCCGTACTCGATGATCGACCAGCAGCACGCCGTGTTTACGCACAATAACAATGTCATTGGCAGCTTGAACGTGTTGTGGGCGATGAAAGAGGTGTGCCCTGATGCACACTTGGTCAAGCTAGGAACGATGGGCGAATATGGCACACCGAACATCGATATTCCCGAAGGCTTTTTCGAGATTGAGTATCGTGGACGCAAAGACACGATGCCGTTTCCGCGTCAGGCAAACAGCTTTTATCACCTGACCAAGGTACACGACTCGAACAATACCATGTTTGCGTGCCGCACGTGGGGTTTGCGTTCGACCGACATCATGCAAGGTGTTGTGTTCGGTACGCAAATCGACGCAATGGGCGATGATCCGCGCTTGCGCAGCCGTTTGGATTTCGATCAATGCTTCGGTACGGCGGTCAATCGATTTTGCTGCCAAGCCGTGATCGGGCATCCGCTGACGCTGTACGGAACGGGGCATATGAAACGTGGGTTTTTGCCGATGCGCGACTCGATTCAATGCCTGACGATTACGATTGAAAATCCGCCGCAAAAGGGTGAATATCGCGTTTTCAACCAATTTGAAGAATGCTATACCATCGAAGAATTGGCGCAGAAAGTGCAAGAAGCGGCGCGTGATGTCGGTTTAGCGACTGAAATTCAATTTTATGAAAACCCGCGTAATGAGCGCGGGGAACATTATTACAACCCGGATCGTCAGAATTTGATCAACCTGGGTTATCAACCGACACACGATGTTGTCGAAGAGATGCGAATTATGTTGAAAGATTTGATGAAGCATCATGACCGCATTATGGAACGGCGTGAGATTCTCGTCCCAGATATTCGTTGGGATGGATCGCACCGCCGTTCGGAAATCATCGACGCAACGCCCGTCAAGTAACAGTTGATCCACGCAGAGAAGTTTGGTTGAATCGGCGCGGGGTGAAAACTCCGCGCTTTTTATTGGTAGCCTGGTCGAAATTGTCATGGGTTTTGGAGATGAACACCGACGATGATTCAGTTTTTAGAGTTAGCGACGTTAGAAAAAAACCAGCTTGCGCGCTTAATGCGCCGTGCCGAGACTGACATCCGCGAATTGCTGCCCTTGGCGCAAGAAGTGATCGATAAAGTACGGACGGAAGGCGATGCGGCGGTCGTTGAATATACACGCAAATTTGACGCGCCGAACTTTGAAGTGGGGATGTTGAAAGCAACATCGCAAGACTTCGAGGCGGCGCACGCCGCCGTCGATGCCGATGTCGTCAGTGCGATCCATGCGGCGCACGAAAATATTGAACGATTCCACCGTGAACAAATGCCCGAATCGATGTGGTTCACCGAAGTACAGCCGGGCATCATGGCAGGTGAGAAAATTACGCCCATTACCAGCGTTGGCTTGTATGTGCCGCGTGGCAAAGGCGCGTTTCCATCGGTGATGATGATGTTGGCAACTCCGGCGAAGGTCGCTGGGGTGCCGCGAATCATGGTCGTGACGCCGCCGACGCCAGAAGGCAAGGCAGACGCCGCATCATTGGTCGCGGCGGAGGTGTGCGGAATTAGCGATGTTTATGTCGTCGGTGGGATGCAAGCGATCGCGGCGCTGGCGTATGGCACGGCGAGTATTCCCAAAGTGGATAAGTTAATCGGACCCGGCAGTAGTTACGTATCGGCGGCGAAACGACTTTTGTACGGTACCGTGGATGTCGGGCTGCCTGCGGGACCAAGCGAGTCAATTATTCTAACGGACGAATATGCGGACGCGCGTTTGGCTGCACTGGATTTATTGGTCGAGGCGGAGCATGGACCCGAATCGGCGGCGATCCTGGTCACGCACAGTCGCGAAGTCGCACAGGCGGCACTGGACGTGTTGCCGGGTTATATCGACGAACTCCCAGAGTGGCGGCGCGCATTTGTCCAAAACGTCTTATCAAATTACGGCGGCATCGTGTTAACTCGCAGCCTGGACGAGTCGATTCAATTCGTCAATGATTATGCGCCGGAGCATTTGGAAGTGCTGACGCGCGACCCGTTCGTGACGTTGGGGAAGTTGAAGAACGCTGGTGAAATTTTGCTGGGGCATTACACGCCGATCCCGACCGCAAATTATTGTCTGGGCTTGAACGCGATTTTACCAACAGGCGGTTTCGCACGCAGCTTTTCATCTGTAAGTGTCTGGGACTTTTTGAAACGCACAGGAATCGGGTATTTATCCGCCGAGGGCTATGCGCGGTTGCAAGGCACGACCGCCACACTTGCTGATTATGAAGGGTTTCCAGCGCACGCGATGGCGATTCGCAAGCGCAACGAGATACTCGGTCTATGAATGTACTCGAACAGATACAAGCGCTGCAATTCACCGATAAAGCGGGCGCAGAAGCGTTGCTGTGTGACTTTATTGCGGCAACGTTCACGCTGAATGTTGAATCGGTCGAACTCCGACCGCTTGCGGTATCGCTCAATTCATTCAACGGAATTATGACGTTGACCGATGGGCGGCGCTTGTTTTTCAAGACGCATATCGAACCCAACGGTGTGATTGGCGAATATTACAACGCGGCGACGCTCGCACAAGCGGGGTATCCGGTGTTGCAGCCAATCTTGAGTTCGACCGAGGCGGGAAAACAGTTCTTGATCTACGAAGTCATCGATGACCCATCGGTGTTCGATGTGGCGTGGGTGATCGAGCGCGGCGATGAGACGCGCGTTTCAGTGCTGGATCGCGCACAAGGCAGAGCTGATCAAGCGTTGTGGGGGCTGTATCAAAAGACGCTGGAAAAACAGGATGCGCAAAGCGCTGCCAGCGCACCGATTCACCAGTTGTTCTATCATCGGCTGACGGGCGGGCGCTCGGCATCGTTTTATGGCGATGATGCGCACGATGTGACGATCACGCTGCCGGATGGTGCGCATTCGATGCGTGAAGTTCGCCAAGCGCAGTGGACGATCAACGGGCAGGTGTATGCAGAGACGCTCGCTGACATTATAGCGCGGGCGGTGAAGCTGCTTGATCCGGCGGTGGCGGATGTGTCGATTATCGGACACGGCGACGCTCACAACGGCAATGTGTTCTTACGTGAACACGAGGGCGAACCATCGCTGCTGTATTTCGACCCCGCATTTGCAGGACGTCATCATCCGCTGCTCGATTTGACCAAGCCGTTATTTCACAACGTGTTTGCGATGTGGATGTATTTTCCACGCGTGATCGCCGATGAACTGAAGATTACGTTGGAGCGAGATGACGCGCGCTGGATCATCACCCATAATTACGCGCTGCATCCCGTACGGGCGATGTTTTTGGAGAGCAAAATCTATCATGTGTTGGAGCGACTTGTGCCATTTTTGAAAGCGCGGAACGAACTGCGCTCGGATTGGCGTGGGTATCTTAAAGCTGCACTATTTTGCTGTCCATTCTTGACAATGAATTTGGCAGACGCCGCGAAATTCTCGCCTCAAATCGCACTGTTGGGGTTAAGTATGGCAATCGAGATGGGGTCGGAGAGCGCGGGTCAACGCAGCCTGATCGACCAGGCATTGGATGATGTGGAGCGGGCGCTCGCGTGAGCGCCCACTTTTACGCGAATCCGAGATCAGCGCGAAGACGCGCATAGGTCGGGGATTGCTCGAAAAATACATAGCGTACTGGCGTCACAGTCGTCTGTGTGCCACCAATTTGTCGCAAATGCTCGATGGCGCTGAGCATTTGCTTGTTCTGAATGATGATCGTGACCGTGAACCAAAGTTGATCGGTGGCGTGTGCCCCCAAAATTGGCGCGATGGTCGGTCCTTGTAAACCGCGTGTGAGCGGATTAGCAGCCACTTTTTCCGCAATTACCGCAGCACTTTCGCCGCAAACGTTTACCGTCAACTGTGAATATTCACGCCCTTGCAGCGCAGCATCGACATATTCGAGCAGCGTCGCCGTCGTGTTCTGTACACGCGGCTCTCTTTCCAGCCAGCGGCGATTACCGATAAGGCACGCTTGCGATTCGACGATGACTCCATCGGTAATTGGCTTCAGATGATTTTCACGCAGCGTAGTCCCTGTTTGCACGAGATCGACAATGATATCGGCGTAACCAATCGTTGGTGCGGCTTCGATAGCCCCTTCGGCGCTGACCAGGGTGAAATGATGAATGCCGCGGGCGTGCAGAAAGCGACGTGCCAAATGCGTGTAGGTTGTAGCCACGCGCAAATTGCGCCGCTTGTTTTCACGAAAATCGAGCGCGATCTCAGTCAAATCGAGCATCGACTCGACATCGACCCACGCTTCGGGGACAGCAACCAGGAGCTTGCAATAGCCGTAGCGCAGATTATCGTGGATGACAACCAGATCGTCGTGCGGGTGTTCGCGGACGACATCTAAACCGGTGATGCCAAGCTGGGCGGTGCCATCTGCGACTTTGTAGACGACATCGGTAACGCGCTGAAAGAGCAAATCGACATCGGGCAGCGCGGGAATCGTACCTGTATACTGGCGTGGGTTCGGCTTATCGATCCGCAATCCACAATCAGATAGAAAATTTAGGGTAGGTTCGGCAATTGCGCCTTTGCTTGGGAGCGCGAAAGTTACCCGTTGTGAATCGATCATTGATTATCCAAATGCTGCGCGAGCGTATCGGCATAATAGGCGAAGCCAACAGCGGGGACTTCCTGATCGCCGCCGACTAGGCGTGTGAGTTCGTCGTAACGTCCGCCGCCCCCTAACAGGAGTCCCTGTTTATCGCGGATGTCAAATATCATTCCAGTGTAGTAATCCCAGTTACGTAACAAGCCCGGCACCAGGCGTAATTGAGTCTCAGGAATGAGATGGGTTTCGAGCAGCAAATCGATCATAGCAGACCACTCTTGCACCAGCGTACGCGCCCCAGGCATTGACGATGGAATAAACGAGGATAGTTCTCGAATTGCGGCAGGCGGTGCGGCATCAATGGCGCTTAAATCGGTCAATAAATCGAGCGCCGCCGCAATTTGCGGGCGTTCGGCTGCCCGCTGACGCTTACGCAGCAAACGCTCGACAATATCGTGACGCGAACGCCCACCCATTGTCACACCGCGCTGGGTCGCGTCGAGCAGCACATCTAACACATACTGCGTATTTTGTGTCGTCATATCGTCGGTGAAGGCGTGATCGGGTTCATCAGTGGGTGACGCGCTAAGCAAGCCTTGATCGAGCATCGACAAGACATATGCTTTGCCCTGGTCAGGGTGATGAAGCGCGGGCAATTGGGTAAGCAATACGCGTTCAGTGAGCGAATCGAGGTTGAATTGCTTGAGCAGTGCACGCATCAAGCCGATATGTCCAAGCTGAACACGCCAATTGCGCACGCCAATCTCGTCTAGTCCGCGCGCCGATAAAGCGATAATTTCGGCATCAGCGTCAACGCCGCGCTGCCCGATTAATTCCACACCAATCGTGAAGCGTTGAATTTGATGGGGCGCTTCGGGATCATCTTCAAAGACTGCGCCGTGAAACTGCCATCTCACAACCTGATCACCCATTGGATGCTGCATGTTATACAGTGACGCGGCGGAAACCGTAAATTCGGGGCGCAGCGCCACATTGCGCCCGTTGCGCTCAAATGTGAACAGACGGTTGATGATTTGATCGCCCGCTTTGGTCAAAAAAAGTTCAGCGTCCTGGATGAATGGCGTTTCGACCATTTCATAGCCTAAGTGCGCGAAAAACGCCGCCAGTTCCGTTGAAAATTGCTTCAGAATACGTTGGCGCGTTTGTTGGAGATGAAACTGATCTGCCGACGATGGGGGCTGCACTCGCTTTTGCTCCGCTTTCAAGACGAATAGTGCGCAGCATGATAATGAACGCGACCGGACTTGACAATGGGAGAGGTAAAGGAAAAAGATTGAACCCCAGAGAACACGAAGAACACAGCGTGTTTCAACAGGGCGTAGCACGCTACGCCCCCCTATACGCGAGATTCGATTGATTTAACGGTATTCGCCGCTGCTGTAGACGTAAACTGCTGCACCCAGATCGGCATTGACGGTCAGATCAATTTCTGTCGATGCCCAATCGTAGAGCCAATGCGCATCTGTGATCGAAAGATTCACACAGCCGTGACTACGCCGATATCCAAAACCTTCATGCCAGTAGGTGCCATGAAGCCCAATATCGTTGTCGAAGTACATCGTCCACGGCACTTCTTCGAGATAATAGAAGTCTTCTTGACCTTGGGCGCCGCTCATGATCGTCCGTGTATAACGGACATAAACATGAAATATACCCTCATTAGTCGGCCATTCAGCTAAACCTGACGAAATCAACGTGGCAAAAACAGGACGTGAGCCTTCGTAGGCGATAGCGACCTGTTCAAACAGATCAACGCTGACCCAACGCTCGGTGTCGATTTCGGCTGAACGCTCGACGGGTAAGACACGGGCTAAGTCGCGTTGTTCAATCCATTGATCGACGCCAACCTGAAACCATTCCCAGCCTTCAATAATGACCGACCTGTAAAGATTGAGTTTGGTAAAACGGAGCATAGCAAGATCGCCGTCGGTCGGTTCTGCGCCGGGTGAGCGACTGGGAACGACATTGACGAGCGCCCATGCCATTGGGTAAGGCAGTTCACTATCGATCAATACGCCCGCAAAACTGGAAGGCACACTAGGGCGTAGAAATTCAGTGCGTACCCATCGATCTTCACCGACGCGCGTCCATTCATTTTCAGGCGACCATGTTGTAAAGTAATTGAAGCCCGCATCGAGCGTACTGACAATAGTCCCGTTTGGCGCATCGTAGAGATCAACGGCGGCGGTGACACGTTGGTACAAACGATCGGTCAACAGCGGGGTGTTAGCGGCGAGCTGCTGCACAGCGGGTGCTGGATAGGCGTTGATCTGTTCCGCCGAAATACCATTGGCATTTTCAGCACACCCCGCTTGCGCTTCGCAATCAGCCAAGACGGTTGGTGTCAACGCCACCAAGATAAAAATCACGAACGAAAATAGTATCGTTTTGTGCATGAAACCTGTCTCCATTGCTCTCATCATCATACCTGTAGATAACATACCAAACAACAGGGCGTCCATGATGGGCTTGATGCCTACGCCTACCCATCGCTGTGCCGACGAAGTTATTTGTTGCGGATGCGAGCAAAATAAAGCACACTGATAAAAATCCATCTATACTTCACTTATCTTTGCCATACAGGGAGTTGAGCGATGAAATCCAGAGCATGGTTTCTTATTTGCGCTGTGGTGTTTGCCGTCCTCTTTACAGGTGTTCACGTCAAGCAGGCTCAAGCGCTCGATGCGAATATGCAGTTGACCACGCCGGTAGCGGTCGTGAATGTCAGCTTCTTGAATTTACGGACAGGGCCGGGTCCACAGTATTTGATCATCACGCAGTTGGTCGGCGGGACGACGCTGCCCGTTTTAGGGACAAACAGCGACAGTTCATGGTTATTAGTGCAAACGCCAACAGGTACAGGATGGGTGTATGCACAGTTCACGCTTCCGCGTGGAGATTTCCGGTTTACACCTACGCTTGAAGACTTAGTTGCGGGTGGCACGGTGGCGTTGACCACGCCGCTTTACATTGGCTTAGGTACTATAGGGTCATCGACCGTGACCGAAGTGACATCGTTCACGCTGCCTGTGCCAGCACTTCAGCCTCCGACACTCATTGTTAATGCGAGTTTCTTAAATATTCGCAGCGGACCCGGCGGATATTTTAGCATAGTGGCAGTCACGTCGGGTGGTTCGCGCTACACGCCGCTCGGTATCACCAGTGACGGTGAATGGTTCTTAGTCACCGGTGATTTTGGACGTGGTTGGGTTGATCAAGACTTTGTGCTGTTTCGTGGTGAAATCAACAATGTGCCGATCATCTTTGCGTACTAGTTAGAAACGGTTATGGAATGCGTATTATCTATGTTGAAGACAATGACGCGAACGTGGCGTTGATCGAACGTATTTGTCATATGAACGATGATGAGTTGATCAGATTCGAAGACCCAGAAGATGCACTTGCGACAATTGTTCCTGGAGCATCAGATCTGATTTTGATGGATTTACATCTGGGGAATCGTGCGATTGATGGGTTACAGCTCACGCGGCTGCTGCGTCAAAAAGGCGTAGAAGAACCGATTATCGCAATCACCGCGTATGATGCGATGGGATACTCTGATCAGTATTTAGCAGCGGGCTGTAATGGCTATGTACGGAAACCCGTCGCGATACGCAGCATGTTGAACCTGATCAATACGTATCGCGCCCCGTAAATTAAAGGGTGTTACGGCACTACAACGACTAATCGACGGGAAGGCGGCGTATAAACGTGCGCGACCCGTCGATTTTCTTTTCCTAAAGCATGACACACTATAAAGATTGATGTGAAAACGCGGGCGAGGTTCGAATGCGCTTATTTTGTGTGCTCTGTGTGACTTTTTTGCTTATTGGGTCTGGTACGTTAGTGTCGGCACAGGCGGATGACACGCCGCCGGAAGCGATGCCTTTGGTAGATGAAGCTGGCTATGACATTGACAATATCCTGCTGCTGGGCGCAGACACAGCGAATCCACAGAATAACGGACGAACTGATGCGTTGATGGTGGTTTCGGTCAATCGCACCGTGGGTACAGTATCCTTATTGTCAATCCCGCGTGATTTGTGGGTGTATGTGCCGTCCTTTGGGATGAACAAAATTAATACAGCTTATGCGACAGGCGAAAACGCGCATGGTGAAGGCGCAGCGCTGCTGCGCGAAACAATTCGCTATAACCTGGGCATCAATATCGATTATCACGCACGTGTCGATTTCTCCAGTTTCAAGCGGCTGATCGATGATTTAGGCGGTATTGAGGTTGCAGTTGATTGCACGATAGAAGATTGGCGTCTAAAGGAACCAACGCTTGATCCGACTGTTGAAGAAAACTGGGAAATTTACACCTTAGCAGTCGGCGTACAACAAATGGATGGCGATCTTGCGTTGTGGTATGCACGCAGTCGGCGCACGACCAGTGATTTTGATCGTGGTCGGCGACAGCAAGCGCTGATTCGGGCGATGTGGCATCGGATTCGAGCGTTGGATATGTGGGAACAAATCAGCGATGTGTATTCACAGGTCACTGATATTGTGACGACCGATCTGAGTGTGCAGGATATTATCGGGTTGGCATCACTCGCATCGACGATGGATACCAGCCAGATGGCATCATATACATTTCGCCCCAATATCGAAGTCACGTTCAGTACATCGAACGACGGGCAAAGTATCTTGCTGCCCGTCCGAGAGGCAGTTATCGCGCTGGAAAATCAGGTGATGCAGCCGCCTACACAGAGCGCACTGGTACAGGAACATTCGCGGATTGAAATCGTTAACGCCAGTGGTGTTCGTGAATTTGCACAAGTTGCTGCAGAACGCCTGGCGTGGGAAGGATTTGTGCCAACGATATCTGACGAGACGGCGCCATACCAGCAATCGACCGTGCTTTACGATTTTACGGGTCAACGCAAGGGAAGCAGTCTCGGTATTTTGCAAGCTGCGCTACAAGTATCACCGCAAAACTTAATCATCGAACCCGACTCGGATCGCACCGTCGATTTTCGTGTCGTGATCGGCAGCGCTTATTTTTCCTGTACCCATAGCGCAATGCCGCTTGATATAGAAACAACAGAAAGCGTAGTTGGGTCGTGAGTTGAAGCTACTCTAAAATGATCGGTTCAACGCTGCCCGCTGTCAGTTCGATGACGGCGGCAGTGAATGGCTCGATTTGCGATACTGGAAATTTTGCCGTAAGCGTTACACAGTCCACGAATGTTTCTTCGACCGAAATACCTTCATAATGGTCGATTAAAAGGCGAATCTGTTCATAAAAACGATACGGCGCATCCAGCCCGACGGTGCGTCGCATAATTTTGCGCTCAAGTGGCAGTGTTTTGAAACCTTCTTGCGCCGCTTTGGTGTACGACCGTACAAGTCCGCCAGTACCGAGTTTCGTCCCACCAAAAAAACGCGATACAACCACTGTGGTATCACCAATATCGACGCCGCGTAAGACCGCCAGTACAGGCGGTCCTGCCGTGCCAGACGGTTCGCCGTCATCGCTCATGCTTTCGATAATCGAATTGGCATAACCGACACGATAGGCATAGACATGATTGTGCATATCAGCGAATTCGATACGTACTGCTCTGAGAAGTGCTTTCGCATCCTCAACCGTAGGCGTATAGCCGATCGTGGTCACAAAGCGCGAATTGACAACGACGATTTCGGCGCGGTGCTGCTGTGCAGGAATAAGATACCCATGTGCCATCGCGATTAATCGGGATTCATCGCGACAAAAGCACGGAAGAGCGGTGGTTCGATGCTCAAGCGCTGAGTCGCTTTATCGAGCCGCACCAGTTTTTTTTGCACGAGCATTGCGACGGTTAGTTCGGTATCGGTGTTGACCTGATACGGGACAAGACGTGCAATCGCCTTGAGCACATAATGTTCTGGTGATGTCAGGCTCGACCAGATTACGTTTAGTTCATCGCGAATAGGTCGCCGCGCGATCAGAGTGGTATTTAGTCCATCGACATCTGCGTGGTCATACAAAGCAGCGGGTAGGGTAGTTAGTGCGGCGAATCCTGACCGCAATAACCCGGCATAACCGCCTGTAATCCATCGTAATGCTTCAAGGAGTGGCGCTGGATATTGTGTTTGTGCGCGTTTGGTCAACTCATTCATCATGGATTGCGCGTCAAGTTCATTATAAGGTCCAACGTACTGTGTGTGATCGCTGAATAACTCGATAAATGGCTCGATCACAATAGGGTCGATTTGCGTGCGCTCGACCAATACGTGTAAAGGGGCGCGGGAGAAGGTGAGATACAAGACGTTTTGCTTATTGGCGTCTCGGATGCCCCGCAAGGTTTGAAAGAACTTGACGGGCATTTGACGCAGTAATTCTTCAAACTCATCGAATAAAAACACGAATTTTAGCCCGTGACGGCTGAACAAATCCAATCCAAGTTCAAAATAGCGAAGTGCCATTGGGCTGAATAACGGGTTATGACCATCTTGTAAGGTCTGGTAAAGGTCATAAAAGCGCTGGGCTTCTTCCGGCGGCAGCATATCGAAAGGGTAAAGGGTAATGAACAGGCGGTGCATCATAAGTTCATACCCCCTCCAACACTGAAATGCTTCATCATCGGCATAAGTTGCGGGACGGGAAACCAGCATGTTTGCATCAATAATGATCGTTTTGTAGGGCGCATTTGAAGCGTTTAAGTAGTGCATTTGAGTAAGCGGATTTGCAAGATGCGCTAGTAAGTTGGATTTACCGACGCTGCCAACGCCAACAAGCGAACAGCATTGTGCGGCACTCCAGCGGTGCATGACAAATTCGGCTTCTTCGGCGCGGAAATGAGGCGCATATTGACGGGTTGTCATAATAAGCCCTGACATTACTTGAGTTCACGATTGTGAAATGATAACGGAAATGGAATAATACAACACATTTTTCCCTTACGTGAGAGATTTCACAAACAACCTATGAAACGTGACTTCAAGTACTTCGACTTTATCGTAGCGGGATTCGTCACTGTGCTGCTGCTAAGTAATTTATTGAGCAGCGCCAAAATCATCGATCTCGGTTTTGGTTTTGGACCGATCCAGTTCATCTTTGACGCTGGCACACTTGTGTTTCCAATTTCGTATATCTTTGGCGATATTTTGACCGAGATTTATGGGTATCGTCGCACACGCCGCGTGATCTGGGCTGGGTTTGTCGCGACGCTGTTGATGGGCGCGTTGGTGTGGTTGGCAGGAATGCTGCCCGGTGAAAGTTTCTGGGAAGCTCAGGTCGGTCAGGGAGCATATAACGCTGTGCTTGGTGGCGTCAGCTCATTGGTTATTGCGAGTGTAATCGCCTACGTTGCAGGCGGATTTATGAACAGCTATGTGCTAGCACGGATGAAAGTCATGACGCAAGGTCGCTGGCTGTGGTCACGCACGATTGGCAGCACCCTGGTTGGACAAGCCATCGACACAATTATCTTTTTTATAATCTCGACAATGTTAGGTGTATTTCCGCCAGAATTGTTTTGGTCGCTGGTCATCACGAATTATGTATTGAAAGTCGGTATCGAAGTGATATTTACGCCCATCACGCTGCCGATTATTCAGCTGATAAAGCGTGCTGAAGGTGAAGACGTCTATGATCGCGATACTAGGTTTACCCCGTTTAGGTTGGATGCATAAACGTAACAAAAATGACGTTTTATCAAGATTAGTCCATGATAACAATCTTTATCATGAGTGGTCTCGAAACGGAAATGGCAGACAACGAGGGCTTAAGCACCTAAGATTCGATCCGCGCGTACCTGCCAACCCGACTCTAGACGCTGCCTAATTGCATCGAATGATGGGATTCCGCCATGTGCATTTGTTGAAGCGATACGATACGCACCTGCGGCGGCGGCAATTTGAGTTGATTTAAGCGGATCGTAACCATATAGAAAACTTGCGATAAAACCTGCAATTGCCGAATCGCCTGCACCTGTCGTTCCAAGCACATCAACAGCAAAGGCTGGTTGATAGATCGTAACGCCTTTCCATATCTTTTCGTCCAAATCAATGAGCGTGCGATTACTCCATGATAAGTGATTAGCGGTGCGGATAAAAATACCAAAGTGGCTCAGTTTGAAACCAGCAACAGAAACACCCATGGCTATCAATTCATCAGCAAGTATTTCCAGATATGTTACGTCAACATGCGAATGCCAATCATGACCCCATTGATCAAAATCAGCGCGCCGCAACATAAACATAATCTCTTCGATGCTTGGAATAAATATATTGGTGTAGGGAAGCACACGCGTCAACACTTTTCGCCAATCGACCTGACTTGCTGCGCCATGCGGGTCAGGCAGAGTCATGTCCATCGAGGTGATAACGCCAAGCTGCGACACTGATTTCATGATCGTGAGCAACTCGTCGCCGTCATTGTCTACCAATCGCGGCAGCAATGTCGGATAGCCTAGATGGAAGATTTTTGCTTGTGATACGACAGAAAGATCAACATCCTTTGCTTGATACACACTGTTTGTTCCCGTACAGTGCAGAAATAAGCGATCTTGATGAGCGGGCGATAACACTACCGTATATGAACTGGGGATACCGCCAATAACCGAGATGCTCTCTACAAGATGCTCGCCATGCCCACGTAGATAATCAGTAATTAGGCGTCCAATGGCGTCATCCCCGATCGTAGACATCAAGCGCACGCCGACGCCCAAGCGATGCAGTGCCAAACCTGTGTTGCTCACCGCCCCACCGGTCGCCATATCGAGCGCGTCAACTTCATACAGGCGACCGGGATTCATCAGCGCTTCCGGGGGCACATTATGCATTCGCGGTATCAGGTCAAGACATAGATGACCGCATAAAACGACATCAAAAGGGGCAGGCATATAAGACCTCAAGAAAAATGCATTTATTCAATGTGCGCAACAGAATGGCTGTGATGTGACTCTAGCGCGGCACTCAAGACCTGATGATGTGTGGCAGTCTCGGCAGGCGTTGCGCAGTAAAATGGCTGGCGCATCCCTTCGCGCCCATTGACGAGCAAATCACAGAACGCCGCCCACATCTGCAAAATCGAGTCGGTGAACCCAAATTCAAAAATGCCACCTGTGATCGTCGGGTATACCGTCTCGTAACCGAGATCGACGGTTTTCCACGCTTGCTCGCCTCCTGGTTTGTATTCCATGTAGCGAAACGTCTTTGGGTTTTTCGTGCTAAATTCCGCGCTCATCTCTGTGCCGATGACACGCAGAAACCATGTATTGGTTTCGCCCGGTGCAATACGATACGTCTGAACAGTAAGCGGGAACACGCCGCGTTCATCAGGAATTTGACAGATGAGCGTTGCGTTATCCCATGTCTCACAAGCCACCCATTGCCCACCCGCGTCAGGGCGCTGGGTAACGATCTTGTTCAGCGATGCGTATACAGATGTTGGTTTCCACCCCATCCGTAAAGGAATATGAAGCGCATGTAATCCGAGATCGCCCATGCATCCATATTCGCCGTTTGTAGCGATGATACGCTTCCAATTGATCTTTTTATTCGGGTCAAGGTCGCTGCTGTGCAGTAAACCACTGCTCGCTTCGATGATGCGCCCAAACCGGTTTTCGTTCAACAGGCGGATAATCCGCTGTGCGCCGGGAAAAAACGGAAACTCTGATGAGCAGGCGACAATTACATCTGGATGCTGATCGATTTCTGCAAGAATTGCGGTGTTCGCCGCTGCATCAATGCCAAACGGTTTTTCTCCCAGCAAATGTTTGCCCGCGCGGATGATGTCGATATACATCGACTGATGAAGATTGTGCGGGACGGCGCAATAAATCGCGTCGATTTCGTCGCTATCGAGCAGATCGTGATAATTGGTCGTGGTAAGCCCCACCGACTCGAAATTACTTTCGAACCAATCGAAAAGCTGCGGTGATGTATCACAAATGGCGACAATGCGTGGGATGAAATTGACATCGAGCAGGTGAGACCAACGGGCAGCGGCACTGGCGAACTCGCGCCCCATCAAACCCAACCCGATAATGCCAAAACGAATGACTTGTTTAGATGTCGCCATGTTTCAGTTCTCCAGATGACGCAAGGCGTCGTGCGGTTGCGCACCATCATGAACAATCGCCATGAGTGCGCGGGTTATGCCAAGCGGATTGGGGTGCTGAATGACATTGCGCCCATATACGATGCCTTTCGCACCCTGCCCCATCAAGTCGAATGTGCGTTGTAGAATTTCGAGCTCCGATACTTTGCCACCGCCACGCACCAATACCGGAATATCACCCGCGATTTGAATAACGCGGTTATACTCCATGACGTTATCCGACGGATCCGCCTTAACGATGTCCGCGCCGAGTTCGACTGCTTGCCGTACCAGCGGCAAAATTTTATCGATAGCGCCGTCGACCATATAGCCACCCGCACTGTTATTGTCTCTCATGACGAGTGGTTCGATCATAAGCGGCATTCCGTATCGGTCACACTGTGATTTGAGCGCGCAGATATTGTCGATACACTGTCGAAGAATCTCCGGTTGCTCGGGTAAATCGAACAGGTTAACGACTACACACGACGCATCAAGCCGCAATGCTTGCTCCAGAGCATCGTGGATGATGCGACTGAAAAGCACTGATGGGAGTTTCTTTCCATAAACATTGGCGACATCGGTGCGAAGTACCAGCGATGGTTTATTTTTTCCGGGTACGGCTTGCAATAGGCGCGCTTGCCCAATCGTCAACTGGATTGCGTCGGGGTTGGCGGCGACGAGTGTTTCAACGACGCTCGACATCGATTCGATACCATCCAAGAAACCACGTTCGCCAAAAAAGCCGTGGTCGACTGCAACATCAAAACAATGCCCGTCGGCTGCAAACAGCCGATTCAGGCGCGCGTACACTGAAGTAGTCATGCAACATTGCTCCCGTAAGGAAAATACTTTCCAATTGTTTAACTAGAGTTCATCATAGGGCGCGGAGTGTACAGCTACACCTAGTAGGTGTCAAAACTTGTGGACAGGATAAAGCATGAAAACGACGGTCTGGGTTTTAGGTGATCAACTGCTGAGAAATCACCCCGCGATTGCGTGGGCTCAAGCACAATCGCAGGATTATATCGTGCTGATGGTCGAAAGCGCAGATCGTGCGTCGCGGCTGCCCTATCAACGCAAAAAGTTAGTGCTGTTATTCAGCGCGATGCGCCATTATGCCAAAAGGCTGCGCGCACAGGGTATCGAAGTTGATTATGTACGCGCCGATACATTTGATGCAGCAATTCAACAGCACATTGAAGCTTACAAGCCTGATGAAATCGTTACCATGGCAGCGAGCGAATATCGCGGACGACAACGCCAGATGACTCTGGGAGAACAACTAAGTATTGAGGTATCTGTGCTGCCAAATTCTCAGTTTCTGCTGCATGAAAATGACCCCTACCCCAATCCTGTTCCAGACAAACAATACGTGATGGAGAATTTTTATCGCTCGATGCGCCGTCATTATCGTGTATTGATCGATGACACAGATCAACCGCTTGGCGGTGCCTGGAATTTTGACAAAGATAATCGCTCGCCATTACCCACGACGGTCACGCCGCCAGCGCCGATCACTTTTGAGACGGATCCGATAACTCAAGAAGTGATGCGTGATGTAAACGCACTCGTACATGCGGTCGGCAGTGTCGAAGGCTTTAATCTTGCCGTCACGCGTGAAGATGCACAAGCAGCGCTCGATGATTTTATCGAACACCGCCTGCATGATTTTGGACGTTATGAAGATGCGATGAGTAGTCAGCATCACACCCTGTTTCATTCTCTGTTATCGGCGTACGTGAATATTGGTTTATTGGAGCCAATGGAGATGATACGCGCCGCAGAAGCTGCTTATCACGCGGGCACAGCGCCAATTAATTCTGTCGAAGGCTTTATCCGACAAATTTTAGGCTGGCGTGAATTCATTTACTGGCAATACTGGCGGCAAATGCCCTCTTTACGCCATGCCAACAACTGGGGCGCGCAACGAGTTATGCCGCAGATGTTTTGGGATAGCAACACAAAGATGAACTGCATACAGCATGTAACACGGCGTTTAATCGAGACAGGTTATAGTCATCATATTGAGCGGTTGATGATTGTGTGCAATTTTTGTCTGTTGGCAGGTATTAACCCCGCAGAAGTCGCAGATTGGTTTCTGATTTTTTATATCGATGCATACGAATGGGTTGTCTATCCCAATGTCATCGGTATGGGGCTAAACGCCGATGACGGACGTACCGCGACAAAACCGTATATCGCATCTGCAAATTATATCAATTCGATGAGCGATTATTGCAAAGGCTGCGCTTTCAATCACAAGCAGCGCGTTGGTGAAGATGCGTGTCCGTTCAATACGCTGTACTGGAATTTCATCATTCAGCACGAGAAACGCCTCCGCGCCAATCCACGTTTGGGGAAAAACGTTCTGGGTTTGCGCCATATTGATGAACGTGAGCGAATGCTGATCGTGGAGCAAGCGCGTGCGTTCTTACAGGGATTAGAATATTACGAGAGCTAAACGCCAATAAACGCGAATTGGCGAGATTGCGTTACAATGTCAATATCATCACATCGCTCGAATACGCGAAGACATTCTCATGTATAAGCTTCCGCTTTTCCCGCTCAATATGGTGTTGTTCCCGGCGACGCCGGTGCGGCTGCACATCTTTGAAGAACGTTATCGCTTGATGATCGCGCGCTGTGTCGATCAAAAAGAGCCGTTTGGTATTGTCGCGCTGCAAGAAGGTGCAGAAGTTGAAGGCTACGGAATGCCTGCACAACCATTCAGCATTGGCTGTACAGCCGTGATCACCGAAGTTCAGAGTCTTTATGATGGACGTATGAATATCGTCGCGCGCGGACAAGACCGTTTCAAGATTCATGAAATCGATCATTCTCAACCGTACTTGATCGGTCTCGTCGAAGATTACCCAGTCGAGAAATCGACCGATCAAGAAATTGAACGCGCAGGACGACGGCTTCGCCCGTGGGTCGAACGTTATTTTCGTCTGCTGGCACGCGCAGAAAATCTAGAGGTCGATATCGACCGTATACCGACCGATTCGTTCGACCTCGCGTATTTATCAGCGTCGTTGCTCAAACTTTCGACGCTGGAAAAGCAGGCGTTGTTATCCATTCCATCACTGGCTGAATTAATCGAGAAACTGTATCCGCATTATCGCAAAGAGGCTACGATTCTCGATTTGCTCTTATCACCAGAACGTGTACGCGAAGAAGGACCCTTTTCGCTCAATTAGTGCTACGACTCGACTCGCCCAAGCAGATCAAGCATTGAGTCGATGAGTTGTAACTGTTGGGTTTCACGGGTGATCGTCGCAGGGTTATCGCCGTTTTGGTCGCCATACCAACCAAACTGTGCATGATTGCCGCCTTCTATAGCAATATACGAGGCGTTTTCGGGCAAAAGCGCGCGTCCATTCTCAACATCTTCAACGGATGCAAGCCCATCGTTTGTGCCATAAACTGAGTACACAATGACATCGAGCAGCGAGAGGTCATCGCTGCTTGCTGGATACGATGCCCATAAGCTTATGCCATCAACGGCATCCGGATTCGATCTAACAAAATTAGCTGCCATCGCCCCGCCGAGCGAGTGACCAGCGATCACCCAATGTTCAATCGATGGATATGCCGCGATCACTTCTGAAGCGCGCCCAATGCCAAATACTGCCAAATTGAGCGGCATGGGTACAATCACCGCCAGATAATCGCCACGCTGGGCGATTTCGTGCATTGTTGGCGCATAAGCGCGGGCATCTACCAACCCGCCCGGATAAAAGATGATACCCGTCGTCGGCTCCGCGTTGATAGGTGTAAATACGATCCAATTCTCGGAATTCACGCTGACATCTGTATCACTTTCCAACGCGGCAATCGCTTCTTGCATTGGTTGTGCTGGGTTACTCGCCCACACTACGAACCCTACTGAAGCGATGGCTATAATCAGAACGATGATAAGTGCAACACGAAGGATGATTTTGCGGCGCATTGATGAGTCCTTTAAGCAGAAATGTTCTTTACAATCGCGCATTATATAATGTGCAGTCTGCCAACTCTGCAATGCACATCGAATACATAGGAAAGATCGATGCAATCTTTTAATATTCATGCTCATGCTGCTTTGACGCTCAGCCGCTTGCTGCCGCTTATCGACCCTATTCTGACTAACGGTGCGCCGCGCCGCACATTTGAGAGTCGTTTACAGGTCTACTTCCCAACGATTTTCCGTCTACTGTATGAACTTTACGGTGATCGGTACGATTTTTACTACCACCTGGAACAGCTTTTGATCGATCTGGCGCACGCTTTCGACGAACGCCCTGTCGAACTCCACGCACTGGATGAGCAGCGAATTGCGCAGCCAAATTGGTTTCAAAGCCACGACATGATGGGCGCGGTCGGTTATGTCGATCGATTTGCAGGAACGCTGGCGGGCATTCAAGCGAAAATTCCCTATTTTAAGGAACTGGGATTGACCTATCTTCACCTAATGCCGCTGTTCAATTCACCACCCGGCAAAAGCGATGGTGGCTATGCGGTTAGCAGCTTTCGTGAAGTCGATCCGCGATTGGGGACAATGCCAGAATTGAAAGCATTAATGCGTGAACTGCGCGCCAACGGCATGAGTCTTGTGCTGGACTTCGTATTCAATCACACGTCGGATGAGCACGAATGGGCAAAAAAAGCACAAGCAGGCGATGAACACTATCAGGCTTTCTATTGGATGTTCGATGACCGGACACTGCCTGACCAGTACGAACCCCATTTACGCGAAATTTTCCCCGAACAAGCGCCCGGCTGCTTCACGTATCGCGCGGACCTGCAAAAATGGATATGGACGACTTTTTATCCGTTTCAGTGGGATTTGAATTACCGCAACCCAGATGTGTTTCGGGCAATGTTGGGCGAAATTCTGTTTTTGGCGAATCAAGGCGTTGAAGTGTTACGCCTTGATGCCGTCCCATTCATCTGGAAGCAGCTTGGCACGAACTGTGAGAATTTGCCACAAACACATGTCATCATTCAAGCACTCAACGCGCTGGTGCGTATCGCTGCTCCTGCCCTGCTGTTCAAATCTGAAGCGATTGTGCATCCGCGCGACGTGCGAAGCTATGTGAGTGGGCACGAAGCTCAGCTTTCTTACAATCCAATTTTGATGGTTTCGTTATGGGAAGCGCTGGCTACACGCGACACGGCATTTATGCGTCACACACTGACTCGCTACTTCCCACTCGCAGACGACTGTACATGGATCAATTACATCCGATCGCACGACGATATCGGGTGGGGTTTCGCCGATGAGGACGCTGCCGAGATGGGTATCAACGGCACTGATCATCGCTTTTTTCTTAATCTGTTCTACATTGGGCGGTTTCCAAATAGCTTCGCGGTCGGATACCCGTTCAATTTCAACCCACGCACGTTAGATATGCGTGTATCTGGCACGCTTGCATCACTGGCAGGTATTGAACAGGCAACCAAACAAGGCGACCCTCATAAACTCAGCCTTGCGATTGGTCGCGTGTTACTGGTTTATGGTGTGCTGCTCAGCATTGGTGGAATTCCATTGATCTATCTCGGTGATGAGATCGGCACGATCAACGATTACAGCTATCGCGGCGATCCAGCGTTAGCAGCGGATAATCGCTGGTTGCACCGTCCATACGCGGACGACATTGGGTACGCACAGCGGGCTGATTCCACAACGGTCGCCGGACGCATTTTTCTACCACTTTCACAGATGATCCGTGCACGTAAAATGCTGCCCGTACTCGCGAACGGACACACCCATTTTGTGGAAACAGGCAATACGCATGTGTTGGGCTATAGGCGACATGACGACCTGCTCGTGTTAGCGAACTTTTCTGAGCGCGAGCAAATGGTGATGACTACTATACTCGCAACACTGGGCTTCGAGACAACAGCGCTAGTCGATACCATCACCGACCAGGCGTTAAAAATCACAAATGATTTGACTCTGGAGCCTTATCAAGTGCTTTGGCTGGTCGTACGGCGCAGCACGTAAATGCGAGGATGCAGACCACGCAGCGTCACCGGGATCATATTTTCGGTTTTCCATTCGCCTTGTGCCGCCAGCAGTGACTCGATCAAATTAATCTCGTGCGTGATACACACAAACGATGCATCAGGGCGAGCGATGCGCGCGGCTTCGTTGAGCAAGGACGGATACAAGCGCACATTGTCTTCATGCGAACCAACATTTTGCCCGAATGGCAGGTCTGCCAGCATTGCATCGATTGACGCATTGGCAAACGGGGTGCGCTTCATATCACCCTGCATCAATTCGATCCCATTTGCGCCACTCGCATCGATATTCTGCCGCGCGCATTTAAGCAGCGATGGGTCATGGTCAATGCCGATAAGTCGTGTGGTATCTGTCGTTATCGCCCGATATTCAATCAATAATGCACCAGAGCCGCAACCGAGATTGACGATGGATTGCGGAGCATCTGCCGCGATCAACAATGCCATCGCGTGTGCTACCGTCGCGTTGAGTGATGCCTCGTAGTTACACACGCGCCATGCGCGCGTAGCATTTGGACGTGGCTGGGTGCGTACCAACGTTTCCCACCCATCGGCACCCGGGCGAATACGTATCCACAAATCGCCCTTTTCGGCTTCTGGCAGCCCGGTAATCATGCCGATTTCCTGACGGATACGCTGCATAACGCTCGATTCGGTTCCTGCCGCCGATAGACTGAATGATTGAAATGTATTTGGCGCGAGCAGGTCGAGAATACGTCGTAATTGCGCGGTAAACCGTCGCCAGTGCGCATCACCAAGTAACGCTTTCGGGCGTGGGATCGCATAACGTTCGACGGTGTAAGCGGCTTGTGCAAGACGGAGTTTATTCAGTGTTCGTAAGTCGCCCACGTATTGAAATGCAACTGCGGTTTCGGAGTCGACGGTAATTTGGACGTTTTTGCCAAAACGGGTGCGAATTTCATCGGCGGCAAACGATGCCAAGCCTTCGATGACTTCTATCTCACACGCGGTGGTCAAAACGATGGTTTCCTGACGCTTTGGCTCTGGTCGTTTATTTTTCATAGTTCACATCTAGGTTGAGAAGGATAAAACAGTTTACAATCAGGTAGAAGTGCTTTCAATCCATGCTTAACAAATAAGGGAGTGCATTTATGCACATCTGGCGTCGAGTGGTGTTATGCATTGTGCTGATGATCGGCTTACTTTCGGCAATTTCTGTTTTCGCGCAGGACGTGGGCGTAACAGCGCAGGCATTTCGAACGGTGAATATCCGACAAGGACCCGGCACCAATTACGATATCATCGGACAGTTACAAAGTGGTGATACAGTCACAGTGATTGCGCGCAGCGATGACGATAGCAATTGGTTGCGGGTTCAGTCGGGAGCAATCAATGGATGGATCGCATATTTTACCGTGACCGTAAGCGGCGATGTGTCTCAACTGGAGATTATCGATCTACAGCCAGTTAACCTGCCCGCTGCTGCGGTAGAAGCCGACCCAATTCCATTTGTCAGCGCTCAGGATTATGAAGGGCAGCCGTATGTCACTACATTCCGTCGCATTAATGTCCGTGTGTCGCCGAGTTCAGAATTTGGACGACTGGGCTTCATGAATCCCGGTAATGTCGCCGATTTAACTGGGCGCACCGATGATAATGAATGGCTGCAAATCGATTTTAATGGACAGCGCGGTTGGGTGGCATTTTTTGTCGTTAGCGTAACGGGTGATGTTGACGCACTGCCAATTGTTGCCTTCAATTTTACCCCAGAAACGCCAGTTCCAACACGTACGCCTACGCCTGCCCCTTTGATGATCCTCGTGGTGACGCGCTTTAACTCGAATTTGCGCGCTGCGCCCGATTTTAGCGCACCGATTTTGACGATTGTGCCATTCAACAGCGAACTTCAAGCAGAAGCCCGAACTGCCGACAACAATTGGCTGCGTATCACCATTGATGGGCAAACCGGCTGGTTAATCACATCGCTTGTCACGGTAATACGTCCAAATCGTACCGACCGCCTAGAACTATTGCCTGTCGCGCCATAGCGTGCCGTGAATTTGAGTCAGGTTGTCGAATTCAACAACCTGACTTTCGTTTTTTAGCCGCCGTAAGAGCCAGGCACATCATTGACAACGGACGCGAGATAGGGTTCTTGTTCCTGTACCTGAAGCGCTATATCTTCGCTGATCAACTGCTGACCCTTGTGATACAGTACATCGTTGAAGCCATCATAACGGTAACGTCGGCTCACCCACCCATACAATTTATGCTGAAACACGATGTTAAACTGAACCGCTTCATCTTCCAGGATCAATTTTTCATCAATCAGCCATACGGGTGTGTATTGATCCAGATGAATACGCACTTTATCGTCACGCTTTTTCAAAAGCGATTGTTCCACTGCCATGTCTATATCCGTTTTGTGTACTTGTTTATCTGAGGCTGATTGTAGCCTGAACCTGGATGTGCCGACAAGGTTCTCGTGAACTGCTCATCACGCACACGCGGCGTTCAAGCTATAATGCCGTTCTCTTCTATATTATGGCGACTGCCCGACAAGAATCAGGATTTACGGCGATGCCCCGCGCATTATTGAGCGTACATGATAAAACAGGCTTGGTCGAATTTGCGACGGGCTTAGTCGAACACGGCTATGATTTAATTGCAAGTGGTGGTACAGAACGCACGCTGCGCGGCGCAAATTTACCTGTCACCGCTATCGAGCAGATCACGGGCGTTCCCGAATTACTCGATGGGCGCGTTAAAACGCTGCATCCGGCGATTCACGCGGGCATACTGGTGCGCGATACCCAATCCGATTTAGACGAACTGCGTCAGGCGGGCTACGCGCCGATTAATTTGGTCGTGTGCAATCTGTATCCATTTCAACAGACCGTTGCTAACGCCAATACCACCTTGCAAGATGCTATCGAACAGATTGATATTGGCGGCGTCGCGCTCCTGCGCGCGGCAGCAAAAAACTTCCTGCGCGTCGTCGTCGTGAGCGAACCGTCAGATTACGGCATGATCTTGGAATCATTGAAAAAAACTGGACAAATCGATCTCGCGCAGCGTCGTGATTTGTCCGTGAAGGCATTCGCTCATACACGAGATTATGATACAGCGATCCATGCTTTCCTGTCACAGGATAGCGCGAATAGCCTCAGCGCATCCGAGTCAGATTTACCTGAACATTTATCTTTTGGTGCACGCCGCATCGCTACACTGCGGTATGGTGAAAATCCTCATCAGAACGCGGCATACTACAGCCGCAGCAATCGCCCTGGTCCGCTCGGCGGAACGATTTTGGGCGGAAAGGCGCTGTCGTACAACAATATTCTCGATTTGGATGCGGCGTGGCGCGCTGTCAGCATGTTCAGCGATGCGGCGGTCGTCATCGTCAAACATCTAAATCCAACTGGGATCGCAATAGCTGACACGTTGGCGACTGCCTTCCCTAATGCGCTGGCAAGTGACCCGGTTTCGGCGTTTGGTGGTGTCATCGCAGTCAACCGTCTGGTGGATGATGCATTTGTCGATGCGCTTGGTTCGCTGTTTGTCGAAGCCATCGCCGCGCCCAATTTTAGTGTGGCGGCGCAAACGACACTCAACGAAAAGCGCAAAAACTGCCGCTTACTACAAGTTCCGACGTTTTACGATGGGCGTGAGCTGGAGATTCGTACGGTTCATCGCGGCTTGTTAGTTCAAACGGCGGATGTTGGCGATCTCGATGGCACCATGTTCGAGACTGTGACCAAGCGCGCACCGAGCGCATCGGAAGTCAATGCACTGCGTTTTGCGTGGATTACAGTGCAGCATGTGAAGTCGAACGCGATTGTCATCGCCAATGAACATACGACATTGGGTATCGGCGGCGGACTACCAAGCCGCGTTGATGCTGTTCAGATTGCGATCAATAAGGCGGGCGATCAGACGCGCGGCGCAGTGCTGGCATCGGATGCTTTTTTTCCTTTTGCAGATGGTCTGCAAGCAGCGATTGAGGCGGGCGTAACGGCGGTCATTCAACCAGGCGGATCGATCCGTGATAATGAAATCATTGATGCGGCAAACAGCGCTGGCATCGCCATGATATTCACAGGTGTCCGTCACTTCCGGCATTAGCCATCACGATCTCAAAAATCACACTTGTCAGCGTTCACTGCCGCCGTTATACTAATTCTTAGGTGCCATCGTAGCTCAACGGTAGAGCATACGCTTCGTAAGCGTGAGGTTAAGAGTTCAAATCTCTTCGATGGCTTTCTATTTTACCCGCCGGGTTTACGCCTATGCGGGCTTTTTTTTAGGATAGTCACGGTGGAACACGACGCGAGCAAACAGCATCGTCGCCCGATTACGATTGCGATTGCGGGCGGCACTGGGTCAGGTAAAACAACGATTGCGCGTGCCATAATGGAGCGCGTTGGTGATAACATCGCGTATTTACAGCACGACGCTTATTATAAGGATTTGCAGCATGTGCCGCGCACCGACGGAGGCTTGGTCAATTTCGACCACCCTGACGCGCTCGACACACCGATGATGCGCGCGCATATTGTGCGCTTACAAACGTGGCATCGCGTAGAAATTCCCGTATACGACTATGCACGGTATCGGCGCACCGAAGATGTACAGGTTATTGAGCCACAGCCAATCATTATGGTCGAAGGTATTTTGGTCTTAGCCGAAGCATTGCTGCGTTCGGTCTATGATGTCAAACTGTACATCGATGCAGACCCGGATGTTCGCTTCATTCGACGTTTGCGACGCGATATTCTAGAGCGCGAGCGCACCGTTGACTCGGTGATCTCGCAGTACACCGCGACGGTGCGCCCAATGCATCTTGAATTTGTCGAGCCGAGCAAACGCTATGCTGATGTCATTATCCCAGAAGGTGGCTCGAACAGTGTCGCCATCGATATGGTGGCAGATCGGATTCGAGCGATGCTGCGCCATGTGACGATGCCTCTATCATGACAATAACGAACGATACCAATCCTTTCTACGATGCCATCGCGCAGTATTACACGCTGTTTTACCGCGATTGGGAAACCCAAATGGAGCGCGAGGGCTTGGGCTTGCGCTCCATATTTCGCCAACAAAATGTCACGACTATTCTCGATGCCTCATGTGGCGCTGGCGCACAGACGATTCCGCTGGCGCAGTTGGGGTATCAAATGACCGCCGCCGATCCCAGTTCGGGTATGCTGGGGCGCGCCTTCAAAATGGCGGAAGAATACGGTGTCGTTGAACAAATTCGTTTTGTGCAGGCAGATTTTCTCAGTTTGCCGTCGGTCGTCAGTCCGATGTTCGACGCGGTGATCACCAAGGGCAACGCCCTGCCCCATTTGATATTGGATACCGAAATCGAAACCGCACTGCAAATCTTTTATCAACTGCTGCGACCAGGTGGCTTTCTGGTGATTGGAATGCGTGATTTTGCGCCCTTCATGGAAGATCGTCCACGTTTTATCCCTGGCTTTATTCATGAACTCGATAATGACCGCGAGTTCATCACCTTTGATACGTGGGAATGGGAGGATGGACCGCCCGTAATGGCGACACAAAACCTGTTTATCGTACAAGGCAAAGGCGCGAACTATCAAGCGCTCAAGCGCGAGGTCATTTATCGACCGCTTTCGACTGATGAGGTGAAAGTCGTCCTGTTAGAAACCGGCTTCGAAAATTTGACCGACCAGCCGGATCGCACCGAGCGAGTCCTAGTCGCGCGCAAACCTGAAAAAGCGCGGCAGTATAAATTTCCGTTCAGAAAATAACGCTGTGCGGAAGTTGCGATAACGCGTCTATCAAAGTGAGGTTATATCGCTATGCCCGAAACAATGCCAAAAAACTTCGACTTTCAAGAAGCAGAAGCGCGCCTTTATGAGTGGTGGCAGTCGAATGGCTGGTTTAAGCCAGAAGCCGCACTACCTGATGCTGAACCGTTTGTGATTAGTATGCCGCCGCCTAATGTAACAGGCGCGCTTCATATGGGTCACGCGCTGTTCACCACTATCGAAGACATTATGATTCGTCATGCACGGATGAATGGCAAAGCAGCGCTGTGGGTTCCTGGCACCGATCATGCTGGAATCGCAACGCAGCTTCAAGTCGAAAAGATGCTCCGTGACGAAGGCACAAGCCGCATTGAAGTGGGTCGTGAAGAATTTATGGCGCGCACATGGGCATGGAAAGAAAAGTACGGCGGCACGATTCTGAGCCAGTTTCGTCGCTTAGGGGCAAGTTGTGATTGGGATCGAGAACGTTTTACGCTCGATGACGGTTTGTCCGAAGCGGTGCGCGACGTTTTTATCCGCTTATGGGATCAAGGGTTAATTTATCGAGGCACGCGGCTGGTCAACTGGAGTCCGGGCTTACAAACCGCCGTCTCTGACCTTGAAGTTGAACGCGATGAAGAACAAGGCAAGCTGTATTTCTTTAATTATCCGGTTGATGGTGGTGACTTCATTCCGGTCGCGACCACGCGTCCAGAGACAATTCTGGGCGATGCTGCCGTCGCAGTGCACCCCGAAGACGAACGGTATAAGCATTTGATCGGCAAGAAAGCACGTGTGCCAATGACCAACCGCGAAATACCGATTATCGGTGATGAATACGTGGATCGAGCGTTTGGCACAGGCGCACTAAAAGTGACACCAGCGCACGACTTCAACGACTATGAAATCGCCAAGCGCCACGATCTACCAATGATCAACATTATGGAAAAAGATGGCACGTTGAACGCGAATGCTGGATCATACGCAGGCTTGGATCGGTTTGTGGCGCGCGAAAAATTGTGGGCGGATATGACGGCTGCCACTATGACGATCCGCGTGCAAGATCACACCTACATCGTGCCACGTTCACAACGCGGCGGCGAAATCGTCGAACCAATGTTGAGTATGCAGTGGTTCTTAAAGATTCAGCCGCTTGCCGAAAAAGCACTTGCCGCCGTGCGTGATGGACGTATTCAGATCGTACCGGAACGCTTCGAGAAAATCTATTATCACTGGCTGGAGAATATCCAGGATTGGTGCGTGAGCCGCCAATTATGGTGGGGTCATCGCATACCAGCGTGGTATGGACGCAACGGTGAAATCCATGTCGGCAAGCAACCACCTCTTGATGGGCGCGACTGGACGCCGGAACAAGACGTATTGGATACCTGGTTCAGCAGCGGCTTATGGCCCTTTAGCACGCTTGGTTGGCCCGAAAACACACCCGATTTAGCACGTTTCTACCCAACCGCCATCATGGAGACTGGGTATGACATCCTGTTCTTTTGGGTAGCACGTATGATCATGATGGGATTGTGGTTCACCGACGAGGCACCATTCCACACGGTGTATTTACACGGGTTGGTGCGTGATAAATTAGGACGCAAAATCAGCAAGACGCTGGGGAACACCATCGACCCAACCGAGTTGATCGACCAGTATGGCGCCGATCCTCTACGATTTGCTTTAATTACTGGCACGACTCCGGGCAACGACATTAATCTTGATACTGCACGCGTCGAACGAAATTGGCGCTTCGTCAATAAAATCTGGCAGATGGCGAATTTTGTCACGCAAAACCTGGAAGGTGACGTGCCGCTTGGCGCACCTGCTCACGATGAGCTTGATCTACCGTCGCGCTGGATATTGAGTCGCTTAAACCATTTGGTCGATTCAGTGCAGCGTTTGTTCGCAACCTATCAGTATGGAGAAGCCGCGCGTCAAATTGACGACTTTTTATGGTCGGAATACGCCGATTGGTACATCGAAATGAGCAAATATCCGCTTTATCAAGGTGATGATGTCACCAAACTGAATGCACGGCGGGTCCTTGTACATGTGCTCGATCAAAGTTTACGTCTGCTTCATCCATATATGCCATTTGTCACCGAAGAAATCTGGAAATATATCCCTCACGACGGCGATGCCTTGATCATGGCGGCGTATCCACAGGCTGATGCCGCGTACATTGACGATGCCGCTGAAGCGCAAATGACGCTCTTGATCGACTTGATTCGCGGCGTGCGGAATACCCGCGACGAATATAATGTCGAACCTAGTCGCAAAATTACCGCGTTTGTCAACGCTGGTTCCAACACTACCCTGCTTGAACAGTACAGTTATCTATTTGCGCGGTTATGCAATGTGGCAACGCTGAATATTATGCCGTTTGGCGCACGCGCACCAGAAAATGCCGCATCGGTCGTTGCAGGCGATCTGACTGCTTACCTTCCACTCACCGATTTCATCGATGTTGCAGCAGAATGCGACCGTTTGACGAAAGAACACGCCAAATTGGACATCCAAATCGCCAAATCACGTGCTATGTTGGGCAATGAACAGTTCATTAGCCGTGCGCAGTCGGATGTGGTCGAAAAAGAGCGCGTACGATTAGCAGGGTTAGAAGCAAGCGCGGGTCAAATCGCTGAGCGTATTGCAAGTTTGTGTCAATAATCAAAACTACCAGGGGGTGCTGCGCAGCACCCCCTGGTATCATTTTTGTACCGATTTATTGGCGTTGTAAATCGTTTTGCCTGCTTCTTGTGCTGCTCGCCGTACCTCGCTATCGCTGTCATTCTTGAACAACTCTTCCAGTACTGGCAGCGCCTCAGCGTCGCCAAGTTGTGCTAATTCGTGAATCGACTTCAACCGCACATCCGCACTTTTATCTTTCAGGCGCGCGATGTGAAAGGCGAGCAATTTTTTACCGATAGGTATAGACATCAGCAGCTCCGTTGCGTTGATAGTAGTCCACCGCGAATCTTGAGGACATTACATTATAGCGTGAAGTGCTGCGTGCGGTACGCAAAGGCAGGGCGCGCCGTCGTGCGCTGGTGACTGTGTTACAATGACGTGCTTGAATGCTCATAAGAGTTCATTTATAGGCGGTCGTTTGGCGTCTCGTTTTAAGGTTTGCCCGATCTGCGGTACGCACGCTCATGCCCACGCTCCTACGTGCCTAACGTGCGGGACGTCGCTTGCAGATGTTGCGCTCGAAACCGGAAGATCAGCCGCTCGCAGCATGAAATCCACCTATGATCGTCGCTATGGCGAGACTGACCTGATTGAAAGCGAAACGACGCGCAGTCGTGGTATGCTGCTGATTGGCGCATTGTTAGTGCTGCCGCTAGTGGTATGCGCTGGTATTGTTGGCTTTTTAGGCGCTCAATCGATAGCGTCACAACTTCCCACGCCGATGGTGACGATAACGCCTATTTCTACCCGTTCGGATAGTGAAATTATTGTTCCAACGCCATCGCCAGAGCAGCTTAATCTCATTTTAACCACCAACACGCCCTTGCCGACGCCACGGTTGGCGACAATCACCCCTGCACCACCCACCGCGACGCTGTCACCTACGCAAGGTCCCTGTGAGCGCCGTGTCGAAGTTGGTCAAGACCTCATCTCGCTTGCATTTAGCTGTGGGCATCGAAGCCTTGATGTATTACCGCTCATTTTAGAATTGAACAACATGTCTGCGCCCGAAGCGTTGGTCGCTGGGCAGCTTTTGCTCATCCCGCTGCCGACACCGACGGGCGACCCGAACGCTGCGTTGACGCAATCTGCAAATGCTGTAGGCGATGCCGTTATCGATGCGGCGGGTGGGGGCGGAGATATAGAAGCAGCGCTGGCAGCGAATATTGCAGAACAACAACCGATTACCCCACCGACCGAAACACTGCTGCCGGGTGTTGCATGGCATTTAATTCAGCCGAACGAAAGTATGGTGGAAATCGCGTCTATATACCGCACGAGCGCCGAAGTCTTGTCGTACTTAAACCCCGAAATCACGTTTTCGCAGTGCGATTACGGTCTGGATTTCGGCGGTCCTCGCTGCTCAGTCTTATTGCAGGCGGGGCAGGAAATGCGTGTGCCCGCGCCAACGCCAACGGCGACCCTATCGCCGACTCCATCGGGCAGTGAAACGCCCACACCGTCATATACGCCGACGTTTAATGCACCGAGTTTGCTTAGCCCAAGCAATCGCGCACTTTACCTGCGCGGAGATTTGATCACGCTGCGTTGGGTTCCCACAGGCTCACTTGCCAGCGATGAGTCGTATCTGGTACGCATTCGTGACTTAACAGCCGACGCAGTTATTGAGGCGTATACTACGCAACTCTATTATCTTGTGCCACCATCGGTTCAGGGCACGGATATACAGCGACACGACTATACATGGACGATCAGCGTAGTACGTGGTCAAGACCCCTCTACTGCGACGTTCACGACCGAGCCACGTACTTTCACGTGGGAAGGTCAAGCCGTTCCCACCGGAGTGAATAACGGATGAAACAGCAAGCTCGTTTTGCACGCCCGCTTTTTGGCGCAATGTGTCTTTTTTTGGTCGCCTTGATTATGGCTGGCTGTGAACTCACAGCGCTGCCCGAAGCGACGCCAACCATTCAAACCCTAGACACAACGCCAACAGTAACGACACAGCCACCAACGCTCACGCCAAGCCATACCAGTTCCGCACCGCCACAGCTTGCGAGCTCGACTTTTACGCCGACCCCATCCGAGCCAACAGTAACGCCAACGGTTACTATTACGCCGGGACCCTTCGCGTATATCATTCAGGAAGGCGACACGTACTATTACATCATGATCACGCGCAACGGATACGCCGATATTGCACAGGCGAATGGCGCGATCCCAGAATTTTTGCGCGTTAACGCAGGCATTCGCAATATTGATAGCCTGCCAAGTCCTGGATCGACCATTTATATCCCAATTCCACTGCCCACCCCAACACCAGAGGGTTTCGATATGACACAGACAGCGCAGCCCAATAATGGTGACGGAAGCGGGATATCCGAAGACACTGTGATCTTACAAGTGCCGATTCAAGAGAACGATTCAATTTTGCGGTTTGCTCAAGAGTATCAAACGACGTTAAGCATTCTCGCAACTCTTAACCCAGATTTAAGCTTCTTTGGCTGCGATTACGGTAATCCGAGTGGTGGTCCTGACTGTAATGTGTTTATGGTGGTCGGTGAAAATGTGAATGTTCCAGCACCGACTCCGACGAGAACGCTATCGCCAACCCCATCGGGCAACGAAACCGCGACACCGACACCAACGCATCCTGCGCCGCCACTCGTTTTCCCGCCCCAAAATGCGTCCGCGCCCGCCCGCACATTTCAACTACAATGGGTTGGCGTAAGCATCCTGCAAAACAATGAGGTCTATTTCGTCGAACTACAGGATTTAACAGCCAACACGACGTATCAGGATGTTACACGCGGCACTTACTACGAACTGCCTGAGTCGCTTGTGCCGGGCGATGGACAAGCACATAACATACAGTGGCGCGTTTCTGTGGCGCGGCGCACGACCGATGGCACCTATGTCATCGTGGGCGCCATTGGTAATTGGCGTACATTTAGCTGGCAGAATCGATGATTTAGGCACCCAACCTGCCAAACTCGCGTGCGAGTTGGTCGCTGCTCAGATGAATTAACGTCGGTCGTCCATGCGGACATGTGAGCGGCGACGCACAGCGTTCGAGCTGACGTATCAGGCTTTGCATTTGCTCAAGGCTTATAACTTGTCCCGCTTTTATTGCGGCGGTTTTGCACACCCGCAAGATAATTTTCGCCTCGATGATTTTTTGACCAGGCTGTTCATCGGCTTCCAAGTCTTGCACGATCCCAGTGATGACTTCAACAGGATCGGCATCCGCCAGGATCGCAGGGACACTGCGTATAATAAATAAGTTGGGACCAAAGGCTTCCAGTTCAAAGCCCAGAATCGTCAGGGCATCGAGATTGGATTCGATCAGCCGCGCTTCTGATGCCGATACCTGTATCGTTTGCGCTTCAAGCGCATACTGCGCCACGCTTTTCTGACGGGCGTAATCTGCCATGAACTGTTCATATAAAACGCGTTCATGCGCGGCATGTTGGTCGATGAGATATAACCCGGCGGGACCTTCTGCTACGATGTAACTCGCCGCGACTTGTCCGATTAACCGCAAAATAGGCAGCGTGCGCGGTTTAGCAGGCGTGCCTAAACCATCTGGAATCGCTGACGGGTCATCGGTGAATGACGCTTCATGCTGGTTGAGCGCACGCTGCCCCGGTTCAATACTATCGAGTCCCATATCGAGCTGACGGTCAAATGGTTTTCCGGGTCGGTTACTGCCAAATGCATTCGCTGCCCTAAAATTCGGCACGCGTGCATGTTCGATAAGTGAGCGGCGCACTGCGCGCTGTATCGCGCTAAAAACGGCTTCGTGACTTTGAAAACGCACTTCCGCTTTGGTTGGATGGACGTTGACATCGACTTGATCTGGCGGCAGCTCGATCAACAAGATCGCGAGTGGGTAGCGTCCGGTCATCATCAACGTGTGATATGCCTGCACGACCGCGTGCGTCAAGCCTGTATCTTGCACCCACCGCCCATTAACGAACAGCGTGATCCGCGAGCGATCTGCACGATGTAAATTCGGTGTCGATGTGTACCCTACGACGCGAATCCCCTGATATTCTTCACCGGGATCAACTTCAAGCATATTCTTAAAGGTATCCAGACCCATCACATTGACCAACACGTCCGCGAGTTGTCCACTGCCGCCCGCGTGCACAACTTCGCGTTGATCTTGCTCCAAAATAAAGCGTACAGCAGGATACGCCATCGCATAGCGGGTGATCAAACTGGCGATTTGACGTTTCTCGTTGGTTTCCGACTTCAAAAACTTCAAGCGGGCAGGCGTGTTATAGAAAAGATGCTCCACCCGAATGACGGTTCCAGCAGGTGCACCGACCGAGCGCCGCGCGACAACATTTGAACCTTCGAGCTGAATGAACGTACCGACATCCTGATCGCGATGACGTGTAGTCATGTGAATATGACTTACAGACGCGATACTGGCGAGCGCTTCGCCACGAAAACCAAGCGTGCGAATCTGATACAAGTCGTTGGCAGTTTCGAGCTTGCTCGTCGCGTGGCGCGTAAACGCCAGATCGACTTCTTCCGCCGTTATGCCCTGTCCATCATCGCTAATCTGGATTTTGCGACGCCCGTCACTCGTAATAGACACATGAATGTTGTTTGCGCCGCCATCGAGCGAGTTTTCGACCAGTTCTTTGACAACCGATGTCGGGCGTTCGATGACTTCACCTGCCGCAATTTGAGCGACAACATCATCAGAGAGTTTACGGATTGACATAGAAAATCACTGCCACAAATAACGAACATACGGTCTAACCATTATACCGTATCATAGTCACGTTATTCCAGCATCCGCCAATGGCAGGCGTATCGAAAATGTACTGCCTACACCCTCGGTACTTTCAACGGAAGCATCACCGCCATGATGCTGTGCGACGCTTCGCACGATGAATAAGCCTAATCCGCTTCCCTTCACGCGTTTGTATTCTTGTCGTGCGATACGGACGTGGCGTTGGAATAACTTCTTTTGGTTTTCTGGGCTGATGCCTAAGCCGCTGTCGGTGACTGCGATAATGATATCGTTATCACGTTTGGACAAATCAACGGTGACTACACCACCATTAGGCGTATATTTGATCGCATTATCGACCAAATTCGTGACGGCACGCTCAATCATATTGGCATCGACGCTGACAATCGGTATGTCCGACGCAATCGACGCCATTAAGGTCAGTGCACCTTTTTCCGCGGGGACAAGATGGTCGGCAACCACATGTGCTACCAGTTCACGCAGGTCACAAGGCGCGCGTTCCATCTCGTAAAAACCGGTTTCGGGGTCAAAACGACCTGCATCCTGAATATTTTCGACCAGTGCTGTCAATTGCGTGACACCAGATAAAATTTTCGCGATGAATTCTTGCTGTTTTTCGTTCAAAATGCCGACTAACCCAAGTTCGAGCATATTCGCAAACCCTTGGATTGACGTGAGCGGCGACCGTAAATCATGTGCGGCAATACGAATGAATTCGTTTTGATTGCGAGTCAGTTTTTTGAGCTGCGAAATATCGCACAACGTCAGCATCGAGAAAGTTTCCGCGCGGTCATCTGGTGTCAATAACGTATAGCGCGGCACAAAGGCGTGTTCGTCATCCAGAATCCATTCAGGGAGGGGCTTGCGTTCCCGAATCAACGCCCGTAAGGGGTCGGGAAGATCGGTTACCGTCGGGTTTGTCACGCCTTGCAAATCGAATAAATGGTTTGCAGCATTGTTGGCATCCACAATACGTTCATCGTTTGCTACGAGCAGGATCGGATCGTTTATCGTGTCCAAAATCGCGCGTAACAGATGATGTGTGCTCTCGATCATGATCATGCCTCTAAGATGGCAAAAGGTGACTACCCTTCTATGATTATATAGCGCCGCAATTAAAGTGTGCAATCGTCGCGTCTGCTTGCAGGGTATGAACAACCATGTTACACTCGCTGCTTAAGTAAACACTATTTACGTGACTAAAACCCTACTCATTTTGCCTCTCATCGAGGTTAAGTCTACAGGCATGGCAACGCGATGGCAGAAAAAGTTCTTGTCGTAGATGACGACTTAGATAGTCTCAAACTCATCGGTTTGATGCTTCAGCGCAATGGTTATGATGTCATTGCGGCGAATACAGGTGGGCAAGCGCTGACTAAAGCGGCTTCTGACCAACCTGATTTGATCATTCTGGATGTGATGATGCCCGACATGAACGGCTATGAAGTATGCCGTCGTTTGCGTCGTAACGACGTGACCAAAACGATACCCATCATCATGTTCACAGCCAAAACCCTGATCGACGATAAGGTCGCTGGTTTTGAAGCCGGGGCAGATGATTACCTGACGAAACCGACACACCCGGCAGAACTTGCGTCACGCGTACGTGCGATCCTGCTTCGAAGTGCGGCGCAGCGTCAAACAAAAGCGGGACGTGGCATGACCATTGGCGTTATCGGCGCAAAAGGTGGCGTTGGTACGACGACAGTCGCGCTCAATGTCGCAGCAGCACGCTTATTGGCGGGGCAAGACCCGATCATCGCTGATTTTCGTCCAGGCATGGGCAGCTTGGGACTGGCACTCGGCTTAGGCGATTCACAAGGCATGATAAACGTGTTATCGCAAATGCCGGACGAAATTCGACCACGGAGTATTGAGCCAGAGATCGTCACACATTCGTCCGGTTTGCGCGCTCTGTTGTCATCCGCACACACAAAAGAAGCGGCGATGGATGTACACCCTGAAGCGGCAGCAGCGGTTGTGCGTACGCTGCGCTTGATGGGCACGCCTATCATCCTCGATTTAGGCATCTATACCAGTCCATTTTTTACCCGTTTGCAACGTGAGATGGATCAATTGATCATGGTCATTGACCCCATCACCATCACGCTGGCGATGGCGCGTGAACAAATCCAAGAAATTGACATTGAACGTCCATCACACCGACCGACACACATCGTCATCGTCAATCGCGCTGCATCCGGCGCTCCGCTCTCGTGGAATGAAGTTGAACGGATTCTTGGGCGCGAGGTGCGCGCAAATATTTCGCTGGCATCAGAATTGACTACCCAATCGTTGATCGCTAATGTCCCGGTCACCATGCTGCAACCGACTGCCATTGTCTCTAGCCAGATCATCAAACTGGCAGAGGATTTGAACAATATCGGTCGTCTTATGGTGCCGCGCGAAACCTAAGCCTTTTAAGGAAAGACTGTGCAAAACGACCTCCTCGCTCAGTATCAACATCGGCTGTCGCGTTACGAACGCATCATGGAAATTAGCCAGCAGTTGAACTCAGTGCTGGATCACGTAACGCTTCTGCGTCGTATCATCTCAGCGGCACTCGAATTGACCGACACCGAAGCCGTCTCGATTTTACTGGTTGACCCAGTGACTGGTGAACTCCGGTTCGAGCAAGCCTCAAATGCGACGACCGCCAGTAAAATGCAAGATATCATCGTGCCAATGGAAGGCAGCATCGCCGGATGGGTAGTGACACACGGTGAAGGGCGCGTCATTGAAGATGTGCGCCGCGACCCCAGTTTTTTCAAAGACGTGGACGAAGAGCTCGAATTTGTCACCCGCAATCTGCTCGCAGTCCCTTTGCGCGCGCATAATCGAGTCATTGGCGCGCTCGAAGCGCTAAATAAACGTGACGGCGAGCGCTTCACCGACGAAGATGTCCGTATCCTGAATATTTTGGCAGGACAAGCGGCAATTGCCATCGAAAATGCGCGTCTGTTTCAGCAAAGCGACTTTATGGCTGAGATGGTACACGAGCTTCGTACTCCACTAGCAGCCATCAAAACCAGCGTTACGCTGCTGCGTCGTCCTGACCTCCCCGATTTCCGCCGCACGGACATCATTGATACGATGCAGGGCGAAACCGAACGCCTGATCAGTTTGACCAACGATTTTCTCGATATTGCGCGTTTGGAATCGGGACGTGCGCGGCTGGATATTCAGCCGTTCGATCTGACACGATTGCTGCAAGACTCGATAGGAATCGTCGATTCACAGGCAGCAGGGCGCTCGATTGAAATTCAACAGAATGTGGGGGCGTATCAGGTTTTTGGTGACGCGGATAAAATCAAGCAGGTCATTCTGAATTTACTCACCAACGCGATTAAATATAACCGTGATGGTGGGCGAATTATCGTCAGCGCCTATCCCAGTTCGCATTACAGTACGCCGTATATAGAAATTGCTGTCGCCGATACTGGAAATGGCATCGCAAAAGAACATCAAAAGCAGATGTTTCAAAAGTTTTACCGCGTCGCCGAGACCGCCAATAAGGTACAGGGCACCGGTTTAGGGTTGGCGATCGCTAAACACATTGTTGAAGCGCACGATGGCAATATATGGATGGAGAGCGAAGCCGGTGTCGGCTCGACGTTTTTCATCGCACTTCCAGCAGTACCTTGAGCGCACCGGGCTGCGCCGCGTGCTGCATCGCTTGCAGTCCATCTTTGAGTGGGTAACGGGCTTCGATGAGTGACTTGGTATCGATCAGGTTCGCCGATAATGCACGCAAAGCCGCCTCAAATGATCCGCACCGACTGCCAACAACCCGAATTTCGTCAATAGCAACGCGGGTCATATCGATACCAGGTAATCCACGATAGGTGCTCTTTAGGACAATCGTGCCGCGGGGCTTTACCAGTTCCAACGCCGATGAAAATCCTTCCGCGCTTCCGGTACAGTCGACGACAATATCCGCGCCTTTACGTGGCAATTCATCGTTGGTATGCGCCTGTAAACCCCACCGCTGTACTAACTGACGAGGTTTCTCGCGACGCACAACCACACTCACGTGCGCGCCTGTCAATCTGAGCACTTGGGCACACAGTAATCCGAGTTTGCCCGCACCTATGACGATAACACGGTCGCGGGGCGAGATGTGTACTGCTTCCAGAATTTGAAACGCTGCTGCCAACGGCTCAACGAAAACAGCCTGTTCATCGCTGACATTATCGGGCACTGCATACACGTTGCGCGCCGCTAATGCCAGATATTCAGCGAACGCCCCGTCGTGCCGGTCGATACCGACGGTGACACGATGGCGACACTGACTGGGAATACCTTGTTGACATAAATCGCACGTCCCATCCGCGACGTTGATCTCTCCCACCACCCGCCATCCGATCATTGCTGCATCGCCCGCGACAACTTCCCCAACAAACTCATGACCGAGTACGCCGGAGAAGCTCATGTAACCGCCGATTAATTCCAAATCGGTGTTACAAATGCCTGCTGTACGAATCTTGATCAGCACTTGATCAGGTGCGGGGATGGGCGACTCCATATGCATCAAGCGCAATGTTGAATCAATAACGAGAGCGTCCATCATGCTGCCTCTGCAACGGGCGCAAAGCGTCGCAATAATGGAATCTCGCCTTTTTCCCACGCGACCAACAGTGGTACTGCGATGAAAATCGAAGAATATGTCCCTGTCACCAACCCAATGAATAAAATAGCGATGAATTGTTTGATTGACTCGCCGCCGAACAACAAGATGGCGATCATGATAAAGAACGCGTTCAACTGTGTCGCTAAAGAGCGATGTATGGTTTCCAAAATGCTGCGATTAATGATCGTTTCGTAAGGTTCACCCAGGTGTTTCGGGATGTTCTCGCGGATGCGGTCAAAAAGCACAATCGTATCCTGGATCGAGAAGCCAATGATGGTCAAAAGTGCGGTCAAAAACAGCGCATCGACTTCCCATCTCAGTATAAGTCCCGCCAACGACATGACTCCAGAAACGACAAGCACGTCGTGGATCATCGCAAAAATTGCACACGCACCATAACGGAAAGCATTCGGGACTTGTCGGAAGGCAAAAACGATAAACCCTGTCACCACAGCAGCCGCGAATAACACCGCTACAAATGCGGCACGTGCGACTTCTTGCCCCACAGTTGCCGATACCTGGTCAATACGCAGGCTGTCGCGGTCGAGCGTTGCTTGCTGGTCAAGCAGATCAATAATCTGCTCGCTCGTTTGCGAATCGAGAAATGATCCACGTACTGACCAACGGCGTTCTTCGGGTTCAGCAATCGGCTGAATGATCACATTCTCATCACCGACTTGGGTGAATACCCCGCGAATTGATTCTTCAGTTGCACCGTCCTCGGTAAAGCGCAAATCATAGATGCTGCCGCCGACAAAGTCGTTACTCAGTCGAAACAAGCTGCCGATTGTGAGCAGCGAATACACCATCGTGATTAAACCAAGCACAATGACAATACCGGAGAGCAGGAAAAAATAGCGTCGTTTTTGGATTAAGCTGAACATCAAAAGTTCTCCTGCTTCATACGCCGAGCAGCCATGCACGCTGACTCAAAGGCCGTCGCAACAGCGCCACTAAAACAACCAAAAATGTACGGGTGACGATAAGGGCAGTGAACAGGTTGATAACCAAACCGAGTGCCAGCGTGACCGCAAATCCACTGACGATACCAGCACCGGGCGTCAATCCAAAAAAGAACAAAATCACGCACAAGATAATCGTGGACAAATTTGAGTCGCGGATCGACTGCCAGGCGCGTTCGAAACCAGCTTCTAAGGCGTCATCCAGCCCACTCCCCGACCGCAATTCTTCTTTTATGCGTTCAAAAATTAAAATGTTACCATCTACCGCTGTGCCAATCGAAATCAAGAAGCCTGTGATACCCGGTAGCGTGAGCGTGATTGGCACCAGTTTGAATACCGCGAAGTTCAGCACGATAAAGACCAAAAGCGCCAATGCCGCGGCAATTCCCGGCACACGATAGTAAATCGCCATGAACATCAACACGACAATAACGCCAATGACGCCTGCGCGAATACTCAAGTTGACCGACTCTTGCCCCAAAGTCGCCCCTACGCTTTCGGCACTTTCAACACGCAGCGGGATAGGCAGCGCACCCGAACGGAGTTGGACTGCCAACTGTTTGGCTTCTTGTTCACTGAACTGACCTTCGATGACGCCGCCAGTATCTAAGCGCGCCTGAATTGTCGGTGCGCTGAGCAGCACGCCGTCCAGTACGATACCCATCGGTTCACCAATACTTGCCCCAGTAAAAGCGCTAAACAGTTCCTGACTATCCTGTGCGATTTCAAACTGAATAAACCAATCTCCTACCTGGGTCAGCGCGGCTGCTGATTGTAAACCCGCGCCTGTCATCACCGTTTCAAAGGGCTGTCCAGTTAATGGACTGACTTGCCCCGGCGGCGTCCCAGCGATATCGCGGCTGCTAAAAATACGCAGTTGTTCTGTGGTCAGGATTTGTTGACCTTCCAACTGTTGTACTTGACTACGCAAACCGCCCATATTGACAAATTCGAGCAGTGCTGTCTGTTGAATCGTCGAAACGGCAACGGCGCGATCTTTTATGCCAGGCAGCTCGACCAAAATACGATCACTGCCTTGAATTTGCACAGTCGGTTCGGTCACACCAAGAGCGTTGACACGCCGCGCGACATTGTTGGCTGTCTGTTGCAAATCCTCAAGCGTGAATGAACCCGGCGGGAGTTCCGCTTGAAGCAGTACTCGCAAGCCGCCAACTAGGTCAAGCCCTAAACTTTGTGTAACATTGAGCGAAAATTCTTCGGTGCCATCGTTATCATTATCGATATGGATACCCGTTGTGCTTGGTAAACAAACCCAGACTGCAAAAGCCGTCAGCACGACGATCAAAATCAACCATGTCATATATCGCTGCATTATTGTTCCGTTTCAGGTTGAGCACGCTCACCATTGGCTTTGCGGATGCTTTCGGCAAGTTCTTCAGGGTCATAAGGACGCACCAGCGCCGCAGCTAGTACACGAACGACGACTCCGTCAGCAATTTCGACGTGGGCAATGCCGTGTTCTGCATCGATCTCGATGACACGCCCGATAATACCGCCATACGTGATCATTTCATCACCGGTATTCAGCGTGCGCACGTATTTTTGTTGTTTTTGAAAATCCCGCTGGCGCGGAAAGATGACCAACGACCAATATGCGCCCAGCGCAAGAATCATGACTAAGCCAAGAATGACAAATTCCGGCATATCCCATACCCTCATTCGACACTAATTCATCACGTCCGCATTATAGCGTTCTCGCTTACGCTTGCACATCCCGCCTCCAACCCATACAATACCAACGCAATTCGTCTCATGTTCAAAGAGGAGAATGGTCGGGATGCAAATACATAAGCGAGGCATCGTCATGCTGCTGGTGCTGCTTGGCGCATTGGGGCTCGGCGCTGTGCCAGCATTGGCGGGTGAAACCATCCTCTCTGTCAATGCGGGTTCTGGAAATACGTCCTGGTTTATTTCAGGCGAACCGTCACTGGTGATGAACGGCTTCGATTTACAAGCGTTCGATGTCGCGCTGCCTGCAGTCATCGATGCGGTAACCATCGCGGTCGATTCGCCTGTCCCAACAGTTCCAATAGAACTTGTCATTTATCAAGATTCCAACGGTGGCTCCCCTATTGATGCGCAGCTTCTCGCCTCCGTAACCTATACCATTAATTCCAGCGGGTCATTCCGCGCGGTACTGCCTACACCGGTCACCGTTACGCAACGCGCTGTTTGGGTCGGTTTTTATCTTCCCGTCGATTTCAGCTTCTTTGCGGATACATCGGGTTCGTCTGTTTTCACCTATTGGGCGTGGACACCCGGCAGCACCTTCGCATTGAGCAATCTCGCTAACGCACAGGTTTTCGGACCAGCCGATGGTTCCGCGCCCGTGAATATCAATTTGAATGGTAAAGCACGCATAACTGCTGAAATTACTGGATCAAATTCCGGTGGTTTCGTCACGCAAACAGCAGGTACGGGCGGCGACTTAGCAGTCATGCAGCCGTATCCTAATTGCCAAAACTTGTCTTACGATACAGGCGACGAACTGGTTAGCCTGGATGATATCGTCAACCTGAGCTGTCAGATTACGCCATCTTGGCAGTCCCCGACAAATCCAATTGGTTATGTGCAGCGCGGCGAACTGTACGATATCGTTATTTTCAAACGCGATGGGGTCGTCGTTTTCAATCGCCTCGATATTGCTGTAACCCACTGTATTCGCCCAACTGCCGAAGATTTGGCGACGGCGGTCATTGGCAATGGCTATGGCGCGCCGCGTTCATGGCGCATTTTGCCAACGCAGCGTTTTGGTGATCTTATTTGTGCGGAAATCCGCTATGGCGGCAAGATTTCCTACTTTGTGCCTGGAGTTTAAATGCGTGTTGAAACCAACGAGGCGCTCATCAAACGGATGAAGCGCCTCTCACAGTACCTGTTTTTCGGCAGCTTTGGTGTACTTGTAATCTGGTTAATCACCAGTACGCAGCAGGTTGCAAACGCTGGTTCCACTCAAAACTATTTTGTCAGCATCGTACTGCCCTCGATTTTACTTCCGGCTGCTTTTATCTCCTCAATGATATCGGTTCGGTTTACGAATTTGTGGGTACGGTCGCCGCGACCGGAAGAAGCTATTCGCCAGCAGTTGAAGGGCATTAGCAACAAAAGCGTTTTATACAATTATTATCATATCCCCGCTCGGCATGTACTGATCAGCCCGCAGGGTGTGTATGCGATCGTGACACGCTTTCAGGATGGTTATTTCACAGTCAACGGCGATAAGTGGGTCTCTCACAAAAATGCGTTGAGTCGTTTTTTCAGCATCTTTCGGTTCGATGCGGTTGGTAACCCCACTGCCGACGCAATGCGCGCAGTAAATCACGTCCAGAGTATGCTCACAGCAATTGTTCCTTCAGTTACTGTTCATGCGCTGATTGTGTTCGTCGATGCGCGTGTCCGTGTCGATATTGAAGGTGATATTGCTGTGCCAGTCGTTTTCACCAGTGAAGATCACCAGCCGACCCTGAAAGATTTTCTGCGTGATGAAGCCCAAAGGTTGACAAAAGAAAAGCGTAAATCGCTTACGCCTGAACAAATTCAAGCGATTGATGCTGCGCTAGCGCGCTAAGCATCCGGTTTCTTCATGAATATCTCAAAATCAGCGCAGCACTGGCTGCTGCTTACCGCCATTTTATTGCTCGGTGCGGCGCTGCGCTTTAATAATATCAATCGTATGGCGCTGCGCGGTGACGAAGCCTTTACGATGATCCACTGGGTACGCGAGCCATTCGCGCAAACCCTTGCTGAAATCGCAACGAAAGACCCTCAGCCGCCGCTTGCTTACGCGCTGTATCGTGCATGGGGACTCACAGTCGGGACGCACGAATATACGCTCCGCTTTTTGCCTGCCCTGCTTAATACAATTGGCACCGCTGTTTTATATGCCCTCGGTTCTCGCATCGGCGGAAAGCGTATTGGCTTAATTGCGGCGTTTTTATGGGCTATCAATCCTAATCAAATCTGGCACGCTCAGGACGCTCGCAACTACGCAATTTGGGCAGTTGCAAGTCCCCTCGCGCTCTGGTTAGGGCTTCGAGCATTGGAACAAAGCCGTCGCGTAGACTGGATACTCTATATTAGTGCGGCGATAATCGCAGGCTATCTGTATTACCTCGAATTGTTTTCTCTTGGAATTTTCGCACTTTTCGTGGTGATTTGGTACGGACGGCGTAACGTTCGTCTTGTCCGTCAGTGGTTTATCGCAGCAGTTATAATTGTTGGGGTGTTGGCGCTTTGGTACGTTCAGGGTCGATTGTTGGTGGGCAGTGATTATGGAGGCACAGCGGACAATTTCGATTTATCGATATTGTTGACAAACTTTATCGCTGAACTCGTTTTAGGCGATGTGCGTCATTTCGGGATTTTAGGCGCGGTATTTTTAACGACTTCAATTTTGATGGCGCTTTTTATTATATTGCGTTCGAAAAATACTCAGCATCACGCTTTGTTGCTGACGTTGATGCTAGTACTGCCTCTTATCCTTCTAAGTATTGTTTCGACAAGGCTGAATGTTTTTGTTCCACGATACATCTTATTCGTAACGGCAATTTGTCTTGTCGTACTATCGTTTCTATGTCGTGTTCGTAGTGGCAGAATTATCTTTCTTGGTGTCGTTGGGCTTATGTTTATTTCTCTTTTCACTTATTTTGTTACTGACTATACGAAGTCTCCTGATTGGCGGGCGCTGACGCACTTTCTTCAAAGAAATGTCATACCCAGTACACAAATTGTGCAAACTGCCGCCGATGAAGCGTATACGTTCTATCACGTACAGGCAGACTTGCCGTCAGACCCGCTGCGATTGCCTGCTAATCCTCAACAAACACGTTCCGAAATTGAATATGAACTACGACATGCGGCTGAAACGCATGCTAGTTTGTGGATCGTTGCCCAAACTCCGTCAGAGTGGCTAAATAACGGAGTTGTTGAAACCTGGCTGAACGAAAACATGCAGCGCGTCCGCGAAACGAATGTCAACGGCTTGCGCGCTCAGGAATATCGACGATGGCAGGTTGAGCTAACTGAACTTGATGGCGAAAACGCCGTTTTTGAAAATACCGCCGCACTCGTCGGGTCTCAGATTTTTCTCCCGTCGGAACCGACCCATAATTTGACCATCTGGTTATATTGGCAGCCACTCCGACAAACTGACTCTTCACTGAAATTTTTTGTTCATCTTGTTGGCAATCCCAACCCATCTACGGGAAATACTTTGTGGACACAAGATGATCAAGAACCGCAAGATGGTCGTTCAAATACGACCATCTGGGCAATTGGCGAGGTCATACGCGATGTTTATTCATTGCCGCTCGAAGGGGTGCCGCCGGGTCAGTATCAGCTAGTTGTAGGCATGTATGACCCGACGACCAATGTGCGCTTGCCCGTCAACGGACAAGACACTTACACGCTTGAGGAAATTATGATTACCCCGCCAGTTCGTTGAGCCGTTGCTGCCATTTTTCGGTCAATCGGTTGTAAGCCGCTTCGGTCAGCTCGCCGCTTGCCAGTTTGATATCTAACGCATCAAGCAGTGCTGTGATCTCGGCGCGCGTTTGAGGCACTGGCGTATTCGTAGCACTTTGTCCCCCCTGCCCTACCGCCTGTTTTTGCATCATGTCGAGCATCATTTGCTGCATCATCATCTGCTGATTATTCATTTGGCGCTGCATTTCAGAAGCGTCTGGGTTCATCGCCGCACCAAGCTGCTGCCCAACGCCAAAACCGACGCCTGCACCTGCCAGCGCGCCGCCTAAGCCTTGATTTTCTGCCGCTTTTTGCGCAATGATCAAACGCTGCACCCGCTCGTAGGTCTCTAACGACACATAATTACGCAGTTCATCCAACGATACATCTTCGCGCGCCGTGAATGGTTTCGCTTCAAATGCTTTAATGCGCATACCAAGGGTCGCAAATTTCTGATTCAAGCGCGTTAAAATCGCGCCTTCCATATCACCCAACAGACGGTTCGTATCAGGAACACTTTGCGCGCCAGAATTTGACAGTATATTCGATACTTCGCCCACCAGTGTGCTTTGAATACGATCGCGTATATCGCTCAAACGCACTTGTGGGCGGTTCACCGCATACTGTTTGACGAACATCACTGGATCGTCGATGCCGATATCGATAACGCCATGCGTCATGAGCAGCACGACACCTAACCCGCGACCGGGTGTCTCCATGACAATTGCTGGATTTGTCCCCCACCCCACCTGCGGCAGATCGCGCAGATTGACAAAGTACAGGTCAGCCGTGAAAGGCGTACGACCGCTGGTCGCCAACCCAATTAAACCGCTCAAAATTGGCAAGTTCGCGGTCGAAAGCGTATGACGCCCAGCGGTGAATACGTCCAGCGCTTGCCCGCCGCGTACAAAAACCGCCGCCTGGCTTTCGCCAACGATAACTTGTGACCCCATCCGCCAATCGCCGCTGCCTTGTTGAGGCTCACGGTAAGTCAGCTCTTCATCCTGCATATTTGGGTGATCAATGACATCGATAATGCGTGGCATGACGACTCCTATGATGGTTTCTGACTATAAGAAGTTAGTTGCTGTACGTTTTGTGTAAGCTCGTCAACACTTGGTCACGCAGGTCGAATGCATCTTGCGCCTCGCGGATCAATTGTTCAAGCGCTGCCAGTTCTGCATCAAAGGTGCGCGCGTCACCTTCCACCAATGGGGTAACCGCTTCGTCAACCGCATTTTCCAGCGCATCAAGCGCGTTATCGATTTGATCGAGATAGCGCACCTGTGCCTCGTCAAACGCATAAATCCGGTCTAATGCTTCGTCATCGACCTTGACGGCGGCAGCGAAACCGCCAAATTCTGGTACCGCTGACGAAATTCGGTCGCGATACAACTGTAACTTCGATTTGACATCACTCATGCGAGCCATGTGTCCTAACCCATCTTCTAAACGCAGCACTTTTTCTTCGACCATGACATAGCGTTTAACGCGCTGGTGAAGTTGTGCCGCAATATACTCGCGCAGCATTTGGTCGGCAGTCCGACGCGATGCTTTCTCTAAATAACCACGAAAACCCGGAATTCTTGCGAGCAAATTCTCGAACGAACCGCGTTGACGCACAATTTGATCGTACAGGTCAGACATCGCTTTCACTCCGTATCACGGTTACGATTCTGGTTATAATCCCACTTCAATAAGGGCTATGCCCCAACGTTTAGGCGTATTCCCTTGATTCACGTCAAGAAGTACTCGGTACCACAGAATTTACATACGACAACCCCTTTGCCAGCCAGCACAATATCACCGCCACAGTTTTTACATTTGGAAAGTTCGCGCAATTTGCTCGCGTCGGACGAATACAGCACGCCCTCATTCCAGTTGATGTAACCGCTAAAAACTTGCAGCCCTACCAACTGATACACCAAATCTTTGACGACATCGGCGGGAACGGTCATTTCCACCGCCATATCTGAAACCGTCACTTGCCCACGAGACTTGACAATATCCAGTAACTGACGCTGCTGCTGCATCGTCGATAGTTGCTTGGCTTCTGTTCCGCCGCGTAAGAACAGATATACACCGAAACCGAGCAGAAGCGCTATCGGAATAAACACGAGCCCCGCGCCCAATAACGCGCCACCCGCGCTCATCCCGACACTAACCTGCGTCGCCAGCCATAGCCCAGCAATCAACGCGATACCCAACCCAATAATGCTGAGGACACCCCCCGCCAGCCGACTGCTGTTCATATCACTCCTTGTTCACAGGAAAAAATCAACCGAAACCACGACTGCCGCCACCGCTCCCGCGTCCACCACCACCAAAGCTGCCGCCGCCGCTAAACCCACGCCCGCCACTGCTCCAGCGCCCTGAGCTGGATGACGGCTGAGGCTGACTCGTCATCACACGACCAGCCGAGTCGAGCATATTCGTCAATCCGCTCGAAATCGACTCTAATCCGCTGGTCAACCCACCAGATACATCGTCAAAATTGATGCCGCCATCACCCGCACGCGCTAATTCCCCCGGCAATCCCACATTATCACCTGCACGCTGTGTCGGAAAAGGGCTGCCCGCACGATAGCCCCGGCTGTAGGGTCCTAAATACGTCGGAAAATACCATGCTGGAACGGGAACATAGGTTTGCGTTTGGCGAAAACGTGTCATCCACGTCTTCTCGATTGCCGCCGCGACCGCATACGGTAAATATTGATCGAAATGCTGTGCAGCCGATCCTACATCACCATACCGATCCAAATTGCGAAGATACTCGACAAACGCTTTCCACTTCGCACTTTCTTCCGCACCCTTCAACGTGCGCGCGGGCATGGCAGGTGCGGCAATCCATGCAGCAATACCACCGATGATTAGCGCCATAGGCAAGCAGATCAGCGCGGGCGAGATCGTTGCGACAAAAGTCAGCGCAGCAAACACGCCAAGCGATCCTAAACCGACCAACCCAATCCCAATAACAATCCATGTGTAGCGCGTCGTCACAGGATTATTGCTGAAATACCCTTCAGCGACGAGTACGGTATATAAGTCGGACTGCATTTGACTAATCACGGTGTAAAACACAGTTTTAAGCGAGTCAAGTGTTCGCTCCATCAGCGCACCAGGAAACAGACTGGTGAGCAAACGCACCTCAAATTTTCGCAGGTCCGCGTTATCAGTCGCTTTGTCTGTACGTTTAAAAGTGAAGGTGCTGTTTTTACCGATTCCGAACATACCTTCAGTTTGTGCTTCTTCAATCACGAGATACCCACGCCGACCCAAATCGAAAATCGTGGACATCACATCGCGCAGATCAGCGCGTTCATCCACGAGCGTCCCTACCATAGCAGGTGGCATATCCGAAGGCGGCGTTTCAAGAAACGTTGGAACAACGCCAACCTGTGGGTCACGCCCCCGTCGTTGATAGCGTGTGAAAATCAAGAGCGGCAGCGCGACCGCTAATGCTAATGCCGCCGCGATCACCCCAATATCGATGATTGGGCGCACATTTTCAACATATGCTGCCGCTTGGTCATAAGCAGCTTGCCACGACGCGATACGCGCGTTCGGGTCATGTGGATACTGCACACGGATCGTAAACAGATCGTCGCCGTCTAAGCTCGTGGTCGCTGTCGCCGTGATGTTTGTACCGCGCACCGTCACTGTCGATGGTGTGCCATAAGTTTCAACAGGATCAACGCCCTCGCGTGGCGCGTAGCCTTGCGGCATTCGCACTTTAATCGTCGCGCTTCCAATCGAAAACCCAAAGTGATCCGCTGGGATTGCGTCCCACCACAGTTGATCGCCACCTTCATAAACCCGCAGTGCGCCGATGACCGTATATTCAAGGCTGAACGAACGGCGCTCAGTATTCACCGGGTCATAGAAGTAATAAACGATACTCAGCTCATTATCAGTGGTCGTCGCGCAAAAAGTTCCGCGTGCGTTGGAACAACTCGCGCGTAACGCCTCACCTTCCTCGTAGACCTCGATGTTTTGAATTTCTTCTACATAGTCGAGCGGAATAACCGCCGATCCGAAGGAGAACGCACCCGAAAATGAAATATCGTAGGTTTCTGTGACTCGAAAACGATTCTCAGTCGTTTGCACATCACTGATCGTTACGTCCCAACGCTGCCAATACACAGAACGTGCTTGCGCCGACACCGAGACAACGCCCACGACATACGTCATTAAAGCCAACAACCAAAGCATCACGCGCACTTTTTTCACAGAAAGCGTCTCAATTCACTCTTGATTTCACCGAAAATCAACTAAAGTATAGACTATGGCGTAAAATAGTGCAGGCAATCGACATCTGGGTTATAGTTCGATAACAATTTACGTGTAATTCTTTGTAATCAGACTACAATAGGCTTGCCTGGTCACGCTTTTAGGGAAACATGCATGAGCGATTTCGTTAGCAGTCGCATCAACCGTTATGAGATCCGCGAGCGCATTGGCGCAGGCGGCATGGCGCGCGTCTTCAAAGCGTGGGATACGACGCTGGAGCGTTCCGTCGCCATCAAAATCCTGTACGAACATCTCTCAGAAGACCCTACCTTCAAAGAACGCTTTCTGCGTGAAGCTCGTTTTGTCGCTAACCTGAATCACCCCAGTATCGTCCAGGTCTACGACTTTGACATGTTTGAACGCGACGGCTTCATGCATTATTACATGGTCATGTCGTATATTTCTGGCAGCAACCTGCGCGAATTGCTTGAAGATGCGAATCAAAAAGGTGAGCGACTACGCTACGAGCAGCTCCTCAAAATCACACAAAACCTTGCCGATGCGCTCGACTACGCCCACGATAATGGCATGGTTCACCGCGATGTCAAACCCGGCAACATCCTCATGAACCAACAGGGCGATGCCATACTGACCGATTTTGGTATCGCACGCATGGTGGAAAGCAATCGACTCACACAAGATGGTATTTCGACCGGCACGCCGCTTTATATGTCGCCCGAACAAGCGACTGGGCAACCTGGAGACTTGCGTAGTGACCTGTATTCATTCGGCATCATCGTGTATGAAATGCTGACCGGACAGCCGCCATTCGTAGATACGGGCATGGTCTCGGTCATGATGAAGCACCTCACCACCCCTATCCCGTTTGTCTCAACCGCACTCAATATCGTCAATCCTGAACTCGACGCCGTTATGTCCAAAGCGATTGCTAAAAGCCCAACGGATCGTTATCAGCGCGCGCACGATTTTGTCAACGATTTGCAACAGGCATTGCTGCCTTTAATGACACGTGATGGCACGGACATCAGTACGCCCGTCACACCACCACGGCGAATCAGCCCAAGTACGCAAACAGGCTCGCCCCTGACGGCAATGTTGAACACGTCCATCAGTCAGCCGCCATCCGCGTCGAACCCATCGCTGTCATCGCAAACCTCGACGCAAACAATTCAACAAACTGCGACTGTATCGGCTGCGTTTCTGGGAGGCGTTGTCATCGCCGCCGTGATTATTATCGTCGGTGCGATCATTGTCTTACGCGATCAAATTACGCCGCCCGTCAGCCCAACGAATACGATACAGACAGATAATGATACAGCAATCACCGTCCCGATGCGGTCAGTCGGCAACACATACTTCGATACTGATTTCGACGCCAATGACCCCGAAAATCAATATTGGAGGCAAGGCACGTTAGATCGTTACACGCAAGAAATTACACCAGACGGCTTTTATCGATTAGAAACCACCCGCCCGATGAGTGCTGAAACCAGTATTATTTACTCGGATCAGCCATATGGCAGTATTGGCATCGAAATGCGCGCCACATTGGATGAATCCAGCGCCATTGCGAGCGCCTATGGCGTAGTTTTTCGTTATCAAGACCCAGATAACTACAATGTCTTCGCCGTTGATGGGGTTGGTCGGTTCAGCATCTGGACACGACAGGATGGTGAATGGGATGAACTTCGTGACGCTGACGAAAATTGGACGCTTAACGAAGCAGTACAGCCTGTCGGGGAATCAAACCGCGTTACGATTGAAATCATCAATCGTCGCATCACCGGTTATATTAATAATCAGCGCGTGACGAGCGTCACCGACTCGACGTTTACGGATGGTCAAATCGGTATCTATTTCGCAGCCGATGAAGGGAATGCCACCGTCATGGTTGACTCATATAAAGTCTACCCAAGCGTACCTTCAATGACCGCGCCTCAATAAATAAATTTTGTTCAATCGGGGCGCTGCAAATGAAGCGCCCCGCCCCAAGTGTTAAGCCCGCGCTTGAAACACTGCAATATAAAGCGGGATCAGGCACGCGACTGCAAAAAACGCAAGAATGGCTAATGCTGCCGTCACCATATCCAGGCTGCTCGACGTGCCAGCGCGCGCGGGAATATACGGCTGTGAATACTGCTGTGAACTTCCCTGTGGAGGTTGCGGCGGATAATACGGCGCGGTGGGTGGGTAACCCGCTTGCTGCTGTGGATACATCGGGCGCTGAACGGGCATTCCCGGCGCGTTCGGCGCGAGATTTACGCGCTGTGTCGGCATCGGATCGACCCCCGCATATGGCGTTTGCGGCGGCGGTGTTCCTTGAGGCACGTAGTTGGTGGAAGGCTGCACATATTGCTGTTGTGGCGCAGGATACATTGGCGCGGCGGGCATATTCGGAAGCGTCGGCGCGTTCGGTTGTGAAGCACGGGGTGCAGCAGGCATATTGTTGACGGTTTGCGAGTTACTCCGCTCGCGCAAACTTTCCAAAATGTGCCCCAATTGATCTGCCATACGATAGCGCGCTGCGGGTTCTTTGCTCATTACCTTATAAACAATGTTCGCCAGCGTAGGCGACACATTTGGATTGAACTCAGTCACCATGGGCACACGGTCGCGGATATGCGCGAGCGCCAATTCCTGCTGGTTCGCGCCGGTATACGGCAGTCGCCCCGTTAACAGCTCAAACATGACAATGCCGATCGAGTACACGTCAGCGGCAGGAGTCGGCTTTTCTCCTCGCGCTTGTTCCGGCGCGAAATAGTGGGGACTGCCCCAAACGACCGACTGTTTTTCACCCGGGTTAGCATCGTTCAACGCTTGTGCGATACCAAAGTCGGTGACTTTGACCACATCTTCCCGCGTGACCAGGATGTTTTGCGGCTTTACGTCCGCATGAACTAACCCAGCGCGGTGCGCAAAACCTATCCCATGACAAATTTGAATCGCAAGTCGCAGCGCCCGTTCTGGCGGCAGCGGTCCTTCCGACTTGATGATTTTTTTGAGGTCTTGACCTTCAACGAATTCCATCACGATATAATAAGTTTGTCCGTCGCTGCCGACATCGTGGACGGTGACGATGTTCGGGTGGGTCAAGTTAGCCACACTGCGCGCTTCGTTTCGGAAACGCGCCAGAAATGCCGGATCATTGGTCAAACTGGGTCGTAGAATTTTAATCGCAACCGTTCGACCAAGTTCATGATCGATAGCGCGATAAATCACCGCCATCCCGCCCGATCCCTGCTGCGCCAATAGGCGATAACGTCCGTTTAAGACAGTTTCATTGGACATGATAATTTCACCTCACCCCGTCACGGTCGCGTGAGCGGATCGAACAGATGTTGATATTCTAGCAAAGCGCTGCGGTCTGTCATACTTGCAATATAATCAGCGACGACCCGGTGCAGACCCTTTTGATCGATCTCGATGCTGCATTCAGGCGGCAGTTGACGCGGATCATCGATCAAGGTCACAAATATTTGCTCTATAATCCTTTCGGCACGTTTTTTCATACGCACCACACGATAACTATAGTACAAATTTTGATATAAATACGCTTTCAGCGCTTTGCTCATCATATGAACGCGCGGTGTGTACGCCACCACATTTTCCACATACCGTTGAACATCCTCGCTTGTTTGCGGGTTGAGCGTTTCTAAACGTGCTGCCGTCGTCGTGAGCACATCATCAACCAGCAGCCCGACCAGTTCACGAATGAATACATGCCGCGATACCTCATTGATGACATCGCCCTGCCAATGCAATCTGTCGCACAATTCCCGCCAAATTTCTAACTGATCCAAATCGGCAGGCACAAGCAGTCCTGCTTGTAAGCCATCATCCAGGTCATGTGCGTTGTACGCCAGTTCATCGACAAAGTTAGCAATTTGCGCTTCGATGCTTCCGCGCAGCGATGGATTAATCCCGACAACTCCGCTCAGGTCATAGTTAGTTTCATGTTTTGCCAGTCCATGCAGCGTTTCTAGCGTCAAGTTCAACCCAGGAAAGTTAGGATAGCGTCGCTCTAATGTCGTCACTACACGATAACTTTGATGGTTATGATTAAACCCACCATTTTCACCCATAAGCGCATTAAGCTGTTCTTCACCCGCATGACCAAATGGAGGATGACCGAGATCATGTGCCAGACAAATGGCTTCAACCAATTCCTCGTTGACACCCATCGCCCGCGCAATCGTGCGCCCCAACTGGGCGACTTCCAGCGTATGCGTCAAACGCGTGCGGAAATAATCACCTTCGTCATTGACGAATACCTGCGTCTTATACTCCAGCCGCCGAAACGCCGCCGCATGGATGATCCGGTCGCGGTCACGCTGAAAAGCGGTGCGATACTCCGGCTCTTTTTCAGCGTATTGCCGCCCTTTACTCAGGCTGCTTAACTGCGCGTAGGGCGCTAATTGCGCACGCTCTAACGCTTCCAATTGAGTGCGATCTCGAAACATACGTCCGCTCTTTCGATTTTTATCGGTGTAATTGTAATCGGTTTTAGCGCTGCCGCCGTGTGTTATAATCTCTGTATAAACTGCCGATTTTGGAAAAGAGGGCATTTAACGATGGATTTGAATCAAGCAGCACGCTTAATTGAATGGCTTGATGAAGAACGCCGCCGCGATAAAGCGACGATCGCCACACTGCAAGAACGGCTTGCACAGCAGCAAGAAACGATGGAAACGCTCACACGTCGCATCACAAGTATGGAGTCGGATACGACGACCTTACGCGGTCAGGTGAGTAACAACACACGCGAAGTCGAAATTATTGATCAGTTACGGCGCGAAATGCAGCAGTTGATTGAAAGTGTCGAAGCCAAGCGTTTGACCGCCGAACGTGAATTGGAACGCCGAAACGAGATCGCCCGTGAGGCGATTGCGCGACCTGTGCGCGAACTGACCGACAAACTCACCAGAGTCGAACGCCAAACCACCGAACTTCCCGCCATCAATACGGAAAAAGACCGCCTTGCCAGCACCGTATCGGCGTTGCAACAGCGCGTTGACGATCTGTATAAACGCATGGAAGACCCGGAACGCCGTCTGACATTCCTGGAAGAGCAGCGCCGCACCGACGCACGTCGATTAGGTGAACTCGAAACTGAAGCGCCAGAAACGCGCAAGACGTTAGAAGGAATCAAGCCGAAGATGGTCTTGCTAGAAGATTTGACCATCCGTAATGAACGCAAAGTGCAAGAAGTACAAAATGGCGACCGTGAACGCCGTGAACAAATGCAGCAGTTTATCGATCAGCAAACACTCCTGATGCAGCAGCGTGATCGCCAGGTCAATGACTTGATTAAGCAGTTCGGTGAAAATGATGAGGTTATGAAGCGCAACAACGAGCGCTTTGAGATGTGGTCAGAAGCCTATCGCGAAATGAAGAAAATCATTGACGACTTTCAGCGCATCGGTGATAGACTCGAACGTCGCATCAACGAAGTTGCTGAGTCACAGCGTTTGAGTGAAGAACGCTTCCGTACCGAATGGAACGACTCGCGCGCCGACGACCAAAAAAGGTGGAAGCAGTTCAACACCGCGACCGACGATGTGTGGCGTCAGCACGACAACGAATTTGGCCGTTTCGTCAAACAGCTTGCGGATATTCAAGCACTGTTCGCGCCAGTGCAGGATTCACTCAACCGTCTGTGGAGTATTGAACGTGAGCGCGCCGAAATGTACCGCGATCGTTACCAGCGCTTGATTTCTGACCACGAAAGCACACTCAACGCGATTCCCCCTTCAACGCCGCCCACAAACGGCAGCGGCTGAAACAGAAACCCCGCGATTTATGGCGGGGTTTTACAGTACAACACCTTATGTTTCGGGAATTTCGCCAACATTGATTCGCACCATATTTGCGCCGAGCGCCGTCAGTTTTTCTTCGACGCGCTCATAACCTTTGTCGATTTGATGAATATTTGCGATGCGCGTCTCGCCCTTCGCCGCCAGCGCTGCCAATAGCAGTGCCATGCCCGCACGAATATCGGGACTGGTGATATTTGACATCCCCTTAAACGCCGTCGGACCCTGTACCAGGACGCGATGGGGGTCGCATAACGTGATGCGCGCGCCCATCCGTACAAGTTTGTCCGCAAAGAAAAACCGGCTTTCGTACATCCAATCGTGAAACATAACAGCGCCCGCGCTCTGCGTCGCCATGACCAACGCGATACTCATCAAATCGGATGGAAACGCGGGCCATGGCTGGGCTTTGATGATCGGCAATCGGTTGCCCAGGTCTGGCACAATCGTCAGCGGCTGCGCCGATGATATAAAAATATCTTGTCCCCGTGTTTCCCAATGAACACCCAATCGAGCGTAAACGAGTGCGATCATATCGAGATGCTCAGGATCAGCCTCCTGAATGAGCACGTCACCGCCTGTCATTACGGCTGCACCGATATAGCTGCCGACTTCCATGTAATCAGTGCCAACCCGCACGTCACCGCCGTGCAAGCGAGCTGCGCCTGTGATGATCAGCCGATTCGACCCCGCCCCTTCAATCTGCGCGCCAAGCACGTTCAACATTTTGCATAAATCCTGGACGTGCGGTTCGCTGGCAGCATTGCGAATAATCGTTGTACCAGGAGCCAACACTGAAGCCATGATTGCGTTTTCGGTTGCTGTCACGCTCGCTTCCGCCAGCAGCATGTCTGCACCGCGTAATCCGTTAGCGCTTGTACGCATATAAAAAACGCCGTCTCTAAATTCGACCTCTGCGCCAAGCTTGTTCAGTACAAAAATGTGCGTATCGAGCCGTCGTTCGCCAATTGCATCACCCCCAGGCATTGGCAAATCGACTTCTCCCGCACGCCCCATCATAGGTCCCGCCAATACGATACTGGAACGCAATTTACCCGCCAGCACGGCATCTACTTTGGTCGTGGTGACATTTTTTGCATGAACGTGAAGTTTTGCCGAGTCCAGCCATCGAATCTCGACGCCTAATGCGCGCATGATCTCGATTAGCGTACGCACATCGCCAATGTCCGGCATATTACTCAAGGTCACGGGTTCATCTGTAAGCAAACACGCAGCGAGCATTTTCAGCGCCGCATTTTTATTGCCACCTGGTTTAACTACGCCGCTCAGCTTATGACCGCCTTCGATGACGAACTGCTGCATAAAGTCGATCCGTTCTATAACTCTTTTTTTCTATTCAACGCCTGATTGTAGCGTTTCAGCTCGCTTGACAGCCAAATTTATGACCTCTACAATAAAGTATATTCTGCCCCCGTAGCTCAACCGGACAGAGCAGAGACCTTCTAAGTCTAAGGTTACAGGTTCGAGTCCTGTCGGGGGCATAACATCAGCGTGGTGAACTCCGTGCGAAGCATTAAGTCATAATTTCTTGAAACATCGCCGCGGTTGCTTCGGAAACATCACGTCCTTGTTTACGCATATCATCCTGTAAACGTTGGAAATGTCCGGCTGCCTCGCTGCGCCGCCCCATTTGTGCATACAACCGCATCAATTCCCGATGTAAATCCTCGCGGGTATTGTCTTCTGTAAGGGCGCGTTGAAACAAACCAAGCGCGTGTTCATAGCGCTGTTCGCTCAAGCGTACTTGTGCCATCGACATGAGCGCTTCGAGATAGCCCGCTTGAAAATCGCGCCGTCGGTCTAAAATCCACTGATCATGATGACCTTGTAGAAAAGGTCCGCGATAGGCGTCAATCGCACGCTGCCAGGCGACCATAGGCGTGTTGTTTTGGCTGGCGCGCGCTTCCATGAGGTGACTAACGTAATTCATAACATCGTAATGGACATCTAAATCGGGGTTGATGTGGTAGTAACCATCCGTATGAACCAGCACATCCATCGAAAGCGCCTTGTGTAAACGCCGCTTCGTAACATGAAAAACGTTCACTGCTTGGTCATTGTCGAGGGCGGGCCAAAATGTCTGGCAAATTTCGGAGCGGGTGATGACCGGACGATCCAGAGCGAAGAAGAATAAAAGGCGCGGTAAATGCCCTTCCCAGGTACTAATGGCATGGTCATTTAACACGACGAAACCGGGACCTAACGCATAGACTTCGAGTCGCTGTGTTCCACCGGTAATCTCATAAAAATCGCGTTGAACGACTTGATGGTCATCAATCATCAGGGCACGGCGCTGCGCGATCATCGAAAGCCAGGGTAAGCGTGGCATTGTGCGGCTGTTAATGACCAACCGACACTGCGGCGGCAAACGCAAAGATAAGTGTTCCATGAAATACTGAATATCGTCGGCGCTATTGCTGCGATCATATTCATCGAAGATTAGAAAAAATCGCGTTGGGCTAAGTTCGTCCAAATCGCGCGCGAACGCGGTAAGTAAACTATTGAGGTCGTCCAATGAGTTAGGGAATACATCGTTGGTGTGTCGTCCGAACGTGGGATGTTGAGCGGCGAGATCGTGAATGATGCCTCTGATGAAAGCGGTCAAGTTGATATCATCGAGACCTAACGCGTAGTAGAATGATTTCGTGGTCGTGTCATGAAGTAAATGTGCGACGAGCAGAGTACGGTAGTGGCTATTTGGGTGAAGCAAAATGATATTAGCGTTTTGCGATTGTTCGGAGAAGCGCTGGTAAGCATCCGCAATGAATTGCTGAAGTTTCATTGTGCTAAGCCACCCTTGTCATTGATTTAATTGTGGTTTACATCATTAAGGCTGCAAACGGTCGCTTAAATGAAGTGGTAATGAGTATACTATTATTGGACTTACATTTCAAAGAATCACGTTATTCGCACGTTGTAAATCAATGAGGTGTAGTTTATGAAGCCACCACGCACGCTTGGAATTTCGTTGGCGATCTTGCTGAGCGTGTTTATTTTCACGGTGCTGCCATTCCTACAAATTGCGGTGCTGCTGCTCATCCAATATCGCGCGGCACAAGCAAACTTTGGTGTCGATGCGACGAACCCGGTCAATCCAATTTTCTCTGGCGGCAGCTTTGGTGGTGTAAGCAACGATTTGCTTATTGTGCAATCGTTATTAGGGGCAATTTATTTGGTCGTGGCGTTTTTTGCGTGGCGCGGACGTCCGCAATCAGTTCGCCACTTGCTCGTCGTTAGCGTGTTGATTTTGACTGTTTTATATGTATGGGATATTTTGACCGCATTGTTAAGCCCAATACCGCTAAGCGCTGGCATTGACAGCGGCGGTGGAATCAGCCGCACGCTGCAATGCGTCCGGCTGATCACCAATTTATTAATTCCACTATACGTAATCTGGTACATTAATCGCGCACCGGCGCGCGCGTTTTTTCGTGGCACTTATTTGCCAGATGGACGCGGACAGCCGCCGACAAATGCAGAAAACTAGCTCATCGTCATGCGAATATTCTTCTGCCGTTCACGCGCGTCCATTTCAGCCTCAAGCAGTTCACGGCGTAAAACTTTACCAACGTTCGATTTTGGCAGCGCATCGATAAACGCAAAACGGGTTGGAATTTCATAGCGCGCCAAACGCTGTGATGCGAAGTTGACCAGTTCATCTGGCGTGACAGATTGACCTGAGCGCAGCACAACCCATGCTTTCAGCATCTCCTGACCCGGTTTTTCGTCATGTGGAATACCCACAGTCGCCGCTTCTAAAACAGCGGGGTGGTCGGTGAGTACTTTATCGATTTGTACTGGATAGACGTTGAACCCGCCGATCAGCACCATATCTTTCTTACGATCAACAATATAAAAGTAGCCATCTTCATCCATTTTGGCGATGTCGCCTGTATACAGCCATAGTTTCTCATCAGCGCGACGGCGCAGTGCATGTGCTGTTTCTTCGGGCATGGCGTGATACCCTAACATCAACTGCGGACCCGTCATAATCAGTTCGCCAATCTCGCCAATGGGGAGTTCGGTCTCTCCATCTTCCAGACTGATGATCGCACAGTCCATATCAGGAAATGGAAGCCCGATAGAACCTGTGCGATTTTCGCCCTGTATGGGGTTAGTGTGCGTCGCTGTAGGCGATTCGCTCATTCCATAGCCTTCAAGCAGTTTACCACCACTTAGCGCCTCAAATTCGCGCTTTGTAGAAGGCGGTAGTGGCGCCGAACCACTCATACACATTCGGATCGACTTGATGCTTACCTGACCATCCTTCACCTTCGCATGATTGTTGATGGCGCTGTACAGGGCTGGGACGCCCATAAACAGCGTAGGTTTGAAGGTATCGATGACTTCGACCAGGTCATTGATGTCACGCGCATTCGGTACTAACACAATCCGCGCGCCCAAACTGACCGCGAAACCGACAACCGTCACTAATCCATAAACATGGTAGAAAGGAATCGCACCGAGAAATATGTGCGCGGCGGGATCGATTGTGTCTTGTGATAGCAAAAGTTGACGCGATTGTACAGTATTTGCAACAACGGCTTTGTGCTGCCCCATCGCTGCTTTGGAGACACCAGTGGTGCCACCAGTATATTGAAAAATCGCCACGTCATCGCCTGTCACGGTGACGTTTGGTTTGCGTCCCGCATGCTTTTTCAAGACATCCTGAAACCACACATCACCTGGCGTGAGTGCAGCGACATAATGCCCATCTTTTTTCTCTCTGGCGATTGTGAATAGCACTCTTGCAAGTGGAGGTAGATATTCTTTGACATTGGCGACGATGACCGTTTTGACATTCGTACGCGCTTGAATACTTTTGAACATGTTGTAAAAAAGCGATAGGGCGATGACGAAGGTAGCACCGGAGTTTTCGATTTGATACTGCATTTTGTCCTGCGGATATGTCGGGTTTGTCGCAGCGACGATGCCGCCCGCCTTCAAAATTCCAAAGTAGCTGATGACGAATGCAGCAGTGTTCGGCATGATGAGCGCAACGCGATCGCCTTTGTTCAATCCCATATCTACCAAGCCGACCGCCAACGCATCTGAAGCGGCATCCAGTTCGGCATAGGTCATCTCTTTAGCAACACGCCCAGCGACCGGAACGTGCGTTTGCGTCACAAGGGCGACATTATTGGGGTATTTCTGCGCGGTTATACGCAGCAAATCGAATAATGGGATGTCGGGGTATGGGACTAATGTTTTCGGTACACCAGGGTCATAACGATTGAGCCAGGGGCGTTCGGCATAGGTAACCATTCTTGAGTTCTCCATAAATAAAAAAAGATTAATCGAATCGTCGTTAGTTTATGACCTGTGCTCGGCTGTGTCAAAAGTTGTTAACCTTCGCTCCATTTACGCCAGACATCGGGGATTATCTTGACTTTGCCCGCTGTATCGACGCCAATGTGGTCGGTTAGACCAGTTACGAGTAGATCGCTGGTTTCGGCATGAACGATCTCGTATGCAAACACGATGCGTCGACTTTTCATCTCGGCAATCCATGTTTTGACTGTAATGAGATCCTCATACACCGCTGCCTTTACATAACGGACCTGTACGCCTGAAACGACCAGGATAAAGCCGCTCCGCTCAATTTCGGCATAGCTGTGTCCGCGTTCGCGCGCATAATGACTGCGTCCAAGTTCAAAAAAGACGATGTAATTTGAATGATGGACGATTCCCATTGCATCGGTTTCGGCATAACGCACGCGAAAAGTGGTTTCGGCAACATAACGGTCAATCGGTGGCACAATCAGCCTCTCATAAGCGCACGAGAAAATCGAGTCGAGGTTTGTACAGCTTCACTCTACATGTTACGTTCATGTGCGTCGATCATAATCCGCACGCGACTATTCAACCAGTATGAAGGAGTCATACCCATGCACAGAAAACTGTTTTTAACCTTTATGTTATTGCTTATGCTGATTGCTGCCGCTTGTGGTGGAGCCTCAACGCCGACGGCAACGGTCGAGCCGACGACCGCGCCGCCAAGCGATGTCCCCGCCCAAGCAGAAACTGAAGCGGTCATTGTACCAACAGAAGCACCGACGGATGTTGCGACCGAAGCTGTTACTGAACCAGCCGCTGCTGAAGACGAAGCAGATGCGACTGAAGTGACAACAGGCGACCCTGCGTCATCAACCGCGAGTGAAAGCGAATTGACCGAGGCAGTGGCGGTTGTCGGCTTTGACCGTACCGCAGCACGGAGCGGACCCGGGACTTCATTCGAGGCAGTTGCAGAAGTCCGCGTGAATGAAACACTTCCAATCTACGCGAAAACGGGCGAAGGTACCGCACTCTGGTATCTGGTGCAGTTATCGGATGGGCAAAGTGCATGGTTATGGTCGCGTGTTGTGCGTATTGAACCGGAGGACGCAGCCATCCCCGAAGCAGAAAACGTACCCGCTTTGTAAATCGCATCATGGGGTGGGGCGCGCAGACTGCCGACTGTGCGCCTCATCGCGTGGATTTTTACGTCATTCCGAAGGATGACGGCGGCGTAGTTCCTCGTCAACATCATCGAGCGATATACCAAGCTGCGCCATCAGAACAAGCGTGTGATAGAACAAATCGCTGATCTCGCCAATCTGTTCGGCGCGCCCTTGACCAAGCGCTGCGACGAGGACTTCGACCGCTTCTTCCCCGACTTTTTGCGCGATTTTGTTTGTGCCTGCATTTAATAACTGGTTGGTGTAGCTGTCCTGGCGTGGGTTCGCCTGACGATCCGCGATGACTGCTTGCAGCGTTTCCAGCATATGCGTCATTCTGTTTCCTGTTCAGTTTGAGGAGCGAAATCATTCTTAAGCGCACGATAAAAGCACGATACTTCGCCTGTATGACAGGCGGATCCTGCCGGTTCAACGCTGATCAAGAGCGTATCGCCATCACAATCGACGAAAATTGCGCGGATCGTCTGTGTATTGCCGCTGGTCGCACCTTTATGCCATAATTCAGCTCGGCTGCGGCTCCAAAATACGGTTTCGCCGATTTCGAGCGTGCGCGCCAGCGACTCGCGGTTCATGTACGCCATCATCAAGACTTGCTGAGTCGTCGCGTTTTGCACAATTGCGGCGACAAGTCCGTGTTCGTCCCATCGGATAGTCTCTAACCCTACGATCTGCATCTATAAACGCTCCCAACCGCTCAACCGCATTGGCACCCCTTGTTCATGTAAGTACACTTTGAGATCGACAATTCGCAGCTCATTGAAGTGAAACAGACTGGCGGCTAATGCCGCGTCTGCCCCGCCAACCGTCAGCGCGTCGCGGAAATCTTCACGCTTGCCTGCGCCGCCAGATGCGATGACCGGAATTGAAACTGCACTCGCGATCGTCTGGGTGAGTTCGATGTCATAACCTGTTTTCGTCCCATCGCGATCCATGCTCGTCAGTAAAATTTCGCCCGCGCCCCGCCTTTCCACTTCTTGTGCCCACGCAAGCGCATTTTGTCCCGTTGAAAGCCGCCCACCATTGATGTGGACGATCCATTCGCCATCGATATGTTTTGGGTCGATAGCGACGACGACGCATTGACTGCCGAATGCCCACGCACCTTGATCAATCAGATCGGGATTCTTAACCGCCGCGCTGTTGATCGATATTTTATCCGCGCCTGCCAGCAGCGTATCGCGGATGTCTTCGATGGTACGGATGCCACCACCCACGCAAAACGGGATGAAAATGCTATCCGCGACATGGCGTACCATATCAAGCGTGGTCTTACGGTTTTCGTGCGAAGCAGTGATGTCCAGAAAGACCAGTTCGTCCGCACCTTCGCGGTCATAAACCGCTGCTTGTTCAACCGGATCGCCCGCATCACGCAGATTCAGAAAATTGACGCCTTTGACGACCCGTCCATCCTTGACATCGAGACAAGGGATAATGCGTTTTGCAAGCATGGCTCAGTCTCCTGTTTCGGCGGCGGCTAGGGCGTCGCTCAGATCGATTTTATTTTGGTACAAAGCCATTCCGATGATCGCCCCAGCGACTTTTCGACTGGCTGCAAGTTGGCGGATCTCATCAAGTGTCGAAACGCCACCAGAAGCGATAACGTCTAAGCCGGTTGCCGTGCCGAGCGCAATCGTCGTCTCAATGCTGGCACCTCCTAATAAGCCGTCGTTATTGACATCTGTATACAACGCATGACGCACGCCGCGTGCTGCCATCAGCATCCCAAGTGCTGTTGGGGTAACATCGGTCGTTTGACTCCACCCATGCGTCGTCACTTTGCCGTCGCGTGCATCGAGACCGATGCAAACACACTGCGCACCATAAAGCGCCAGCGCTTGCTCGACCACTTCTGGATTTTGTACCGCTGCTGTGCCCAAAACGATGCGTGTCGCGCCTGCATTGAAGGCGTTGTCCATATCCGCAAGCGTCCGTAAACCACCGCCGAACTGAACGCGCACATTGAGTTTGGTAATCGCGTTTAAGACCGCAAGATTGGTATTTGCCTGATCGAACGCGCCATCCAGATTGACCATATGAATCCATGCTGCGCCTGCGTCGATCCAGCGCTGTGCAGTGGCTACAGGATCGTCGCTAAAGATGGTTTGGCGTGCCGGATCGCCTTTTTGTAACCTTACAACCTTGCCCGCACGAAGATCGATGGCTGGATAGATGATCATGCGCTGAGCTCCAAGAAGTTGGTGAGAATTTGTAAGCCCGTGTGCTGACTTTTTTCGGGGTGAAACTGCACACCGTAAATATTGTCGTGCTGGATTGCGGCGGGCACGCTGATGCCATAATCGACGGTCAGCACAGCATCAGTAGTGTCGCCTAGCACGCAGTAGTAACTATGGACGAAATAAGCGTAGTGTTCACTGGAGATGTTTTGCACAAGCGGCGACTGTGGGCGCTGCACATTGACGACATTCCAGCCCATGTGCGGCACTTTTACCCCTAAGTTATTGGGAAAACGGGTGACGTAACCCGGCAGCAACCCAAAACCTTCATGGCTGCCCATTTCATCGCTATACTCGAACAAAAACTGCATCCCCAGACAAATACCGAGATAGGGAATACCTGCGCGCACGGTGTCTTTGATCGGCTGGATCAGGTTTTGCTCTTTCAGCTTTTGCATCCCTGATCCAAACGCGCCTACGCCCGGCAATATAACGCGGGTCGCGCCTTTAAGTTCGTGCGCGCTGTGTACAACACGCATACTTTCCACGCCTAAATAATCGAGTGCGTGGATAACACTGCGGAGATTGCCCGCCCCATAATCGATAATGGCTAACATGATGCTCCCTTCCAAAAAACAAAAATCCCCGCTTTGGCGGGGATTGTGAGCAAACCGAAGTAATGGTCGTTTAGATGCGCGCCAGCGTTGTCCAATGAGGTGTGAAGTGGTGATGATGGCGCTGCTGAATGAACATATGACGCTCGCTGATTAATTGCTACCTTAAAAGTATAACGATGTGATGCAAGGTTGTCAACGGAACGCGAAACGCTGAGCTCGCTTCTCACATTGCCCCTTTGCGTAGCCTGGTATATAATTAATGAAGTGATGCTAGTGCAAAAGACGCATCCTCGCGAATTCAAAATAGAGGAGTGGAAATGGTTGACAAAGATGGTGTTATCATCAATCAACAGACAGATGCCGACGTTCGTTATCTTGACCCAATGGATCACGTTCGTCTTCGTCCCGGCATGTATGTCGGTGGTGTAGATAGTCGTGCGCTGCATCACTTGATTTACGAAGTGGTCGATAATTCAATTGATGAAGTATTAGCGGGACGTTGTGATCATATCATTGTCACACTCCATGATGATAATGTCGTCTCTGTTGCGGATAACGGTGGCGGTATTCCGGTCGGTCTGAACCAGGACACAGGGTTGCCGACCTTACAAGTCGTCATGACCAAGATCGGCGCGGGCGGAAAATTCGGCAGCGATGCCTATAAAGTAAGCGGTGGCTTACATGGTGTTGGTGTATCAGCAGTGAACGCGCTTTCTGAAGAACTTTCAGCGACCGTTTTTCGTGATGGTCACGAATGGCGTCAAATGTATCGTTCGGGCGCACCAACGACAGGCGTAGAGCAAATTCGTAAGCTTGAACCCGGCGAACATACAGGCACCCTCGTCTCATTCAAGCCCGATTTTTCGGTTATGGATTTCAATGAATTCAGCTATGCCACGCTGGTACAGCGGTTTCGGGAAATGGCATTCGTTACCCGGCGTGTAACGCTTACGCTCCGTGACGAGCGCATTAGACCCTTTCCACGCGAAACGACCTTCTACTTTGAGGGCGGTATCGCATCTTTTGTCCGCTATCTCAATCGCAACCGCGAGGGACTGCACCCCGTTGTTTATGCCGAACGCGACGTGGACTTCAAACCAGAGAATAAAAGCCCGTACACAATTGGCGTTGAAGTCGCGTTTCAATACACCGATACTGCGAATGTGACCGAACTTGCCTTCGCCAATACTATCAATACGCCAGACGGCGGCACACATTTGACAGGCTTGCGCTCGGCAATCACAAGTGTGATCAACCGTTATGCACGTAAAGCAGGTCTGCTTAAAGAAAAAGACCCGAATTTTTCTGGCAGCGATACGCTCGAAGGTATCACGGCGGTGGTCAGCGTTAAACATCCGCAACCCTCGTTTGAAAGCCAGACCAAAGTCAAGTTGATCAACGCTGAAACACAAGGCGCAGTTTCGCAGGTTGTCAGTGACATTTTCGGGGAATTTCTGGAAACCAATCCACGCGAAGCGCGCAAAATCGTCGAAAAATGTATGACGAGTATGCGTGCGCGCGAAGCCGCCCGTAAAGCGCGCGACCTGGTGCGGAGTGGACCCAGTCTGCTCGAAAGTTCGACCTTACCAGGCAAACTCGCGGATTGTTCACAGATAGGCGAAAACGCAGAGTTGTATCTGGTCGAAGGCGACAGTGCAGGTGGTTGCTTCTCTGGAGATACCCTGATCGCGCTGGCAGATGGTCGCCACCTGAGTTTTATCGAACTTTTGAAAGAACAGGCAGGCGGGCATCAAAATTACTGCTACACCATTCGCAATGACGGCAAGATTGGTTTGGAAAAAATCGTCAATGTTCGAATGACCAAGCGTAACGCATCTGTTATCCGTTTGATATTGGATAATGGCGAAACCATCGTTTGCACACCAGATCACCGTTTCATGCTGCGTGACGGAACGTACCAATCCGCCGAAAGTCTAACCAACGCCGAGTCCTTGATGCCGTTATACCGTAAACTTTCCGATACATCGGAAATAGGTGTCACCAATGACGGATACGAAATGGTTTGGAATCCGCAATCAGAAACGTGGTTGTTTACGCACATGCTGGCGGATCGGTACAATCGCGGGCGAGGGGTAGAACATACACGTGCATATTTTGCAAGTCACCCAGAAGCACGACGAAACGCACTCGCGCGCACCTACTACCATAAAACGATGGCTGGACTCAAAACCGTCGAACTAGCTCATGGCTTTCTCGATGTCGATGCGTATCAGGCTCATCAGCTTCAAACGCGCGATAAGTCATTGCTTCGTTTCGACTCGTTCTGCCACCGTTATTTTGAAGGTGACATGAGCCGCGTTCGTGAAGCAGTGAGCAATTACAATCATCGCGTTGTGAAAATCGAGCGGCTTGACTCGCCCGTCGATGTATATGACCTGGAAGTTCCATATACCCACAATTTCGCGTTAGCGAGCGGCGTGTTTGTCCATAACAGCGCCAAACAAGGGCGTGATCGTCATTTCCAAGCCATTCTTCCCTTGCGCGGCAAGATTTTGAACACCGAACGCGCGCGTATGGACAAAATGCTCGACAACAACGAAATCAAATCATTGATCAGCGCGCTCGGCACAGGTATCAGTGACGATTTTGATACGTCACGCTTACGGTATGATCGCATCATCATCATGACAGATGCAGACGTAGACGGCAGCCATATCCGTACCCTGCTGCTGACGTTCTTTTTCCGCCACATGCAAGGCTTGATTCAAGAAGGTCACTTATACATCGCCCAGCCACCGATCTTCCGTATCGTTCACGGCAAAGAATCGGAATACATCTATGGCGAAGCGGGCATGACCGAAACCGAAATTCTCAATCGGGCGCTCGCGCCGTATAAAGACCCAGAGAAACTCAAAATCAGCCGTTACAAAGGCTTGGGCGAAATGAACCCGGAACAATTGTGGGAAACCACGATGGACCCGGCGCGCCGCACACTGCTGCAAGTCACCATTGATGATGCCGCCGAAGCAGACCGCGTCTTTGATATGCTCATGGGCAGTGCAGTGCCGCCGCGCCGCCGTTTCATCCAAACTCATGCGCGTAGTGTCCGCAATTTGGATGTGTAATTTTGTGTTTGGCTCGACCGCCTCTATTTTCGGATAGAGGCGTTTTTGTATCGTCATCTTGAATTTGAAAGGTTTTGTCGAATGCGGCGGATCACCGTTTTGCTCCTCATAGCCCTATTTTCGTTAAGCATGATTCCAGTGTTGGCACAAGAAACCACCCTTACCGTTATTGCACATGATAGTTTTAACGTCACTGAAGATGTCTTGAATGCCTTCACAGAAGAAACCGGAATCGCGCTCGAAATTTTGCGATTAGGCGATGCAGGCTCGCTGGTCAACCAATCAATCCTCAGCAGCGAAAATCCGTTAGGCGATGTGCTGTATGGTGTCGATAACACATTTCTCGGTCGTGCGCTCGATAATGACCTGTTCGTGCCATATGAATCGCCCCTATTGGAAATGGTCGCGGCAGATTATCAGACCGACCCCGAATTCCGCGTGACACCCGTTAACTACGGCGATGTTTGTATCAATTACGATGCTGCTTATTTCGCCGAAAGTGAACTTGCTATTCCAGAAAGTCTTGCAGACTTGACTGACCCGGCATATCGTGGCTTGCTGGTCGTCGAAAATCCTGCGACATCGTCACCCGGTTTGGCGTTTTTGATGACGACCGTCGATGCGTTCGGCACAGAAGGCGATTACACATATCTCGATTTCTGGGCTGAACTGGTCGAGAACGACGTGTATATCTCGGATGACTGGACGGATGCGTATTACGGGCAGTTCAGCGGCAGCGCCGGCAGCGAAGGCGATCGCCCGCTTGTCGTCAGCTATGCCAGCAGCCCGCCCGCCGAAGTTTTCTTCGCTGACCCCGTGCCAGAAACCGCCCCAACAGGCGCCATCATCGCGGATCAAACCTGCTTCCGTCAAATTGAATACGTTGGTATTTTAGCTGGGACGGACAACGTCGAAGCGGCACAGATGTTCATCGATTTCACGCTTAGTCTCGCATTCCAACAAGACATACCGCTGCAAATGTTCGTGTTTCCGGTCAACCAGGAAGCCGAACTTCCGCAGGTCTTTATCGACTTTGCCGCCATTCCCGAAAATCCGGTAATCCTCGACCCAGCCTTGATCAACGAAAACCGCGAAGCGTGGATCGAAGCATGGACAGAAGCCGTGCTGCGCTAACGCATTTTTTCGGGCATAAAGTTGCTATTAGGGGCGCAGAAATCTGCGCCCTTCGCATATCTAGTGACGTGAAACGATGCAGACTAAATTTTTCACACTGACACAGCTTGGCATACTGGCGTTGCGCGCGCTGCCGCTCATTTTTCTCGCCTTGTTTTTCTTTTACCCATTGGTCAGCATCTTTACGGTTAGCCTCGCACCCGATGGCGTCATCGATCTGAGCGGCTTCAGCCGTTTGGTAACATCAGACTACTATCGTCAAACCTTTGGATTTACCATTTTTCAAGCGTTGCTTTCAACCGCGCTTACGCTCGCATTCGCGCTTCCAGCGGCGTTCGTATTTGCGCGTTTTCAATTTCCTGGCAAATCGCTGCTGCTTTCGCTATCGACACTACCCTTCGTACTGCCAACGGTCGTCGTCGCGGCGGCGTTCGGCGCTTTGATCGGAGAAAACGGTGTCGTCAACCAACTATTGATCGGCTTGTTCAGGCTCGAAGACGCGCCAATTCAGCTTGAAGGCACGTTAGGGATCATCTTGATCGCGCATATCTTTTACAATTTCTCAGTGGCACTGCGCATCATTGGCGGTTTTTGGGCAACCCTTGATCCTCGCATGGAAGAAGCGGCGCGCGTGTTGGGCGCACGCGGATGGCAGCTATGGTTGTATATCCGCTTACCGGCTTTAAGCCCAGCCATTTTCGCTGCCGCGATTCTGGTGTTTATTTTTACCTTCACAAGTTTTGGCGTCGTATTGATTTTAGGGGGTATACGTTTTGCAACGCTGGAAGTCGAAATTTACAACCAGGCACGCAATATTTTCAACTTGCAGATGGCAGCGGCATTGTCATTGGTACAAATCGGCTTTATGTTCATCCTAATGTTGGTCTATACGCGCCTACAACGTGGCTCAAGCGCCGATTTACGCGCTGCACGCCAAATTGCACGCCCACCTCGCGGCGCGCGCGAAAAAACGTTCGTCGGCGCGATTCTCACTTTTATGCTGATTTTACAGTTCACCCCGTTGGTCGCGCTCATATGGCGATCGCTTACAGTCGGTAATGAAGGTTTCACAACGCGATTTTATGGCTTACTTTCCACAAACGTGCGTGGATCGGTGCTATTTGCCCCCCCGTTAGAGGCGATTGGCAATTCAATTGCGATTGCGATTACGTCTACTCTGTTGTCGGTTTTGCTGGGCTTAATCACGGCGTACACACTTGGGCGTGCTGAATCGCGCGCCGCCAAATGGCTTGACCCGGTCTTTATGCTTCCATTGGCGACGAGTGCGGTCACGCTTGGGTTTGGCTTTATTATTGCGCTTGATGAGCCGCCGCTCAACTTGCGTACCTCAATCCTCTTGATCCCTATTGCGCATACCCTGGTCGCCATGCCGTTCGTGGTACGAAGTGTCTTGCCCGCTGTCCGCAGCATTTCCCCGAATTTACGTGGCGCGGCACAAGTGATGGGTGCATCTCCGTTCCAGGTCTGGCGATTAATTGATCTGCCGCTTATCGCGCGCGGCTTAATTGTTGGTGCGGTGTTCGCCTTCACTGTCAGCATGGGCGAGTTTGGTGCGTCATTATTCATCGCCCGTCCTGATACGCCAACAATTCCTATCGTTATTTTTCGCCTGCTAGGTCAGCCAGGCGCCGCGAATTACGGACAAGCATTAGCGATGAGTACGATTTTAATGCTGGTATGCGGCTGTGCCTTTATCTTGATCGAGCGGTTTCGCTCGCTCGGCATGGGAGAGTTTTAATGCTTTTGCTGCAAAACATCGTGCGCTCGTTCGATGATAAGCGTGTGCTGCGGGGCATCGACCTGGAAGTAGGCACAGGCGAAATCGTCTGTTTGTTGGGACCGAGCGGCTGTGGAAAAACGACTGCATTGCGAATTGTCGCGGGATTGGAAACCGCCGACTCCGGCAATGTACTGCTCGATGGAACATCCATCATGGCAATTCCAGTGCATGAACGCGAATTTGGCTTGATGTTCCAAGAATTTGCGCTGTTTCCGCACATGGATGTCGCGCGTAATATCACGTTTGGTCTGCGCATGGCACATACGACACACGCCGCACAGGAAATGCGACTGCATGAAGTTTTGGAATTGGTTGGTTTGCAAGGGTTCGAACGGCGTGATATTGCCCAGCTTTCGGGCGGCGAAAAGCAGCGCGTTGCGCTGGCACGGAGTTTGGCATCCCATCCACGACTCCTCATGCTCGATGAGCCGCTCGGTTCGCTGGACGCGGCGCTGCGTGAAAGGTTAGTTGGAGACTTACGTACCATTATCAAAAAGGCGGGCTTGACTGCGCTTTACGTCACGCATGATCAACGTGAAGCATTCGCGATCGCTGATCGAATCGCCGTGATGAACGCGGGCAAAATCGAGCAAATCGCCACACCGCCCGCGCTGTATCATCATCCTGGCACTGAATTTGTCGCACGGTTTCTAGGCTTCAGTAATGTCATCGATGCAGCACATGAACCAGTACTGAGCGAAACAAAATCAGGCGCTAAAACCCTGCTGCTGCACCCCGATGGACTGCATATCGGCGGTGAACACGACACACATGTGCGATCTGGCGTGATTACTGAAAGCATTTTCTCTGGCGACTCTTATCGAGTCACTGTCGAAATCGCACCTGGCTATTCAGTTACGTTCAATCCGCGCAGCCGCGACCATGATGATTTGTCCATCGGTCAATCGATATGGGTGAAAATCGACCTGGATTATGTACTGCCGCTTAACGGTTAATCGCGGTTCACGAATCTATCGAGATAATCTTCGAATTGTCCTGCACTGCACGCATCGGTGTAGCGCATAATTTCGCCGCCCGCAATCGGATAATCGGGGTAACAACTTGTTGGATAAGCGCCACGCGGTGCATGAACGATATGTGTCGCGCCGGGCTTCGGGATAATGAAGCCATCGACCGACGGCTCGCATTTTTCGACCATACGCTCCACTGTCATAATTACCATGTCTGCGATACAGACCAACTCCAGGTCGACACCGCGATTGTTGTTGATCTTGACATTGCCACCAGTATCGGCTTCAAGCGCGTGGATGACCGTCACATCCGCGCGGATCGCTGGGAAAGCAGTGAGTAATGTGCCCGAATACGGATCGATGACTGTTTTAACGTCAGGACGTAAATCGGGTAAATCCGTACCAATCCATGCTTGTGATGGCATGAAGCCCACGCCCGCCATTTGTGCGCGCATCCCACTGGAAAGGCTGGCTTCGGTTTCTTCCAAAACCTGTAATTCGCCTCGGTTGGCGCGCTCAGTGAACATGGGCGCGAACCCGAATGACTCCAAACCGCAATAAACCGTGCGTATCGTCGATACACAACCCGCACCGATTAATAAATCAGATTCGTAACCCGCCGTAAAATTAAGCAGCGTTAAGTTGCGTGGACGCGCCGCGCGCTGTAAAAGCGCACGCACAAACGCCACTGGGCGCCGATACATCGTCATTCCACCTAACGCCAGGTTCATGCCGTCTTGCACAAGTGCAGCGGCTTCTGCCAACGATACAACTTGATGTAGTCGCATAAAAGCCTTTTTACTGACTGAGTTGTTCGACGATGATGACCGCCAATGCCGCGCGCTTGCCCCACTGTGCAGCACACAGGTAGGGATCGTTCGGACGGCACACCAACGCATATAAGGCGACGGCAAATGCCTCTTCGCCGGTTTCGTCACCCCAAATATGCTTGAGCGCGGCGATTTCATCCCGCCACGCGGCGGCATGTCCCAAACGATACATTGACTCGTGAAACACGATAAATTCCAATTCGATGCGCTCACTCAAATAACGCACATACGCATGTACTGGAATTTGATCATGGCGCAACACGTTTGCAATGATAAGCGCGCGACGATTGCTCTCAGCAAGTTCGCTCATTTTATCGGGGTTCATTGGTAACTCATCCAGCTTAAGCAAGAAAGTCGTATAATAATACCATGCAGATCATTCTGGAGTATTGTATGTCGGGCTTCACATCGCGCTTTAGCAGCTTACGGACACGCTTGCCACATCTTTCAGCGGCACTGGCGGTCACACTCATTTTTGCGCTCGGATATGCGTTCGGCGCGGGCAACACACGTACTGCCGCGCAAGACGACTCCTCACTGCCGTCTAACGCTGAAGAAGCATTTCGACCCCTGTTTCAGGTTTACAATCTCATTCAATCGCAGTACATCGATGAGGTCGATATGAGCATATTAGTCGATGGCGCAGCCGATGGTATGGTTGAAGCGCTCGACGATGTGTATAGCGGATATATGGATGCACGAGCTTATCCTCTGCTCAGCGGTGATTTAGAAGGCGAATTTGAAGGTATTGGCGTTGTCATTACGACGAACGAGGATACCAACGAGATTGAGATCGTCGGGTTGTTGGAAGGCGCACCAGCAGGCGAAGCTGGCTTGCTACCCGGCGACATTTTCGTTGCCGTCGATGGTGTTGATGTTGACGGCTGGGATCAAACCGAATTTGCTGCCGAAGTACGCGGTCCCGAAGGCACAGATGTCACCATTACCGTACGCCGCGATGATGCATTGGTCGATTTCACAATCACGCGCGCGCGCATCATCACCGAGAATGTTGAAGCCGATCTACTCGCCGATGGCACGATTGCCTATATCAGGCTCGATAGTTTCACAGGTGAATCGCGGGCACTCATCGACGCTGCGATTGCCGAACTCGATGTGAATAATCGCGCCGGACTGATCATCGATGTACGTGATAATCCGGGTGGTTATCTGACCAGCGCCGTCGATGTCACAAGTGCGTTTATCGAAGAAGGCACGATTCTGGTCGAAGAATTTAGCGACGAAGACGAGACCGTTTATTCTGCGACGGGTGAATACGCTGGAATCGACGTGCCGATTGTGCTGCTCGTCAACGAGTCGAGTGCGAGTGCGTCCGAAATTTTGGCGGGTGCGCTTCAGGATACCGACAGCGCTACGTTGATCGGAGAAACCACGCTCGGCAAAGGCACGGTTCAAGTATGGTCACCCCTTGTCAATGGCGGCGGCGTGCGTTTGACAATTGCGCGCTGGTTAACGCCAGAACGTCGCTGGATTCACGAACAGGGCATCACGCCTGACATCACCATCGAATGGACACCAGCGAGTTACAACGACCCTGCCGATCCACAGTTGGACGCGGCAATCGATTTCTTGCAAGGCGAAATAGTCGAACCTGTGTTTGAGACGGACGACGCCTCGTAACGTCATTGGATTGCAAAGCGCGGCGTCATCCGCTATACTGCGGCCCTATCTTTAAGGTGTCGCTGGGAGATTTAGGCATGGATCGTGCCTTGCAGATTGTTTCAATGATTATTGGGATCGTGCTGGTTGTCCTCATCTTGATGCAGGTCAAGGGTGGCGGTTTAGGCGACCTGCTCGGCGGTGATGGCGGCGGCGGAATCGCTCGCACGCGGCGTGGTTTGGAAAAGACGCTGTTTCAGGTCACGATTGGGTTGTCAATTGCATTTCTCTCGATTTGCATCCTCTCGGTCGTTTACACGCGCTGAACTCACACCCCGTTTGTCCAATCTTTATAGCGAACCAGAAGGTGTATGCGTCGGTTGACGATACACCTTTTTCTGTTTTGAAGGGTTGACTTATGTTTCGTGGATTTCGCTGGCAAATTTTTGCCTTGATTGCGGCGGTCGCTTTATTCGTCGTTGTGCTTGGGCTGCGCCAAAATATGCCGCCTGTAACAGTGATTACGCCGACTTTTCAATCGAGTCCCATTACGACCGCAACACCCGAACTACAGACGATCCCATCTGAAACGCCTGGCGTTGATAATGCGCCGCCGCCACTGCTGCCCAGCGACCCGAATATCATCGATGGCGTCTTGACGTACCGCGAAGCCCTTGTCGGTACACTGCAACGCTTAAATCCTGTACTGGCGCTATTCAACCCGGTTGACAACGATATTACAGCCCTGATTTTTGACGGCTTGACGAGTAGCAACGAATACGGCGAAGTGCGTCCCGCATTAGCCGAACGCTGGCTGATCTCATCCGACGGACTCGAATATACATTTTTCTTGCGCCAGAATGTGTTGTGGCAAGACGGCACACCATTTAGCGCTGTTGATGTGTTGTACACCATGTCGATTTTGCGCGCGCCCGATTTTCCCGGCGATCCTGATCTTGGTCGTTTTTGGCGTACCGTTGAAACCGAGCAGTTGGATAACTTCACAGTGCGTTTTCGTTTGACCCAACCGCTCTCGACTTTCTTGGATAAAGTCAGTATTGGCATACTGCCCGAACACGCTTTGCGTGGCACAACCGCCGCCGCATTGGCGAACCATCCATTCAATCTGACACCCATCGGTACGGGCGCGTACCAACTCGAAGCATTACGAACCGATGGCGATGGCACAATAAGCACGGTTGACCTTCGAGTCGCACCCGTATATCGCCAGCGAATAAACACGCAAACACAGCCATTCGCACTCGAACGCGTCCAATTCCAGTTATTCGACACCTTTGAAAACGCGCTCGCGGCGCTGGAAAATGGTGCAGTAGATGGACTCGCCAGCCGCGACCGTGCTGACCGCCGTCCATTATTCTTAAGCGCCAATAATGCTGATCTCGCGCCTTATAACGCGATTGATCCACTGTTGGGCGTGCTGGTTTTCAACTGGATCGATGACGAAAATCGGTATTTCCGAGAACGCGCCGTGCGCCGTGCGCTAGAAACAGGATTGGATCGCGCGTCGATGATCGACAGGGCGCTGAGCAACAGCGCGATTCTAGCGGATAGCCCAATACCCATTGGTTCGTGGGCGTATCTTTCCGCGCTGCCGTATCCAGCGTATAACCCGGACGAATCACGTCGCCTATTGACCATCGCCGCCGAGCGTTTCGCACAACAACAGGCAGCCGAAGCAATAGAAGTGACACAAGAAGCTGGCGCTGCCGACGTGTCTGCGTCGCCATTCTTGTTCACATTTTCGATCCTGACGCCAGATGACCCCGCGTTGACGAGCCTTGCTGGAGAAATTGCCAGTCAATGGTCACAACTCGGCTTAAGCGTCACAATTGAATCGGTCGGGCATGATGAGTATCAGACACGTTTGGAAGCACACGATTTCGATACTGCGCTCGTTGAATATTCGATGCGCGGCAGCACCGACCCCGATCCATTCGCCTTTTGGCATCAAGGCGAATACCCTGATGGCGAAAATTATGGCGGCGCGGATGATCGCACGATTAGCGAACTGCTCGAACGAGCGCGTCGTGATGCGTCTGGCATCAACCGCATCGCGTATTATCACGAATTTCAGTCCACGTTTATCGACCGTGCGATCGCAATTCCGTTGTACTACCCGGTATTCACCTATGTGACCACGCCGCGCCTGCAAAATGTACAGCTTGGCTTTATCGGCTCACCGTCCGACCGATTCCGTTCGATTGGTATCTGGAGTCTGGAATAGCGCGGCGTTTATAACGCATTTTCTTTCGCCAGAATTTCGCGCAGCAGTTCCTTGCGTGCGCTGCCGCCCAACATCTCTAATTTTCGCACGCCGAGCGGATCGATTACATCGCGCAGCAAGCGTACGTCTTCGGCGCTTGGCGGTGGGGTTTCATGAACATCCGAGGCGATTTCAAGTATAAAACCCGTCTTTTTTTGGATTTGTTCCACAGTTACGCCGCGATGATGCGTCGTCAGACGCATGACGCCGTGTGCCCAATCGAACTGCCCCATATCGCTGACAAGATAAATGGGACCTTTTCCCTGGCTGCGCGCCGCCGTATATCCCATGCCGCTGACAAAATCGAGCTTTTCGACAAACGTCACTTTCGAATGGCGCGGCACGTACAAACAGATGTGATCGCCGATAGGCGTCACATCCGGGATGCCGCCAGTTCCTGGCAGCCGCATACGCGGGCGATCGTAATGGTCGCCAAATGCGATATTGTTGGTACTGCCATAACGATCCACCTGTGCCGGACGCAAAAACTCTTTCGGCTTAAATTTAGGTAATAAATCTGCCGATGCTGTGACAAACCCGGTATGAACGAGCGCTTTCCCCAGCCAAAAATCTTCAATACGACCAACGCCAAGTGCTGCCCATTCACGGCATACACTTTGACCAATCGCAGATGCAAAATTGACGTGCGGCGCATGTGTCATTTGCGCCAGAATAAACCCCGCCATCACCAACGGCGTATTGATGCCTTGCGCCAATGTTTCGCCGTCTTCTACTTGTCGCGCGATACATACGCTGATCAATTCATCTATGGCATAGTCCGGCATCATCAAACAGCTCCTGGTTCATCCGCCATACGCACAATGCGCGGGGTAAACTTGCCGACGAGTTCGACCAAATCACTTTGCGCTGCGATGATCGACGCAATAGGTTTATAGGCTTGCGGTGATTCATCCAGACCGCCACCAATTACAATGACTTGCCGTTCTTGCGGATAAAATGTGCTAGAATCGACTTTCATCATACCTGAACAGCCACCGCACACAAAGCAGGAGCGCGCGATGAGCGTCATCAGTACCCTTAAGCAAGCCGATATTTTTGTCGATTTATCCACGACGCAGCTTGAATTAATCGCGTCGATTTGTCAGGAAATGACCTACAACACCGGCGATATTATCTTTGAAGAAAATACGTCCGGCAATGAGTTATATATCATCGCAGACGGCGAAATCCAAATTCAGGTCGATCCATCGCTCGTTGGCAAAGGTGAAAGCAGCGGCTCGCAGACGATCGCCACGCTGCGGCGCGGGCAATCGTTTGGAGAAGTTGCGCTCGTCGATGAAGGTTTACGTTCGGCACGGGCGCGCTGCGGAGTTAACAATACCCAGATGTTGATCATAGCGCGTGATCGGTTGATGTTTTTATGCGACTCGTATCCGCAAATGGGCTATCGGTTGATGCGGAATCTTGCCGCAGATCTCGCGATGAAAATGCGCAATACTGATTTGCAAATGCGCGAATATCTGACATGGGATCGTCGTTCCGACGATTAGGGCTAGCCGATATTTCTATGTCAACAACCTTTTTTGTGATCGTCGCGTTCGTCGCGCTGCTGATTGGACTTTCTAAAGGCGGTTTGGGGGCGGTATTGGCGGTTATTTCCACCCCGTTATTGAGCCAGGTCATGCCCGTCGCGGATGCAATCAGTTTAGCGCTGCCGCTGCTCATTATCGCTGATCTGTTCGCGCTCCGCGTGTACTGGCGCAAATGGAATCTTCACTACATCAAATTGCTGCTGCCCACTTCAATCATTGGCATCATCATCGGCACGGCGCTGCTTGCCAATCTGCCCGATCATCTCTTGCGCATATTGCTTGGAATTTTCGTACTGTTGTTCGTCGCCTACCGTTTACTGGCGGATCGGCTGCTCAACTTCGATTATCAACCCCACGATTGGCATGGTTATATTGCAGGCGGCGTTGCAGGCGCAGGGTCGGCGGTCGCGAATGTCGGCGGACCGCCGTTCACCATCTATTTACTGCTGCAAAACCTGCCGCCGCTCACGTTTGTTGGCACAACCACGCTGTATTTCGCCGTGATCAACGTCTTAAAAGTACCACCCTTGATTGTCGCTGGACTCATGGATTGGAACGTGCTGCTGAGCGTCATTTGGGTTATACCGCTCCTGCCGCTCGGTGTATGGATCGGTGGCAAGCTCATTAAACGAATTAATCAGCGCAATTTTGAGCGGCTGATGCTCGCCGCCCTTACATTTACCGGGCTATATCTCTTACTCGCCCCGCCCACTTCGTAAAAGGCGATCTAAATGGTCGCCTTTTAACCATTGAACCCGTTAACTTTTTGCGACCAGCCGGATAAACTTACGCTTGCCCACTTGCAGCACAGCAGGCAGCATGTCAAGCGTTACTGTACCTTTGCTATCGGTGACAAGCACGTCGTTTAAGCGCACGCCGTTTTGTTCGATCAAACGGCGCGCCTCCGCGCCACTGGCGACCATATTCAAACGGCGCAGCAAATCGGTCAGCTTTTCTTCCGTTTCCAATGCCTCTTCTTCGATGTCTGATGGCAACCCACCGGATCGGAATACTTCATCCCAACGCTTCTGGGCAGCGTCAGCATCCGTCGGGCTGTGAAAGACCGTCACGATTTCGCGCGCCAACCGCATTTTTGCTTCGTTAGGGTGTAAGCTTTCGGTCACTAAACCGTCTTCAAGTTCCTTGAGTTGTGCAGGCGACCACCCCAGGATTAATTTGTGGTAGATCACCATCGCTTTATCTGGCACACTCATCACTTTTCCGAACATATCCCATGGTTCAGACAGCAGCGGAATATGATTACCAAGACTCTTGCTCATCTTGATCTCGCCATCGGTGCCGGGCAAGCTCTCTCCCATAATGATAGCGATCTGTGGACGCTGACCGAGCGCTTCTTGCAGCTTGCGCCCCGCAACCAAGATATTGAACAACTGATCTTGTCCGCCAATTTGTACATCGGCTTCTTGCGCCACCGCATCATACCCTTGCATCAAGCCATAAAATAACTCATGCAGGTAGATCGGCTGCCCGTCTTCGATACGCCGTGCGAAGTTTTCGCGTACCAAGAACTGCTGCACCGTGAAGTTGCTTGCCAGCCGGATAATATCGGCAAAATCGAGCGTCGACAGCCATTCATCGTTGCGCCGCACGCGTGTCAACTCACGATCCAGAATTTTGAAGGCTTGTTCGGCATATGTGCGCGCATTTTCATCGACTTGTTCGGGGGTCAATTGATCGCGCGCCTTGTCTTTGTCGCTGGGATCACCGATCAAACTGGTAAACGTTCCAACCAAAAATGTCACATCATGCCCAAACTCTTGAAACTGCTTCAGCTTTCGCATCGTAATCGTGTGTCCCAGATGCAAATCGCTCGTGCGCGGGTCATAACCGCAGTACACGCGCAGGGGACGCCCATGTTTTTCTGACTCGAGCAAGCGCTCGCGCAGTTCGCGTTTCATCACCTCGCGCGTTTGCGCGTCGCCATATGCCGCGCCGCTCATCAATATTTCGACTTGTTCATCAATCGTTGGCATTCTGTGTCCTGCTGATTCGGTGGATATAAATGCGATACACCGGAGATTATACGCTGACCCAGTTTTATTTTTAACTGCCGCATTCGTTAAGCTGATCACACTTGATAAATCGCTGGACAATAAACAGAACAGGTTCTGGAATCGATAGTCCTTTGCCGCGCGCCGCCGATAACCAGAAAGAAATTATACCTGTTGTTCGGCGCGGTTCGCTAGAAAAATCCACCCTGACCCGCTATACTGTCCTGAAATCGTCTACGCCTTGCAAGGATCACCCAACCTTATGAAACCGTTGACCAGCGTCGAAGCGCGCGCGCTGTTCTTAGATTTTTTTGAAGAAGTCGGGCATAAACCCGTCGCCTCATCATCGCTGGTTCCCGGCAATGACCCGACACTCTTGTTCACGAATGCGGGCATGGTACAGTTCAAAGATGTATTTCTGGGCTTGGACAAGCGCACGTATTCGCGCGCGACCACCTCGCAAAAATGTATGCGCGTCGCGGGCAAACATAGCGATCTCGAAAATGTTGGACCATCGCCGCGCCATCATACTTTTTTCGAAATGCTGGGCAATTTCAGCTTTGGGGATTATTTCAAGCGTGATGCGATCCGTTTCGGCTACACCCTACTGACCGAGGGCTATGGATTGCCCCCCGAACGCCTCGCCTTCACCGTGTATGAAAACGATGATGAAGCGTACAACATCTGGATCAACGACATCGGCGTCGATCCGCAGCGTGTCGCGCGTATGGGACCCAAGACCAATTTCTGGCAAATGGCAGAAACAGGCCCATGTGGACCCACAAGTGAAATACACTGGGATAAAGACCCGTCGCAAGGTGTTGACGGTATCATTCAAAGCCTCGTCGATGAAGATGATCGTTTTCTTGAACTGTGGAATCTGGTCTTTATGCAGTTCAACCGCACACAAGCCGACCCAGCGCATATCGGGCAGTTCGATTCACCGCTGCCTGCACCTGGCGTCGATACGGGCATGGGTTTAGAACGTATTTTGAGTGTCGTCAACGGCGTCACCAACAATTACGATACCGATTTGTTCGTGCCGATTTTCAAAGCGACTCAGGCACTCACCGGGCATTCTGATGCCGAACGTGATGCCCAGATTGTGCCCTACCGCGTCATCGCAGATCACATCCGTGCCGCCGTGTTCATGATTGCGGACGGGGTGATGCCCGGCGCGAAAGGACGCGACTCGGTCTGTCGTTTAGTGCTGCGCCGCGCTATGCGTTTTGGCGCAAAACTTGGCTTCGATCAGCCGTTTCTGGCAACCATCGCGGATGCCGTAATCGACGTGATGGGCGGGCATTATACCGAACTCGTAGAACGCGCTGACGCCATTAAGCGTGTGATTACGCAAGAAGAAGAACGTTTCCGCCGCACAATGGATCGCGGGATGACCGAACTCGAAGCCGAATTAGCCGCGCTGTCGCCGGGCGGTCAGCTTTCGGGCGATGTCGTGTTTTATCTCAAAGCTTCGCTCGGCTTGCCTGCTCAAGTCACGAAGGATATTGCTGAAGAGCGCGGTTACACCATCGATGACGCCGGTTTCTTGCGCGCCGAAGAACAACACTCGATAGCGAGCGGTGGCGGTAAAGCCATGGGCAAAATCGCTTCAGCCGATGTGTATGCAGACATACTGAATACGCTGAAAACATCTGGCTCGCTGCCCGATACAGGTGTTTTATACGACCCCTATCATGCTGATACCGTGCATGATCATGTCTTGGCGCTCATTCAGGATGGGGTGCAGGTGACTAATGCGATTGTCGGGGATAAAATCGAGATCGTTTTGAAAGCGACGCATTTCTATGTCGAAGCCGGTGGTCAAATCACCGACACAGGCGTGATCACAGGCGACGACGGATGGCGTGTCGAAATCGAAGAAGTTCGCCGTCCGATTGGTGGGCTGATCATCCATGTGGGTGAAGTCGTCGAAGGCACACCAAAACAGGGCGATTTAGCGACTGCCGTTGTAGACTTTGAACGCCGTGCCGATATTACACGCAATCATACTGCGACCCACCTGCTGCACGCAGCATTGCGTGCGCTGCTCGGCACGCATGTACAGCAGCGTGGTTCGCTCGTCGCACCAGATCGTCTGCGTTTCGACTTTGCGCATGATTCAAAGATGACGCTCGATCAAATGCGCCACATCGAAACACAAGTCAACGACATCATTTTGCGCAATTATCCGGTCATCTCACAAGAAAAATCATTGAACGAAGCGCGCGGCGAAGGTGCGATGGCGCTGTTCGGTGAAAAGTATGGCGACCGCGTCCGCACGATCACGATTGCCAAAGATGACAGCCGTTACAGTTATGAATTATGCGGCGGCGTCCATGTTAGTGAAACCGCCGAGATCGGTTCATTTATCATCACCGCCGAAGGCAGCGTGAGCGCGGGCATTCGGCGCATTGAAGCGCTGACCGGACATAAAGCCATCAAGTTTGTACAGCACAACTTGACTGCGCTCAACGCGATCGCCGCGCAAATCGGCACGACATCGGACGGTGTGACAACGCGCGTTATCGCACTTCAGGACGAATTGAGCGGCGCACGTAAACAAATCGTTGCGCTCCAGCGCGAAATTGCACGCGCCAGCTTCGACCGTTTGGTTACAACGCTCGAAACCATCAACGGCAAACAAGCCTTGATCGCGCAAGTCAGCGATGTCATGCCCGATACACTTCGCGATATGTCGGATTGGTTTCGTACCGCCGTCAAAAGTGGTGTCATGGTCGTGGGAAGCATCGTCGATGAAAAACCGCAGCTTGTGGTTGCAGTCACCGACGATTTGACAAAGCAAGGGCTGCACGCAGGCAATTTGATCAAGCAGATTGCCGCAGTCGTTGGCGGTGGCGGGGGTGGGCGTCCGACAATGGCGCAAGCAGGCGGTAAAGACGCAGCAAAACTGCCTGAAGCGCTCGAAGCCGCGCGCCAGATCATCGCGGCGGCGACATCGTAGGTTTGGGTGGAGAATGCTCCCCACCCTGTTTACTGACGTTCTAGTCGAATTTTTAAACGGATGCCCGCGAATATCGAACTGATCCAACTTCAATCGAGCGACGATGTCACGATCGTACGTGATCGCCTGTCGTATTTGCGTGGGCGTAGTGTCTTGATCATCTGGCCCGAACGCGGCACGACGCTCACGCGCAAGCTCGATCTGGTCTTGATCCAACGTGAAGCGACGCGCCTTGCGATACGGCTGGCTTTCGTCACGCATGATACGACCGTGACACGCAGCGCGCTCGAACTTGGCATCAGCGTTTTTGAAACGATTGGTGGCGCACAGCGTGCGAAGTGGCAGCGCAACCGCGCTAAAGTTTTCACTGGGCGCGCGCAGCGCCCCGATGATCAACCGGACATCGAATCGCTCGCACCCGTTGCCAGCCGACTTCGCGCCGAAACTACCGTATCTGGTCAAGGACGAGTCCGTTTGGTCATGCGCGTAATCGCGTCCATCCTATTCATTACGGTGATCGGCGTTGTGGCGTATATTGCGCTGCCGAGCGCCACGATCATCATTTTACCCACCCAGACTCAAGCCGAGATCAGCACACCAATTACTGCCGACCCCACCTTTACCCAAGATCAAATCGATGTCGAAAATGGGATTATCCCCGCGCTGACCGTGCGTGCTGAAGTTGAAGAACGCGCCACCATTGAAACCAGTGGTGCGCGCAGTTTCGGCGCGACCCCAGCTATCGGGTCGGTCGTTTTCATTAATACGACGACAATAGCGACTGAAATTCCTCTTGGCACATTTGTCAGCACCAGCGCGGGGACACCGATAATTTTTCGCACCATGCAAGCGGCAGCCGTCGCGGGCGGTGCAGGGTTGCAAATCGAGGTTCCAGTTGAAGCCGTCACCGAATCAGCCGGTGAAGTCGGCAACAACATTCCTGTCGGTTTGATCAACAGTATCATCGGCAACCTGAACAGCTCGCTTCAAGTCCGGAATCTTGCGCCAACATACGGCGGCACAAGCCGTCAAATTCGCGTCGTCACTGACGATGATTATCGACGCCTGAATGACATCATACGTCAGCAGTTGCAAGAACGGGCATATGCCGAAATGCTGCCGCGTATCGGTGAAGATCAGTTCATTATTCCAGAATCCATCCGAATCACCGAAGAGCGTGACGATTGGACAAGTTACGATCAAGCGGTCGCCGACGAATCCGATACGGTGTCGCTGACCATGCGCGCTGTCGTCGAAGCCACCGCTATCGATATGCGCGTCGCCGAACAAATCGCGTATGTACAGCTTTCAAGTCAAATTCCGCGCGGGCGCAGCATCGATCTTGACACGCTCGTGTACGAACGCTCCCCACAGGTGACAATCGATGTGGATGGACGCGCGTCGTTTACCTTGATGGCGCGCGGCAGCATCACTGTACAAATTGACACCGCACAGCTTCAGCAGCGACTCGCTGGGTTATCGCTGTCAGAAGCACAACGCTATTTGACCAGCACACTCGATCTCGCAGGCGACACGCAGCCACAAATTGAATTGTCGCCAGATTGGTTCGGGCAAATGCCAATACTTCCCAATAGGATCGTGATCTTGCAAGGTGGCGCATGATCGGCAAACTCATCGGGCTTGATCACGGGTTGGTGCGCATTGGCGTTGCTGTCAGCGATGCATCGAGGTTGGTCGCGCGCGAACTGACCATCATTCAGCGTAAGTCCAAACACAAGGATTTTGAGAGGTTACAGCATATTGTTGCCCAAGAAAATGCCGTCGCGTTTGTAGTCGGGCTGCCATATGAAGAACGCGCGACCGCTGACGACTTTACTCAGGCGGACAAAGTCAGAAATTGGGTCACGTATTTGACTCATGTCATTCCGCTCCCGATTGTCTACTGGGACGAGCAGTTATCGAGCGTCGATGCTGCCGAACTCGCTCGACATAAAGGGCGCAAAGTGTCCGATCCTATCGACGATTTAGCAGCGCGCGTCATCTTGCAAAGTTATCTCGATGCCTTGCGCGACGGGTTGGCTTCGCCGCCTACTCCGCCGACAACCGCCGATTCGTAAACGATTTCCCACCGTATCAGTTTGCAAGGATACGTATGTGCGTTAAAAATCGGCACATTAGTGCGTAAAGGAGTGCTCTTGTCTCGTCTTTTACAGGTTATCAGTTTAGTGATCGTTGCGGTTGGGTTGGTCGGCGTTCTGGTCATTGGCGGTTTACTGCTTATTTCGGATGGCGACCCCGTTAACTATGTACGAACCTCGCTGATTCGCTTTTCGCTCAACAGCCGCGAGGAAGACCTCACACAAACAGTGAGTACCGATACATCCCCAATGAGATTCGAAGTAAATTCTGGTGATTCTCCGGCACTGATCGCACAAAACTTACTTGCTGCTCGCTTAATCACGGACGCGGATTTGTTTGTCGATTATGTACAGGCGTATAGGTTGGATCGCCAACTTGAAGCGGGGACATTTTTTCTGACACAAGCTGAAACAATTCCTCAAATCGCAGCAGCGTTGACCGATTCGGGGAGCAGTCAGTTTACTTTTCGAATTTTAGAGGGCTGGCGGATCGAAGAGATCGCGGCGATCATCGATCAATCCGCCAATTTTGGGTTTTCGGGTCAAGACTTTCTCAACCTCGTTGGCGCTGGCGCATTGGTTGATCCAGGGTTCGCGGCGTTCATTGGGCTTCCAATCGGCGCTTCGCTTGAGGGCTTTTTGTTCCCCGATACCTATCAACTACCCACGACGATGACGCCGGAATACTTTCGGGAGGTGCTGTTGACTAACTTCCGAGATCGGGTCGAAAGTGTTGGCTTGCCCGCAAACGCCGCCGCGCAAGGTTTCAGCCTTTATGAAATCGCCGCGCTCGGATCGATCATCCAGCGTGAGGCGATTTACCCCGACGAACATCCGATGATTTCGAGCGTGTATCGCAATCGATTGGCAATCAGCATGAAACTAGATGCCGACCCAACCGTGCAATACGCCATCGGCTTTGATGGTACGACATGGTGGTCGCGCATCACACAAGCCGATTATTCCAGCGCAGTGTCACCCTACAATACCTATCTCAACAATGGCTTGCCGCCAGGACCCATCGCCAGTCCAGGGTTGAGCGCGCTGCAAGCCGCCGCTAATCCAGCACAATCCGAGTACTACTTTTTCCAGGCACGTTGCACAGGCGACGGCTATCACAATTTCGCGCGCACATTTGAAGAACATGTCAGCAACTCATGTTTTTGAGACGCGCGCTGTTCGTATTGATATTCACATTAGCGGGGTGTCGCGCCTCGCCTAGCGTGCCGCGCGTCGCACTGATCGCGCCATTCGAGGGGCGTTATCGTGAAGTCGGCTACGATGCACTGTACGCCGCTCGTTTGGCACTTACGGAGTCAGGTCAACACGTCAATTTAGTTGCACTCGACGATGGCGGCACATTGGAGTCCGCGATAGCGCGCGCGAAGGCATTACAAGGAGATCCGCTCACCATAGTGACTATCCTTATCGGCTATCATGCGGTGGACAGTGCCACGCAAACAGCGTTAGGCGATATTCCAGCCCTGATCGTCGGGGAATGGTCATCGAAACATGCCTCACCAATCAGTTTTGTATTGACCAATCCCTTCAATCCAGTACGATTGGGGTATTACTTACCCTTTGAGATAACGAACGCCTCTGACATGAGCACTTCATCCGTCGGCAGCGATGTGCTGACGCTTTCGTCGTTTCTATTATTGAATGACAATCCGAATGACATACGCATCATGAGCAGTGGGTCACTCCCTGATGAGTCGTTCGTACACCGCTACCAAATGTCTGATCCGTTCGCGCCCCCACCCAGTCTGCGCTCCACACTGATGTATGATGCTGCGCGTATCGCTATCGAAGCGGCGCGAAGCGGAAACCGAGTAGCAGCACTGCAAGCAATAACCGAAACCGATTATGACGGACTGAACGGTCGTATCCGCTTCGAGTCCGGTTATTGGCGAGATGCGCCACTCTACGCGTATGAATACATCGATGGCATATTACAACCCAGTACGGACGACTAAACGCTGCTGATTACGCTGTCAATGAGCGCGGGCGGTGTCACTGGCAGGTCGCTGTAGGTAAACGCCGCTTGCAATGTTGCCTGTGCCGCCGCCAGGCGTAACTCGTCATTGGCGTGAACCATTGCAATTGTCATTCCTGCTTCGATAAATGCGCCGACCTTTGCAAATACCTCTACACCAACCGCAACATCAATTGGATCACCTTTCTTCGCGCGCCCAGCGCCCAAATCAAACGATGCACGCGCCACCGCGAGTGCATCCACATCCGCAATATAACCGCCGCGTGCCGCCGCGACGGGAACGATCAGGCGTGCGGTCGGCAGCAGCGACGGGTCATCGACCATGCGTATGTCGCCGTCCTGAGCATCGACCATGCGGCGAAAAACACCTAATGCGTCGCCATTGTTCAGTTTATCGCGCAGCAACGTTTGATTAGCATCCACATCCGTCCAGCGCTGACCACGCCCTGCCAGCAGCAGCATATACGAGGCGACAATTAAACAGTGGTCTTCAAAATCACTGGCAGCGTCGGGAGTAACGCCGCTCATGACTTGAATGGCTTCTCGAATTTCCAGTGCATTACCGACTGCCACGCCAAGCGGTTGATTCATGTTGGACAAGAGCGCTACGACATCGCGCCCTGCATCCGTGCCAATTTCAACCATAATTTGTGCCAGTGCGCGCGCGTCTTCGACCGTCGGCATAAAAGCGCCGCGTCCGTATTTGACATCGAGAACGATGCCATTTGCTCCCGCCGCTATCTTTTTGCTCATGATGCTGCTCGCAATCAACGGGAGACTAGGCACAGTCGCAGTGACATCGCGCAGCGCATACAACTTGGCATCAGCAGGCGCGAGTGATGCAGATTGTCCTGCCAATACAATCCCATTTTTCTTTGCCAGTGCGCGAAACTGCTCACCCGTCAAATTGACGTTGTAACCAGCGATGCTTTCGAGTTTATCCAACGTGCCACCGCTGTATCCAAGACCACGACCGCTCATTTTGGCGACGGTGACCCCACATGCGGCGACAAGCGGCAGGACTACCAGCGATGTTTTATCGCCAACGCCGCCAGAAGAATGCTTATCGACGGCATACTCCAGAATATCGCTCAAATCGAGAACATCGCCGCTTTGTGCCATTGCCAATGTCAGATCGACTATTTCCTGCCGGGTCATACCTTTTAGATACACCGTCATCAGCCACGCCGCGGCTTGATAATCAGGGATGTCGCCGCGTGTATAGGCTTGAATAAAATCGTGAATTTCTTCGCGCGAAAGTGCTTCCCCATCTCGTTTTTTTGCAATAATATCAACCACACGCATGATTACTTTCTCCTGTTGTATACAGCGCGAAAGCGCCCCGTTATAACGCTAAACAGCCATAATTTACATACAGTTTACAAAGCCACGTGGAGGCACAAGTAAAATTCGGTTACAATGTTTTTCATCTCTTTATCTTACTGGAGTTGCTACACCACATGAGCGCCAAAGAAAATCAGCAGTCGGTTCCTGCACGCGCGCAGACCAGTTCAAACGCCAGTGCCAATAAACCGAAAAGTGCCAACCGCAATCAACAAGGAATCATCATCGTTGGTGTCGTCGTTGCGGCGGTGGTGGTGTTCGTTATCGCGATCCTGTTATCGGGCAATGCCAATGTTCAAACACTCGAATACACATCGCTCAATCCGACGCGCTCCGAAGAAGGCGCGTTCGTGATTGGTGACCCGAATGCACCTGTCACCCTGGTCGAATTTGCCGATTTTGGCTGCCCGCATTGTCAGAGTTATCACTCGACCATACAGCAGTTCATCGAAACCTACGTCGCAACCGGACAAGCGCGCTTTGAATATCGTATTTACCCGACGGCGGGTGGTCAAACGTCCGTATTCACGGGCAAAATCGCGGAATGTATTGACGATGCGAGTCCTGGCGCCTTTTGGAACGCATATGATCGCTATTATGCGATGGCGAGAACTGGCACGTATTTCACTGACGGCGCATCGCGCAGCATCGTACAAGAACTCGGTTTGAGTTACAGCGACGTGATTTCCTGTTCCGAAAGTGCCAACCAGGTCAACGTCGATATTGCGTTCGGTAATGCCAGGGGCGTGCAAGGTACACCTGCGGTCATGATCCGCTACGGTGATAGTGATGCAGAATGGATCACGTTTCAAGGCACGGAATACAATCGTGGTTCCGTACCGTTCGATGTCTTGGCAGCCGTCGTCGAACAGGCGAACGTCAGCACTCAGTAAACTGCATGTTTTCTAAATAAAAAGGGTGTGGTCAAGCGACTACGCCCTTTTTATTTCGTTAATCCATAACATCTGCGGATGTCACCAGTTTCAAACCGTGTTCGGTGTAACGTTCCAATGTTTCGTTCGCTATATCGTCAAAGTTGATTTCTGGGTGCGCGACGGACGATGTGCAGTCCATCAAAATGCGAATCTTTCGCACGACATCGCTGCCGTGCTGGAAATACCGCACCATCGAACGCACTGTTTCAAGGACGCAATGACTTTTTGCCTGCCCAGCCACATAAATTAACTGATAGCTTGCCAGCATATTCAAAAACGGTACGTTCAAGCCACCAATCGCATGACCTGGCACCTTGACTTCCGGTTCGAGCATCGAATAATGCTCGGTTTCGGGAATTGATCCTTTTGACAAAAAGGTCGGCTGGGTTTGTCGTGCAGCAGCATGAAAAGCGATGGCTTCGTACAGCGCGGGCGTAATCGCATGACCAGGCGTTCCTAACAGCGTGTGATACGGCCAAATCATCAACGCCTTGCGTGCTTGCGCTTCAAGCTTCTCGGTATATTCGGCCGACCATTCTGGCTGATAAAGCGCGCGCCACGTTCCAAGATGCACGTCAGCGCTGCGAATTACGGTATAGGGAGCGGGATGTTCGCCGTTGATATTGACCCACCATGTCGGTGAAAAAATCTGCATGGGCATATGACTATCAAGGGATGCGGCAATCGTGGTAATCCCACCAAGATTACGAAAAATCCACTCGATAGTGCGTTTTGTGTCATCGACAGCGCCAGGAACAGGCAGCGTTCCATCGATGTGAATGAAATCAACCTGGGCATCGACCAACAACAAAACCACGCGCCGCGCATCTTCTTTCGCACTGCTTACACCGGAATCGCGTCCCGCTTGTACAGCGCTCACGGTATCTGGCGCGTAAAGCTGACCGACGCGTTCCGGTCGATAAAACGTTGGAAAAGCCATTTTGTAGTCTCTTTTCTAATCCAACCAACGCGCCAGTGTCGCATCGGTACGCCGTGCTGCTCCATCAACAAACGTCATTAACATGACATAATCCGGATAGTCCGTATCGACCCGCGACTGCCATTCGGCAATGCTGAAGAGTTGGAAGATGCCATCACTCGTGCGTTCTGCGACACGGGCGACCGTGATTACGAATGGAAGGCGCTCGTACAGCGCGTGGACAGCAGCCTCACCAGCACCAACACGGGCACGCCGCGCCAACATCCCTAACGCGCTTTGCAGCCTTTTCGAATCTGGCACACCGCGGATCGCCCAAATTTGACGCGGCGACTCCTCAAGTTCGAGCAGCGGCGCGATACTGCGCGGTTCATCAGAGCGGATTTCATCCAGCACCAAACACAATGGCATCGATTCTAACGCAGCAGCAATTTGCGCGCCAAAAGAAATTTCGGGCATAGCGCCGTGCTGCCATTGTGCAGCAAAACGCTTCATGGTCGCCGGCGGGCGCATTTCCTCGGCACGCTCGACAATCGTCGTGCTGACATCGGGCAGCACGGGCAGCATCGCGTTGAGCAGCGTCGTCTTACCCGATTCAGTCTCTCCGACGATGCAAAATCCATATTTTGATGCTGCTATTGCGCGCAGCATGTCCGCTGCGTCCGGTGTCAACATATCAGATTTTATAAGGTCGTCTAATGTCAGCGCGTGTGCCGGATGCACTCGAATATCCGCACTCAATTCGACCGCGTAAGGTGGCGCAACCACGCTGATACGCATAGGACGCTCATCTATCTTCATGCCGACTTCAAGAATTGGCGTGTCGTCGCTCAGTACTGCACCTGCATCGGCAAGCAGTCGTTCGAGCGCACGTTTGAACTGATCCTTGTCGTCGAAGATTGCGCCCAACGATTGCAGCACCGACGCACCATAACGGACAGCGGCTTTTTCGGCACCTTCCAATGAAATCGTGGTCACGCGCTCGTCCAGGAACAGCGCATCGAGCGCACCATAGCCAAAAATGTTGCTGTATACGCGGCGGATCAAATCAGCTTTTGCATCCGAATCCAGATCGATCGACTCCACTGCGATGACATAATTCACGACATCGATAATCAAGCGTAACCGTTTAGAACTGGTATCGGCTTCTTGCAAAACCGGCGAGTCATTATCGTATTCCAGATAAAACTGGGTCTCGACTTTTTCAACGAGTGCCGCGAGCGAAAATAAACGTGAACCCAAACGTCCTGCAAATAACTGGGGTTTGCGCCCTGCGTCGGCGTCACGTCGCGGTCTCGGTTCGCGTGGTGTCTTGTCTTCGGGTTCGTTCGTCATCGCTTTATCAAATTAGCCACATTCATTAAACCAAATTTCACACTGCAAAACTCATGAGATGCTGGTATACTGCCGCCCGGCTTTGACCCATTAATCAGGAAAACCGCATTCTATGGACATTATTGTATCGGGTTCTATCGCGTATGACTACCTCATGCGTTTTCCCGGTCGCTTCGCTGAACATCTCCTCCTTGATCATCTTCATCGAATTAGTGTCAGTTTTCTCGTCGAAGACATGACCAAGCACTGGGGCGGCAACGGCGGTAACATCGCCTATACACTCGCTTTGCTGCATCAAAAGCCGAAATTATTCGGCACGGTAGGACGTGATTTCGCGCCTTACGCCGAGCGACTTGCCGAGTCAGGCGTCGATCTAAGCCTCGTTCAGCGCATCGACGACGTATTTATGCCCTCGTTCTTCGCCAATATCGATATGGATAACAACCAGATCGGGTCGTTTTATAGTGGCGCGATGAATTATGCCAAGAATTTTCGCATTGGAGACGTGTATGATGCCAAGCCTGATTTGGTCATCGTATCCCCCAACGACCCCGATGCGATGTCGAACTTGTGCGAAGAATGCCATCAACGTGGGATTAAATTCATTTATGACCCCAGTCAACAGGTCGCCCGCCTCAGCGGCGATCAACTACGCGCCAATATGCAAGGCGCGTATATGTTGGTCGTGAACGAATACGAAGCCGAAATGATCAACCAGAAAACCGGGCTGAATATCGAGTCGATGCGTCAGATGTTTGAAGTTTTAATCGTCACACATGGGAATCAGGGATCGAAGATTTACGCACACGATACGATGATCCAAGTTCCAGTCTTTCAAGAAACCGTGATAAAAGACCCAACCGGCGTCGGTGATGCCTATCGTGCTGGGTTGATTTGCGGGTTGGCGCAGGGTTATCCTCTACAGTTGTGCGGCGAACTGGGATCGCTGTGCGCTACATATGCGCTCGAACACGTCGGCACGCAAAACCATCACTTCACCATCTCAGACTTTATTGCGCGCTTCCGTACCAGTTTTGATGATGGTGGACAGCTTGAGTCTATGCGCTAACGGTCTCTTTTTGAGGTGTGCTACAATCTTCACGTTTTTGAGGTATACGCCACCCCATTCCCCAAGTATTGATAGGAGCTTGCATGACCGTTGAACATGATGTGAAAAACCTCGACCTCGCTACAGGGGGTCGTTTTCGGATTGAGTGGGCAAACAACGAAATGCCTGTGCTGCGCGCCATCCGTGAGCGCTTCGCCAAAGAAAAACCACTACAAGGAATGCGCGTTTCGGCATGTTTGCATGTCACCACCGAAACAGCGAACTTGATGCATACCTTACAAGTCGGCGGCGCTGATGTCGTGTTGTGCGCGTCGAACCCACTGTCGACACAAGATGACGTAGCGGCGGCGCTTGTCACTCAGTTTGAAATTCCTGTCTACGCTATCAAAGGTGAAGACAACAACACCTATTACGAGCACATCACGGCGGGGTTAGATCATCAACCGCATATCACAATGGATGACGGTGCGGATTTGGTTGGCACCATCCACAAAAGCCGCCGCGAACTGCTTGAATACATCATCGGCGGGACTGAAGAAACCACCACAGGCGTCATCCGTTTGCGCGCGATGGCAGCCGATGGTCAACTGGCATTCCCAGTGATCGCGGTCAACGATAGCAATACCAAGCACTTATTCGATAATCGGTACGGCACCGGACAAAGTACGCTCGACGGCATCATCCGCGCAACCAATATTTTGCTCGCAGGGCGCACGATTGTCGTCGCTGGCTATGGGTGGTGCAGTCGCGGTATTGCGTCACGCGCCGACGGTATGGGTGCTAACGTGATCGTCACAGAAATCGACCCGCTCCGTGCGCTCGAAGCGGTGATGGATGGTTATCGCGTAATGCCGATGGAAGAAGCCGCGTTGGTTGGAGATATTTTCATCACCGCCACAGGCGATATCAACGTGCTCGACAAACGTCACTTCGAGCGCATGAAACCAGGCGCGATCCTGGCGAACAGTGGTCATTTCAATGTCGAAATCAATATTCCAGAACTACGCGCGCTGAGCGAAGGCGAACCAAAGTTGGTGCGTCCATACGTCGAAGAATACCGCGTGAATGGGCGTCCGCTGTATCTTCTGGGCGATGGTCGCTTGATCAATCTGACTGCCGCTGAAGGTCATCCCGCGAGCGTTATGGATATGAGCTTCGCCAATCAAGCATTGGCAGCGGAATATATGGTCAAACAGGGCGGCAAATCAGGCTTGTCAGCGGCTGTGCATACCCTTCCAGATGAAATCGACCGCGAAATTGCCCGGTTGAAGTTAGAATCGATGGGTATCAAGATCGATGTGTTGACACCAGAACAGACACATTATTTGACTCAGTGGGAAGAAGGCACGTAGATCGTCGTACGATCTACTCACTCTCTGTCTGAACAATGCAAGGAGTAACACGATGAAAAAGCTTATATGGCTGTTAATAACGCTGGTTTTGGTCGTCACGCCGTTCAGCGCCTTCGCACAAACGGATGGTGCAGCGTCGATTCGATATGTTCATGCTTTAGAAGGCGCGCCGAATGTGGATGTATATACCAACGGCGCGCTAACTTATGCCGACCTCGCGTTTGGTCAAGCGACGCCCTATTTCTCAGCGGCGCTGGGAGCGATTCAGGTCAGCGTTACAGCATCGGGCGAAACCGATGCGTTGTGGGAACAAATCATCGATGTCGTAGCAGATCAAGCCCTGGTGGCGATTGTGTCCACCAGCGATCCGCTCGCATTTACAGTGTTCCAGGATGACCTCAATCCACTTCCAGTTGGGCGCGCGCGTTTGACAGCGATCCATGCCATCCCCGATGCACCCGCCGTCGATATTGTGCTGGCGGATGGTCGCCCGGTTATCCCTAATCTGCAATACAACCAGCCCTATGGCACGCTCGATATTCCGTCGCAAGCGTATGGCTTAGTGGTAACTACGGTTGGCGGCGCAGTGACAGACGCGATTATCCCAACAACGACGTTCTCGCTCAATACAGGCACATCATATATCGCGCTTGCTTACGGCACAGTTGAAAATCCAATGGCGCTGCTGCTTTCCGCGCCGACACTCCCAAATGACGCGACCAGCGGTTATGTCCGCGTCGTTCATGCCGCGGATGGTGCGGCGGCGGTCGATATTGCAGCAAATGGTTCGATTATTGTGCCATCGCTCGATTTTGGCACCGCAACCGAGTATCTTTCCATCCCAGCAGGCGATTATGAAGTCAGCGTGACGCCAGAAGGCGCGACCGACGCACTTGTCAGCACGACACTCACGGTTGAAGCCAACACACGTACGACCGTCATCGCATCGGTGGCGGGCGGCAGTGTCGCCTTAAGCGCGTTCACGTCGGATGAAGCCCTGGTCGGCGCAGATGTGGCAGCGTTCTCGCTCGCCAATGTCGCGCCGGAAGCAAATGCAAGCGCCGCGCTGAGTAATGGAAGTGTGTTTATCGACGATCTGGCGAGCGATGACTACACGACGACCTCATTAACGCCAAATGTCGATAATATCACCATCAACACGACGTTTGAGGCGCTCAGCAACGAAGCATCATTCGATGTGACGGGCATTTACGGCGGCGTTTATTATGATGCCGTCGTGTATGCGGGCGAAAGCGCACCGCAAGTTTTAGCGCTGCCGCTCGTCAGCATTCCACTTTCGTCGGCAAGTGCGGTTGCGGCGGTTGCTGCCGAAACTGAAGTTGCGGTCGTGAGCGCGCCGATAGAGGCGCTCGCAGTACCCACGACTGACCCGAATATTGCGCTGCCAACGGCTACCCCACAGGCGCAAGTACAGGCATCCGTCACCGAAACAACGACAGACGGTCCTACAGGACGTGTTCTGGTTGATCCGGGCGCGAACTTGCAGCTTCGCCAATACCCAAACAGTGAAGCATTATCGCTCGGTCTCGCACCCGGTGGCACAGTCCTTGCGGTATTAGGACGCGAAGGCGCGGCAGTACCGCCAGAGTTTTTCACCCCAACCCCGACACCAGAAGGCGCGGCGACTCCGACGCCGTTCGTCGACCCGGTCACGTTGTTAGGTGAAGACGAAGACCTTGACCCGATTGAAACATGGTTATTCGTCGTGTACAGCACACCCGATGGCGGACAGATCACTGCGTGGGTGAACGCGCTGTATATTGAACTCCGTGACGCACGCGGTCTGCGTGCAGCATTCCGTGACTTGCCGACCATCCCAAGCAATCGTTTTGGTGAACAAGGCGGACAAGCGGCGGGCGTCGCACCGACAGCGAACCCACTCCGCAACGTCAATGTTGCGACGGTGCAAGGCTTGCAGGAAGGTGCGAATTTACATCTGCGCCGCCGCCCAAACAGCCAATCGGAGTCGCTGGCACTTATTCCCAATGGCGTGCAATTGATCGTCAGCGGTCGTACGGTCACCGCCGATTGGATTGAGGTCGAATATCAGGGACAAATCGGTTGGGTATCGGTGCCGTTCGTCTTGCTAACCTACAACGAAGACGAAGTTGAAATCAACACGATTGAAATTCTCGCGACACCAACCGTCACACCGACGGCAACCGTCGGCGTGTAATCGCAAGCGTAGGTATTCTTGAAAAAGTCCTGCGGCGCGTAACCCGCAGGACTTTCTGTTTGTCTATTCAACAAGGCAAACACGCTGAACCATTGGAGGCACATCGTTGAGCAGCAAAAAACGCGCGTTAGTTACAGGCATTACCGGACAAGACGGTTCCTATCTTGCCGAATTCTTGTTGGAACAAGGATATGAGGTGTATGGCGTCACACGCCGCACCAGCACCTATAATTATGAACGCATCAAACATATTCAGGAACGTATTCATCTTGTCGCTGCCGATTTGAGCGATCTGACCAGTTTGATGAATGTGTTGCGCGAAGCAAACCCACAAGAAGTTTACAATCTGGGGGCGCAAAGTTTCGTGCCCACCTCGTGGACACAACCTGTTTTTACAGGCGATGTCACTGGATTAGGGGTTACACGCCTGCTCGACGCTATCCGCGCTGTCAACCCAGAGATTCGTTTTTATCAAGCGTCCAGCAGCGAAATGTTCGGCAAAGTACAAGAAGTTCCACAAACTGAGACGACACCGTTTTATCCGCGCAGTCCTTATGGTGTCGCCAAAGTGTATGGTCACTGGATTACCGTCAATTATCGTGAAAGTTATAACATGCACGCGACCAGTGGAATCCTTTTCAACCACGAGTCACCTCGTCGCGGCATAGAGTTTGTCACCCGCAAAGTCACGTATAACGTTGCTAAAATTGTTCTGGGCTTAGCCAACGAACTGCGACTCGGTACGCTCGATGCTCAGCGTGATTGGGGCTTCGCTGGTGATTATGTGCGCGCCATGTGGTTGATGCTTCAACAAGATACGCCCGACGATTATGTAGTCGCGACTGGCAATACACATTCGGTGCAGCGTTTGGTCGAAGTCGCGTTCGCTGCGGCTGACCTCGATTGGAAGCGTTATGTTGTGCAAGACGAGAAATTTATGCGCCCTGCCGAAGTCGATCTGCTTGTAGGCAACCCGGCGAAAGCAAAACAAATACTGGGTTGGGAACCCACCGTCACTTTCGAGGCGTTGATCGAAATGATGGTTCAGGCAGATATTCAACTTCTTAAAGCAGAACATCGGTTATAAGCCGTGATCGATACCCATTGTCATCTCAACTTCGACGGGTTCGACGCTGACCGCGATGCTGTCATCGAGCGGGCACGCATGGGTGATGTAACGCGGATCATCATCCCGGCGGTCGACCACAAAACGACATTGCAGGCGATTGAGTTGAGCCATCAATACGCGGGTATTTACGCGGCAGCGGGCATCCACCCCAACAGCACGGTTGATTTCACCAGCAGTGATCTGGTGTGGATCGAAGCCAGTGCGCACGAAAAAAAAGTCGTCGCGATTGGCGAAATCGGGTTGGACTATCACTGGAATACCAGCCCGAAAGCGACTCAGCATCAAGCATTTGAGGCACAGCTCGCACTTGCCTCACAACTGAAATTGCCTGTGATCATTCATGACCGCGACGCGCATGACGACATCATGACGATTTTGGAAACTTGGGTCAAAACACTGCCTCCATCCCTGAAAACGCGCCCCGGCGTCCTGCATTCGTTTTCTGCACCGCCCGCAATTGCTGAGCGCGCGCTTGCCGTCGGGTTTTATCTGGGTTTCACGGGTCCTATCACGTATAAAAATGCCGATGAACTACGCCGGATTGCGACCCACGTTCCACAAAACCGGCTGTTAATCGAAACCGATGCGCCTTTTTTGACTCCTACGCCATTTCGCGGCAAGCGCAATGAACCCGCCTATATTTCCTATATGGTCGAGCGTTTGGCAAGCTTGCACCGCCTACCTATCGAGACAATGGCGCGCATCACAACCGAAAATGCCGAGCGTTTGTTCAATCTATCTGCAGAAACGGCGAGCGACGTATGACGACGCCAGTCCTGTCGATCATCATCGTCAGTTGGAATGTCGCAGGCGATCTTGAACGGTGCTTACGTTCGATTCAAACCGCACCGAAACCGACGACCGAAATCATCGTTGTCGATGCGTGCAGCGCCGACGACACAGTTGCTGTGGTGCATGATCGCTTTCCCGATGTAACACTGCTGGCACAGACCGAAAACGTCGGCTTCACCAAAGGCAATAATATTGGGCTGCGCGCCGCACGCGGATGTTATCTATTGCTGCTGAACCCAGATACGGAGATCGTCGGCGACGCGCTTTTACGCTTGATCGACGTGATGGAAGCGCATCCACAAGTGGGCGTTGCAGGCGCACATACGCTCAATACGGATGGCACATATCAATCAACGCGGCGTCATTTTCCAACGTTGAAGAGCGAACTCATTGAAAGCTTGTGGTTCGCTCCGTATCTAAAAAAACTCCCCAGTCACTTTCCTCTCAACCAGCCTAACTGTGATAGTACGCATCGCGTGGATTGGGTACAGGGGTCATCGATGCTCGCCCGTCGTGCGGTTTACGAACAAATCGGTGGGTTGGATGAAAGTTTTTTCATGTTTTCGGAAGAGGTCGATTGGTGTAAGCGCGCGACCGACGCGGGTTGGCAGATTATGTATGTCGGCACAGCGACCATCATCCATCACGGTGGGCGCAGCACCGAACAGACAGGCGCACGTACCCATATTTATTATCAAACCAGCAAAATCAGTTATTTCCGCAAGCATTATGGTGCGTTAAGTGCTGGGCTTTTGCGGGTCTATATTCTGGCAAATTACGCTATACAAATCATTATCGAGACAGTAAAGAGTGCGCTTGGACATAAATCTGCTATGCGTCAAGAACGCATCAAGTGCTACCGTGATGTACTTCGATCCGGATTGCGAGCATTATAATGCGCATTGGATTGGTAACGGGAGAATATCCGCCGATGCAGGGCGGCGTTGGCGCGTACAGTGCGATTTTGGCGCGCATGTTTGCTGAGCATATTCACGGCGTATCGGTCTTCACATCCCCGTCAGCACAAGAACATGACTCGCGTATTCGCCTCATGACGGCAGCTTCTCGCTGGTCATTTTCGACTTTACAAACGGTCAAGCGTTGGGCACGGGCGGAAGCGCTCGATGTTGTCAATTTACAGTTTCAAACAGCAGCGTTCGGCATGTCGCCATTTATCCATTTTTTGCCGGATGTCTTGCATCCGATTCCAGTAGTGACGACATTTCACGATTTGCGCTTCCCCTATTTGTTCCCAAAGGCGGGCAAACTACGCGATTGGATCGTCATGCGGCTCGCGCGCGCGTCAGCAGGTGTCATCGTCACTAATCATGAAGATTATGCCCGTTTGACCGCTCTGGGTCAGGTGACACTGATCCCAATTGGCAGCAATATCGCGGTACACGTGCTGCCAGTGGTTGATGTGAGACAAGCGAATGCAAAAAACCAATTCTTAATCGGGTATTTCGGGTTAATCAACCACAGCAAAGGCTTGGAAACGCTTCTGCACAGTCTGAAACAGTTACGTGATGATGGAATTGATGCCAGTTTGGTGTTGATCGGTGGGACAGCAGGAGCAAGCGACCCAACCAATCAACCGTATCTGCGTGAAATTGACGACCTAATCACAGCACTTGAACTCACCCCGTTCGTTCAGCGTACTGGGTATATCGATGATGCATATGTGAGCGCGTGGCTAAAAGCGGTCGATGTCGTCGCGCTGCCTTTTCGTGATGGCGCGTCGTTTCGGCGTGGCAGTTTAATGGCAGCCATTCAGCATGAATGCGCGATAATTACGACCCAACCGGTTGTGCCGATCCCAGAATTTCGAGATGGCGACACGATGCTGCTTCACCCCATTGATGACGTGCGCGCGTTAGTCGCGGCGTGCAAACGCCTGCATAATGACCCAGTGCTGCGCCGCACCTTATCGAACCACATCGCGTCACTCAAAAATCGCTTCAATTGGTCATCTATTACGACCGAAACCGTACAGTTTTTCGAACGCATCATCGAGGCTACAGCGTGAAGGATATGACTCGCAGGTGGCTTGCGGCAATCATCATTGCATATGTGCTGCTTGGCACCTTGTACAGCGTGATCACGCCGATCTTTGAAGCATCCGATGAACTGTGGCATTACCCGATGGTCGAAACGATTGCGCGAAACAATTTCGCTCTGCCCGTACAGGACTCACGTGTGCAAACATTATGGCGGCAAGAAGGTAGTCAGCCGCCACTTTATTATTTGATCGCCGCGGCACTGACCGCCGGAATTGACACCAGCGATCTCGAAACCGTGCGCCGCATCAATCCACACGCGGATATTGGTGTGATCCGACCAGACGGCAACGCCAATATGATCGTGCATCGGGCAGAATTAGAGGCGTTTCCTTATCGCGGGACAGCTTTAGCGGTACACATCGCACGTTTGTTTTCGGTCGCGCTTGGTCTAGGCACTGTGATCGTCACCTATTGTCTGGCGCGTGAGCTGTTTCCGAATCAGCCGACGGTGATAGTAGGCGCAACCGCGCTCAATGCGTTTATACCGATGTTTGTGTTTATCAGCGGCTCGGTCAACAACGATAATGCATCGAATTTATTGGGAAATCTGCTTACATTGTTAATTGTGCGTTTGATCAAGCTGAAAACACCGCCACGCATCAGCACATACATCGTTTTGGGCATCGTCACGGGTTTAGGATTGCTGGCGAAGCTGAATATCGGTTTTCTCATCCCTGTGATTGGACTTGCTTTGGTGATCGTGAGCATCAAACAGCGCTCACTTCATCCGCTCATCGTCGGCGGTTTGATTTCGGGCGCACTCACGGTTGCGATTGCCGGATGGTGGTATGTGCGCAATTTTCAGTTGTACGGCGATCCAACAGGGCTAAACGTCTTTTTGGAAATCGTCGGGCGGCGTGCCATTCCTGCCAATATTGCGCAGTTGTGGTCGGAACGCTTTAGTTTTACGCAAGCATTTTGGGGATTTTTTGGTGGCGTCAACATTGCATATCCGCGCGAGATTTATCTCGTATTCGACATCATTGGGCTGATCGGCTTTATCAGCATATTGATTTTCTTACTCGTGACGGTCATACGCCGCCGCTGGTCGTTGGATCGATGGCTGCCAGCATTCGTCACGCTGATTTGGATCGTCGTCACATTCATCTCATATCTGCGCTGGACAACGGAAACACCCGCGTCTCAAGGAAGATTGATCTTCGGCGCGCTGTCGTCGATTTGCGTGTGGTTGGCGGTCGGTTTGACATGGTGGTTGCCAAAACGACTGCGCCCTATCGTCATGAGCGCTGTAGGCGTGTGGTTCTTTGGTGTCGCACTCGTCACCCCATTCACGACGATTATCTACGCTTACGCTCCCCCCATTGAAGTGATTGAACCCTTTCCAAACAGCGAGACGATTTTTTCCGAACGCGCAAACGAGGGTCGCATCGGTGTAGACAATTTTAGGCTGACAGCATCAGAAGTTCGCCCAGAAGAGTATGTCAATTTTTCGTTTTACGCTTTTATCGAAGCACCGTTCACGCGCGATTGGAGTTTATTCGTACATTTAGTCACGCCTGATGGTCTCATTATCAGCCAGCGCGATGTGTATCCGGGCGGAGGCATCCTTGCTACTTCTGATTTAGCACAAGGTTATCAATGGATCAACGACGTTTCAATCGTCGTGCCGCCTGCCGCATACGCGCCGATGACGCTGGACATAATGCTTGGCTGGTATCACCTACCGACGGGCGAACGGCTGCAATTGTCCAATGGCGATGAGATTTATCAAGTCGGTACGGTCGAGTTAGTGCCGCGCGCCGATGATCTTGGTGTCCCTAACCCGATCCGTATCAACTTCGACAACCAAATCGAACTGGTTGGTTATGCGCTCACCGATTTGACGCCGAACGCGGGCGACTCGGTTGAACTGACCCTATATTGGCGGCGTTTGCGACCGATCACGACCGATTATGTCGTGTTTGCGCATATCGTTGAACCGCAATCGATGACGATTTACGCAGGTTCGGACGCACAGCCCGTCGAGTGGACAGCGCCGACATCGACATGGGCGGAAGGTGTCATTATTCAGGATTCGCATACGTTGAGCGTGAATTCAGAAACACCGCCCGCTATTTACGAACTCGAAATTGGCTTATATCAACATATCGACGGGCGATTTGACCGTTTGCGCGTTGTCACATCCGACGGCGGCATGGCGAACGACTTTGCGTATCTCACCCGCGTCCGCGTCAATCCACGACAGGATACCCCATGATCCGCAGACTATCGCCTGATTTGCTCGCCGTATTGGGCTTGACGGCGTTATGGCTGTTGTTCTTCTGGCGGCTGTTCACGCCGATCAGCGCCGATCAAGTCTCGCTGAAACAAGGGGATTTTTCCGGTCAGTTCGTCGCATTTGGCGGGTATCAATACGCGCGTTTTGCCGACGGCGAAATTCCACTTTGGAATCCGTATAACAATGGCGGACTGCCCTTCATCGCGGATACACAAGCGGCGGTCTTTTACCCGCCCCGTCTAGCGACGATCATGCTGGCGCGGCTGTCCGGCGGCTGGAGTTATCACGCACTCGAACTTGAAATGACCGCACATGTTCTCGCCTATTCGCTTATGATGTATGCACTCGTACGTCGTTTGACTCTGAAAGCACGCGGCAGCGTAATTGGCGCATTTACAGCAGGGTTAATCGCAGGATACAGCGGCTTTACACAAGGCTATGCGCCGCTGCAACTGGCACTGCTCGAAGCCGCGATCTGGCTGCCGTTGGCGTTGATCGGCATCCACGAAGCAACGCGCCAACGTTTTCGACCGTCATGGCTGCTTTTAACCGGATTCGCGCTTGGCTTATCGTGGTTAGCGGGACACCCACAAACCAGCTTTTTCATCACCTATACGCTGCTCGCCTATTTCGGCTATCGCATTTACGCACGCCGCTTGCGCTGGACGGGCTTCGTGATCGGCGCGGCTATTTTCGGGTTGATCGCGTTCGGGCTTGCCGCCGTGCAGTTGATTCCCGGCGTCGAATATTTGACGTTGACGACGCGCGCGGGGTTCGGCTTTGACTCCAAAGCCAACGGATTTCCGTTTCAGGATGTGATCCAATTTATTTTTCCGCGGATTGTCAGCCTGTATTCCCCGTTGTTCGTCGGCTTTATGGGACTTACATTGGCGCTGGTCGCGGTGTATCGCAAACTGTCGACCGCGTTGTTTTGGGGCGTGATCGCCTTCATCGCGCTGTTGTGGAGTTTCGGAGGCAGCAGCCCCATTTTCGCGGTGCTGTATAACGTGCTGCCGGGTCTGTATTTCTTTCGCGGTCAAGAACGCGCAGCGGTTCTGGTCATGAACAGCCTGGCAATTTTGGCGGGACTGGGCGCGGCGCACTTACTCGAATGGGATTTCGTACGCGATTACGCTGCCGCGCTGCGACTGCGCTTGTGGCTCAACCGTGTATTTAGCGCCGTGTTGTTGATCGGCGCGCTCGTCGCCGTTTCATGGATCGGCAATCCAACGGCGTATGGCGGGGTGATCGCGCCGCTTGCATTCAGCATCATCATCGTCGGCATCACATCGCTTGCCCTTCCCTATTTGCTCGGTACAGAACGCCCACCGCGCGCCTTTTGGATACTGCCTGCGATTTTGGTGCTGGAGTTGTTCACCGTCAGTATGGGCGCAATCAGCACCTATGATCGCGTACCACCGGAACAACAAATTTCGATTGTGCCGCCGCCATTGATCGCTCAGACTCTCGCGGATACAGACAAACCGTTTCGCGTCGATGGCGAGCGCGGCGTATTGGCGAATTATGGAAGCCTGTACGGTCTACAAGATATTCGCGGCATCAGCCCACTCTTTCTTAATCGCGCGTGGAATATCCTCGAAAGTGATTTGCGCCATCAAGTCGCGTGGGAGTTATTTGCGGTTCGTTACGTATTCATCGATTGGAACGAATTGATGATCCCTAGCACGATCGTCGGGCGTGGCACGGATGTTTTTGGCGAGATCAATTTGCACCGCTTGAGCGATCCGCGTCCGTTCGCACTGGTCACATATCGGCAGTTTATCGCCCGCGACGACACACACGCGCTTGAACTACTGCACGATCCGAGCATCAATCCGCGCCAAACGGTGATCCTTGACCGCGATCCTGGTGTCTTATCTGTTGATCGCCCATCGACGCCTGCGCAGGTCACGCTTTTTGAGCCGGAGCGCGTCGTTATCGAAGCCGACATCGCTCTTGATGGCGTGTTATCGGTCGCGTTAGTTGATTATCCTGGCTGGCATGCGACAATAGACGGCAATACGGTTAATATTATCCGAGCATATGGCGCAATGTCCGCCGTGCCGCTTACAGCAGGCGAACATACGGTAGAATTTGTCTACGATCCGCTCTCATATCGCATCGGTGCGGTGATCAGCATTGCAGCCTGGTTAAGTATCAGTATAGCGAGTCTGGGTCTTTATGCAGTCAGCAAACGAACTTCAACGCTGGGTCGTTAAGGCAGATAGGCGGATTTATGCGCTGGTTGTCGGCATCGCCGTTGGCATTATCGGGGGCTTGATCGGATTACTCATTGTCGTCGCTGAACCCCTGATTGCTGTCGGCTTGATTTTCGGCACGCTAGCGGGCTTATTTATTTTGACGAGTGTTCAGGCGGCGCTTTACGCGATGATCGCGGTCATGGCGCTGCTTCCGTTCGGCACATTGCCCTTTCGCATTGGCTTGACGCCGACGTTTCTCGATGCAGCAATGCTCGCGTTTCTGGTCGTGTATCTCGTACAGTGGATGACCGGACGACGTAGTCGAACCATTAAACTGACGCCTGTACATCCGTTTATCGGTTTGTATCTTGGCTGGCTCATCTTTAGCTTCTTGCTCGGCTTGCGCTATGCGCTGCCAACATCGACGATTGCGCGCCAGTTTGCAGAAACACTGCTCAGTATCAGCCTGACATTTATACTTGTCGATTTACTGCGTGACGTGAAGACGCTGCGACGATTGGTGCTGGTCTTTATGCTGTGTGTCGGCGCACAAGCGTTGATAGCGATTATTCTGTATGTCATGCCGAATGATCTGGCAGAACGGACGCTCGTGCGGCTGGCGCGGTTTGGTTACCCCAATGGCGGCGTCATCCGCTTCATCGAAGATGTCGCCGAAAACCCGGAACGCGCGATTGGAACCTGGATCGACCCGAACTCTCTTGGCGGATTTCTAGTCATTTCGGCGCTGATTGCCGCACCGCAAGTCTTTGCACGTTTGCCCGTGCTGAAATGGCGCTGGTTTACATGGGTAGTACTGGGCGTCGTCGTTGGCGCGCTCTTGCTGACATTCTCGCGTGCATCGGCGCTTGCTTTTGGCGTCGGCATCTTCTTTGTTGGCGCATTCAAAGGTTATAGGCGCTTCTGGGCTTTAATTGTGCTTGGAGTAGTCGCCATTTTGCTGCTGCCACAAACGCAAGGTTATCTGACGCGTTTCATCCAGGCTTTCACTGCACAAGACTTGGCGACGCAAATGCGCATCGGTGAATATGGCGACGCCTTTGAACTGATCAGCCAATACCCTTTTACTGGTATCGGTTTCACGGGGACGCCTACTGCTGCGCTGTACACTGATGTCGCCAGCATGTACTTGATCATGGCAAACCAGATCGGTTTGACAGGGGTCGCGTTTTTCGCGCTGCTGATTGTTGGTGTGTTCGTGTATGGCTGGCGCGCCTGGAAAGTCGCGCGAAATAACGACGATGTGCGTGCGATTCACATCGGTTACCATGCGGCGTTGATCGGCGTACTCCTCAATTCGACCGCCGATTTGTATTTCTTCCGACTTGATTTTCATGCGTCGATCACACTGTTATGGCTGGTGATCGCATTGTGTTTGACCAGTTCTCGTTTAGCGCTCGAACGTGGTGATTCGCTTGCATCACAAGTTAACCGTTGATAACAGCCTTATCATCAAGTAGTATAACGACTCGATTGAGCCGCAGCGGCTCAGTTTTGTCATGCTTTCCGCTCTGTATCGTGCGCGCCGCGCTTCGCGGCTTTTTTTGTGCAGGCACACCACAGGGCAAACCCGGGGAAAGGAGAAACCAGTAACCCGATGAAAAGAGCATACGACGTAGCATTTGTTATCCGTTTGGATAACACCGACGAGAATTTGATCAACACAACAGTCGATCAGGTTCGTGGTTGGGTAGAAGCAGAAGAACTCGGTCAGGTCACACGCATCGATCGTTGGGGTCGGCGCAAGTTGGCATACGAGATCGAGAAACAGCGTGAAGGCTTTTACGTCTTTTTGGACACGCAGATTGAACCACGCGCGCTCATGGAGATTGAACGTAATATGAATTTATCGCCGTTCATCTTGCGTTATTTGGTCGTGCGTAAGGACGACTAAGCAAGTGACGTTTCGTTTAGAGTAGCAGGATTTTGGGTTTGACGGATTTCCATTATGGGACGCGGCTTAAACAAAGTCATCATTATCGGAAATGTTGGGCGTGAGCCAGAAATGCGCTACACGCCAAGCGGTCGCCCGGTGACAAGTTTTAGCGTTGCTACCAGCCGCGCCTGGGTTTCTGCCGAAGGCGAACGCCGCGAAGAAACTGAATGGTTCAATGTCGTGGCGTGGGGCAATTTAGCAGAAATTTGTAAAGCTCATTTGACCAAAAGTCAGCAAGTCTACATCGAAGGACGATTGCAAACGCGCGGTTGGGAAGATGAAACTGGCAAGAAACACTTTCGGACGGAACTCGTCGCCAACGAAATGATCTTGTTGGGCGACCGCCGCGCGCCAGGCAATGACCTCGATTACCTGAACGAAGATGTCGATACACATGACGACGATTATGCCTTTTAGCGAGTGAAAATATTCACTCCGGTGGTTGCAACAATTAATCAACGACTAACCAGCGATGGATGGAGTAAGAACCCATGAGCGATAGCCCAAGAGACCCGCGCCCGCGCACGGATGAACCCGCCGCCGAAGGTGGCAGCGACGAACGCCGCCCGCGTTCAGATCGTGGCGACCGCCCCGACCGCCCCGACCGCCCCTATGGACGCGGGCGGATGCGTGCTGCGAATTATTGCCCCAAAGGCAAGTGCTACGATTATAAAGACATCGATAAGCTGAAGAACTTCATCACAGAAACTGGCAAGATCAAGCCACGCCGCCAGACTGGCAACTGTGCGCGCTGCCAACGTGAACTCGCGCGCGAAATCAAGCGCGCACGACATCTCGCCTTGCTGCCTTATATCTTACTTTCCGACTGAGTACGCGACCGATGAGTAAACGCGATCAAACCACTGGGATGCCGAAAGCGGGGGCACTGAAGCCGACGCCGAAGCCAGAAGCAAGCGAAAACAAATCGTCATTGCGCGGCAGATTACAGCCGCGCTTGCTCAATGAATACCAATCGAAACATGAACGCCAAAACGCGCTGCAACGCTTGATCATCATAGGCATTGCCGCGCTTGCCGCGCTGAGCCTTGTCATTTTGATTATTTCGTTCGGCTTTGACCAACTTGTGACGCCGAACCAGGTTGTTGCCGAAGTAAACGGGCAATCGATCACGGTGGGCGAATTCCGCAGCCGTGTTCGCCTGGAGCGGGCAATCCTGAATGAGACGATCAACGGTCGTTTGCTGGTACTGCGAACGCAGGGTGCGACCGATGAACAGGTCAATCAGGTCGTCGGGCAAAGCCCGGAGTGGAACGAACTGCAAGTATCGGATCAACTTGGCAACCGTGTGCTCAATGATATGATCGACGACATTTTGCTGGCACAAGCCGCGCAAACTGCCGGAGTCACCGTCGATGCAATCAGCGTTGAACAGCAAATCAATGCGTTTTTCGGCTACGATCCTGAAGCAGCGTTGAGCGACCCCACAGCGACGCCAACGCGCACCGCAAGCCCGACACCGTTTATCACACCAACCGCGACTGTGACTCCAACAGTCACGCCGACGCCAGAAATGACGTCGACCGCGACACTGACTCCACAGCCGACCAGCACGCCGACGAATACGCCAGACGCAACCCAGCGCGCGCAGACTTTCACTGAGCGACGCGGCAGCGCGTTCGATACGATCCAGCGTACCGCGGGGATTGATCAAAATACGCTGCGCGCCTATTTTGAGGCGCAAGCGCTGCGCAAAGCTTTTGCCAATACGCAATTTGGTGAATCGAGCGGCACAACGACTTACGCCAATGCACGCCATATTTTGGTGGAAAGCGAAGCGCTCGCCCAAGACACCATAGCCGCGCTCAACAATGGCGACTCGTTTGCCGAGCTGGCACGTGCGCTTTCGACCGATACGGGGTCGGGCGCACAAGGTGGCGAACTCGGTTGGGCACCCGTTGCCAACTACGTGACTGAATTCGCAGCCGCCACCCGCGATGGTGAGATTGGTGCGATTTTGGGACCCATTCAAACCGAGTTTGGCTATCACATCATTCAGGTACGCGCACGCGAAGAACGTGCCGCCACTGATGCTGCCGTTGACCAGGAACGCGCGACCCAGCTAGAAACCTATTTGGAAACACTGCGAGATACTGAAGGTACCACCGTTGAAATTTTTGACGCGTGGGTGGATAACGTACCCGATGAGCCTCGATTCGTCGCCCGCTACTAACGAGCAGACGATTATAAAAAGAGCGCGGATAATCGCGCTCTTTTTATTTGGTGTCGCGCTCGAATGCTGCGTTTTACCGACGCTATACCCGCGCCGAAGCGTCCCCGGCATTGCCGATGTCCCGCTGTATTCGCTATAATGACGGTATGAGCGACCAATTTTCGCGCCTTGAAGCGCAGCTAGAACGCGTCATCGAAGATGCGTTCACGCAGTTATTTGGCAAAACGATTCGACCACAGGATATTGCGCTGCGTTTATCGCGCGCAATGGATGATCATCTGCGCGATGCCGACGATGGAGAAGCGCGTCCGTTCGCACCCGACCATTACACGATCTGCATCAATGACAAGGTTCGCGCACAACTGCTTGCGCGTCAGCCAAATTTTGAATCGATTTTATGTCGTCACATGATTGACCTGGCAACTGCCGCCGATTATCGCTTGAACAATATTCCACAAGTCGATTTGATCGGCGATTCCGACGTAGACGCCGCCGATATTGATGTGACTGCCGTGCATATCGACCCGCGCATCAGCCATACCGCAGCGATGCAGGATGCACACGTTTTAATTTCACCTGAAGCCGCACCGCGTCACCCTCAATTAATCATTAACGGAACGCGGGTGATTCCGCTCGAGTCATCACTGATCAATATCGGACGCAGCCGCGATAATCATATCGTGCTGGATGATCTCCATATTTCGCGTCATCATGTGCAATTACGGTTACGCTTTGGGCGCTATACCATGTTCGATATCAGCAGCCAATCTGGCACCAAAGTCAACAATGTGCCTGTACGTGAGCATCGTTTACAAACCGGTGATGTGATTCGCATAGGTAAAACGCATATCGTCTACATCGAAGATACACCAACCGACAGTGGTACTGGCGTGTTGGCAGCACTGCACAACGGATGATCCACCATATGGGGGCATCGGCTTGAGCAACGAAAGTGCGCTGTTACTGCTGCGCTTGACCGGAAGCACACTGCTGCTGCTATTTTTGTTGGCGATATTTTTGGTGCTGTGGCGTGATTATCGCGGCACGACCGCCCAGATCGAAGCCAGCCGACGCAGTCATGGTCGTCTGGTACAGATGCAAGCCGTCGACGATCATATCGTCGTCATGCCGCGCACCTATCCGCTGCTCCCACTGACCAGTATCGGACGTTCTCCGACAAATACGATTCCGATTGATGAACAGTTTGCAAGCGGTGAACATGCACTGATCGCGCTTCGGGCGGGTACTTGGTGGTTAGAAGACCGCAACAGCCGCAATGGAACGCTCTTGAACGACAACCCAGTAAAGCAACCAATCGTTATCACCGATGGCGACGTGATAGGTATTGGTAAATTGAAATTTCGCATCGATCTTGAAACTTAAAGGTGACAAGTATGACCGAGAACATACAAATTGGGGTGATCGGCGGTTCTGGGTTGTACCAAATGCCCGATTTGACGGATATAACAACCTACACTATCGACACGCCGTATGGGTCGCCCAGTGGCGACATTATGATTGGCACTCTGCGTGGTAAGCGCGTCGCATTTTTGCCGCGTCATGGTGTCGGTCACGTCTATACGCCGTCAACCGTCCCGTATCGCGCGAATATTTATGCACTGAAAACACTCGGTGTACGCTATATCATAGCCGTAAATGCGTGCGGGTCGCTGCGTGAAGATTATGCGCCCGGTCATATCGTCATGCCGGATCAACTGGTTGACTACACGAAATCTGAGCGCGGTGGACGCTCGTTTTTTGATACGGGCATGGTTGGGCATATTTCGGTTGCCGATCCGTTCAGTCCATTGCTAAACCACTTGTTAGCGAACTCTGTGCGGCATGTTGGCGGCGTCGCGCATGAAGGTGGTACGTATATCACAATTGAAGGACCCAGATTTAGCACACGCGGCGAATCCAATATTTTTCGCGCGTGGGGATGCAGCATAATCGGCATGACGACCTGCCCCGAAGCTTTTCTCGCGCGTGAAGCCGAAATCGCCTACAGCACCATGTCGCATGTCACCGATTACGATGTATGGCATATCAATGAAGCCCCCGTCACGGTCGAAGCGGTCATCCAGACCATGCACAACAATTTGAGCATGGCACAGCGTGCGCTGGCACACGCTGTAGAACATCTTGACCCAACCATCGATGAAGAAGCACATCATGCGCTCAAAAACGCGATCATGACCGATCCTAAGGTCATGCCAGCGTCCGTCGTCGAACGCCTTCACCCGCTCGTTGGTCGCTATTTCGATAAGCGTTAACTCGTGTCTATCGATGGGCTTCTTAGAGCGCGTGGCTTAAATAGCGAAGTCAGCGTTGTCGCGGTAACTGAACGGCGTTTGCTGGTATTGGGTGCGGCGTTTCTGCTTGTCAATACGCTTTCACTCACTCTGGTGCGCAGCTCCCCGCAGGATTGGCTGCATTTTGCAGCTTGGCTCATCTACGCTTTCGTGGGTCATGTGTTATTGCGCTTGCGGTTGCCCACACGCGACCCGATTTTATTCCCGTTGGCGATGACGATGACCGGATGGGGTGTAATCTTAATTTCACGCCTTGAACCCGCCTTTGCCGATCGTCAGGTGATCTGGCATTTGATTGCGTTCATCGTCATGTTCGCGTTCGCCTGGACAAAAACGCTGCTGCGTTTGATGCGTCGATACCGCTATTTACTGCTCGTGAGTGGTCTTAGCGCACTCGCGCTCACGATCCTGATCGGCGTCAATCCGTCCGATCTTGATGGTCTTTACGGCGCGCCTGCCCTATGGATCGCACTGGGTTCGTTTTACGTACAGCCATCCGAAGCACTCAAGTTGATTTTGGTCGTCTTTCTCGCCAGTTATCTGGCAGAGCAATATCCCGCTCTCCGTGCTGAAGGATTATCCAATCCGCGCACGCGTTTTTCGTTGTCGCCGCGCATTTTAGGACCCATTTTATTAATGTGGGGCGTTTCCATGGTCGTGTTGATCTGGCAGCGCGATCTTGGCACAGCGATTTTATTTTTTCTTGTCTTTCTGGTTCTGTTGTATATCGCGAGTGGTTACACGCCGCTGCTTGTGTTCGGCGCACTTATGATAATGGTCGCGGGGCTGCTCGCGTATCAACTTTTTGATGTGGTGCGTTTGCGAATCGATATTTGGCTCAATCCATGGCTGGAAGCCGACGGTCGCGCGTATCAAGTCGTGCAAAGTTTGATGGCGTTCGCGGCGGGAGGCGTCATCGGGCAAGGTGTCGGGCAAGGCGTGCCCTACTTTATCCCTGTCGCGCATTCCGATTTCATATTCGCTTCGCTCGCTGAGGAATGGGGATTGATCGGCGTGATTAGCGTCATTGCGCTGCAGACCATTTTTGCCGTGCGCGGCTTACGCATTGCGATGCAGCAGCGCGGCAAACCGTTTCAAACGCTTGTGGCAGTCGGTCTGTGTGCAATCCTCATCTTTCAAACGCTGCTCATCATGGGTGGGGTGCTGAAACTCATTCCATTGACAGGCGTGACACTGCCATTTTTTAGTTATGGAGGTAGTTCGCTGGTCGTCACGTTCGCCATCACCGGCATTTTACTCCGTTTGTCGGCGGGAGAAACATAATGCCGTTCGAGCGTGAAATTAACCGTCTTTTGATCGGGTTGTTGATAACGTTCGGCGTCGTCGCACTAGCGGCAGCTTATTGGGCGGTCGCAGGTGCAGATACGATTTTGCAGCGCGATGATAATCCACGTCGTGTGTTAGCAGAGGCGGCGATAGGGCGTGGCGGCATTTATGACCGCAATGAAACGCTGTTAGTGACATCAATTCCGCAGCAAAATGGCTCTGTACAGCGTGAATATCGCGTGCCAGCAGCGTACAGCGCGCTCGGTTACTACAGTTTCACCTATGGTGTCGGCGGCGCGGAAGCCGCGTACAACACAATTTTGCGCGGCGATGACTTAAGCACATCGCTGAGCGAGATATTTACCGATCAACTGCTGCACCGCCCCCAGCAAGGCTCGGATGTTCAATTAACGTTTGATGTGAATGTACAAACGACACTAGCCGATGCAATGGATGGTCAACGGGGTGCAGCTATCTTATTGAGCATTCCATCCGGCGATGTCATCGGGATGCTTAGCCTGCCAACATTCGACCCTAACCAACTCGATGCGACTTGGGAACAGCTCATCACCGATCCGGGCAATCCATTTTTCGCACGCGCACTGCAAGGACGTTATCAACCTGGTGCGGTGCTGCAAACCCCGTTGATTGCCGCCGCGCTCTTGGTCGATCAGCCTATCGATGATCCATTGGAAAATGCTGCCGCCGCTTATTTATTGAATGAGTTGACCTTGACCTGCGCCGTGCGATTACCCGACGTATCGCTTACATTGCGCGAAGCCTATAGTTTTGCATGCCCAAGTGCGTTCGCGCAATTGATCGAATCGCTGGAGATCGATGTTGTACAAGCAACTTTTGACACGTTTCAGATAGAAAACATCCCCGTACTTGAAGGTTTCGTCGCGCCACTGGATGCAGCCGCGCCGACCGCTATCCCGTTTCAATGGACGACCACCAATTTTCGCGCCAACGCCCTCGGTCAGGGAGATCAAACGGTGACACCACTTATGATGGCGATGATCGCTGCGGCAATTGTCAACGATGGCAACACGCCGCAGCCCCACGCGCTGATCGGCGTGCGTCCGCCAACCAGCGACGTTTGGCAGCCAATTATCAACGCGCGACCAACAATTCCAATTACGACATCGGGTACAGCACGCCGTTTACAAGATTTGATGCGCGGCGCAGTCGCAAATGGCGCGGCACAAAACGCCGGACGCCCTAACCTTGATATTGGTGGTCACGCGGCGTTAGCCTATTCAGGCGATTCAACACTGGCTTGGTTTGTGGGCTTTGCTACGCTGGGTGGCAGCGACGCGCTGGCAATCGCGGTTGTGCTGGAAGACAGCGACGACCCTGGTCTGGCGGCGGATATCGGGGGCGCAGCCCTAGAAGCCGCTGCACATTCTGCTCGTGATCGCACCGTAAGATCGAACTAGAAGTTTTCGTCCGTGTGTTGGTGGTCTTGTCGTCCACTTATCCTTAAATGATGGAGTAGAACAATCCGTACACAGAATTCGTTTAGTCAGCTTTCACGACGCGATCTTTTTAAGGCGCTTGGTACTGGCGCGATCAGCTTCGGCGTTGGTGCGACCGTGCTCGGCAAATCAGTTATGCGCGCCTATGCACGTCAAAATGACACCTATGTTCCTGTCCCGTCCGCGTTCTCGACGTTCAATATCGGCGATTCCGAAGTATCGATTATTCAAGACGGCACCGCTGTGTTTGACGCATCATTTTTTGGCGTTAATGCCGACCCCGAAGATGTATACGCATTGATGGCAGCGAATAACCTTTCCAATACAGTGTCTGCGACATTAAACGTCATTCTCGTCAAGACTGGCGATCGCACCATTTTGCTCGATACAGGTCTGGGATTGATGTCGCTTGACGGAACCGTCGCCGCCGAACGCGGGTCGCCTTACTCCGACCCTGGCGTTACTGGGTGTGACACCGGAGGCTATCACCGATGTCGTTATTTCGCATCTCCACCCCGATCATATTGGCGGCATCAGCGACGGTGTAACACCTGCATACCCCAACGCTGCGTATTATTTTCCACAAGGCGATTATGATTTCATGCAGTCCGGTCCTGTCGGCAATGAACAAGTCGATGGCTTAATTGGATTGGCAAACAGTTTGCTTGCGCCAATCCAAGCCAGCGACCAGTTGACAGTCTATGCGAGCGACGCCGAAACCGAAATTGTACCAGGTATTTTCACTGCACCCACGCCGGGACATACGCCAGGTCATGTTGCGCTTCGCGCGGCGAGCGGCGATACATCGTTCGTTTATACAGGCGACGCAGTGACTAATTCGATCATTTCACTTCAACACCCAGAATATTTTATGGGTTTCGATGCGATCCCGGAAGTCGCCGTCGCGTCGCGTCGTGCATTGCTCGATATGCTGGCGTCCGACGCTGCCCAGACGTTTGGGTATCACTTCGCATTCCCCGGCGTCGGTTTTGTCGCCGCCGACGGCGATGCCTTCCGCTTCACTTCCAGCCTCTAAACACTCGTAATGCGGTTCGTTTGAGGGTCGGGCAATCGACCCTCAAACCTTTATCCCCCCGCCCACAAACGTTGACGAATGCCCAACTTGCGCGACCACTTCGCAGTTTTGCTATGTACGTGAACGACTGGACTGCTGTAATGCAGTATTGCGCTCCCCTGAGCGCCGTGCAGCGACGCCAAAAAGTCTGATGCCCCTTCAAACGGCCGCATGGACATCGTCGCTAATCCATATTCAGGGCGCGAATGTGCATCTGATCCAACGGTTCCGATGAGACGATATTCGCGCGCAAAATCGACGCTCTTCGTATTATCCAGTTTGTATAAGCAGCGCGCGTTGAAGATTTCGATGGCGTCCACCTGATCGATGATCTTGATTAACTCATCGACGTCCCAAGCGCCTTTACGCAAGCGGTCGAAGGGATGTGAAACGCTGATCACCGCGCCTTGCCCACGCAGACGAGCAATCGTTTCGTCTGGCGATAACCCAGCAGGAATACTTTCACTCATAAAATAACCGAGTAGTTCGCCTTGATTGGTCATAATTTCTTCGCCCACAATCACCAGATCAGGGGCAATTTTTTGCAGCGACAATGCGCCTTGTGCAGTGTTGTGATCGGTAATGGCAATCCGATCAATACCACGCTTCTGGCACAAGTCGATAAGTGTTTCAAATTTGACCACACAATCTTTCGACCACATCGTATGGCTATGCAGTTCCACTTTCCAAGGCTCGATATGCTCCGTCGCCAACACCGCACTCCTCCATCGCTAACCTGCGCTTTTCACACCTGATTCTAACAGTGCAGCGTCGCAATCACTAGCCGCGCTGCCCATAACGCAACATATGCTATAATGCCGCCTTCCCATCAGTGGGAAATCGTGGGACAGGTTGTCCTGCATTTTCGTTCGACATATGGCAGACTGACATGCATCGTCTTTAAATATGCGTGTGAGATGCGGATAAAAACGGATATGCGTTCTAAAGCACCTTATGTTTCTAATGAGGGTCTCTCAGCACCACCACCCCTCTTACTCTATGGCGTATTCACGTTGTTCGTCATCGGCATGATTGCCATCATCGGCATGATCAACTATTTGAGCAGCCGACGTTTGATGGCACTCGTCCCATATATCATCGCAGCCCTCATCGCGTTTGTCCTTGCCACGGTAATCGGCGCGCTGCTGTTTCGACGTGGTTTACCGCGCTGGGTGCTCCCCATACTGTTAGTCTTTTGGGCGGGTATGGGCGTAGTCAGTGCGTTGGGCGGAGTCGCGGTCTATCAAAACGTTCTGCCACCGCGCTATCAAACAGAGCTTCTGACGCCACTTCCGTTTATGCGTGCATTTTTGCCAGCCACGCCCGCAGGTGGCATCGTCCCAACGGTCGCGGTGAGCGATGACGATATGTCGGCAGAAGACCTGCTCGGTTTCACCTTCAACGAGGCGACCGACGAAGCCACGGCTGAAGCAACTGAACAAGCCGCCTTGAGTATCGTTCAAGCCGTCGAAAACTCAACCGCGACGCCGACAACACCACCGACCAGCGCACCGCCGACGGCAACAACCACGCCGCTCGCTGATACCGCTACTGCGCCGACATTTACCGCACCGGCACAGCCGCTTGCGACCGACATTCCCGCAATTTCGACCGCTGCCGTCCCCCCCAATGGGCGTGTATTCGGGTACAGTTACATCGAACAGACGTGGAACAACTGTGGTCCCGCCAATATCACGATGGCATTAAGCGTGTATGGATGGCGTGAACCGCAAACCTACGCGGCGCAATTTCTGAAGCCGAGCAGTGAAGACAAAAATGTCACGCCGCAAGAAATGGCAGCATTCGTCAATGAGCAAACAGGCGTCCGCGCGTATGCGCGCGTCGGCGGTGATCTTAACTTGCTCAAACAGTTGATTACCAACAATTTCCCCGTAATTATTGAAACCGCGGCGTTCTTTGAAGGTTACGACTGGATCGGGCATTACCAGACCATTGTCGGTTATGACGACTCGTTTGGGGCATTTTTTGCCTACGATAGTTATCTTGGCACGGGCACCAACGAAGCTGGATTGGTCGAACCCTATGCCGAATTCGACGAAAACTGGTCAGCGTTCAACCGCGTGTTCATCGTCATTTACGATCAAGAACGAGAATCGCTGGTCGAGCAGATTTTGGGCGAACGCGCGACCGAAGACGGTGCCGTACAGCACGCCTTGACGATTGCCCAACAAGAAGCGCGTCTCAATCCACGTGATCGATATGCGTGGTTCAATTTGGGGTCAGCATTGACGGCGCTCGGACAATATGAACAAGCCGCGCGCGCCTATGACCGCGCCCGCACACTCGAACTCCCTTTCCGCATGATGTGGTATCAATTCGGCGCGTTTGAAGCGTATTACAACGTTGGACGCTACGACGATGTGCTTGCACTCGTCAACTCAAATTTGACGACGGGCGGCGAATACGTCGAAGAAACCTACTACTGGCAAGGACGTGTATTGGCGGCACAAGGTAACAGCGCAGGGGCGAGCCAGGCGTATCAACTGGCGCTGTTTCACAACGATCGTTTCCAGGTTGCGCGCGATGCGCTCAACGTGCTAGGGAGCTAGTCGAATGTCCAGCACGGAGATGCCGAGCGCCGCCGTCGATGCACGTCAGATTGCGCGCTCTACACTGATTGTGATCATCGCGTTCGGTGTGGCAAAAGTGATCAGTCTGGCGCAAACCGTCATCATCGCGGATGTGTTCGGTTTGGGTGCGGAATGGGACGCGTATGTCACCGCTAACAGCGTCCCCGAACTCATCTTCACGTTGATCGCAGGCGGCGCACTCGCAAATGCCTTTATCCCGATTTTTACGGGCTATCTGGCAAAAAATGATACGTCGGGCGCATGGCGCACGGCAAGCCATGTCATCAATACGGTGTTCACAGTGACGCTGCTTCTCAGCATTGCCGCGTTTATCTTCGCGCCGTTTCTTGTCGCCAATTCGATTGCGCCCGGTTTCACCGCAAGTCAGCAGGCGGATACCGTCGTGCTGATGCGCATTTTGCTGGTCAGCACGGTGATCTTTTCGGTGAGCGGCATTTTGATGGGCGTGCTGCAAAGCTTCAACCGTTTTTTGCTGCCCGCGCTGGCGCCGATCATGTTTGATTTGGGTATCTTATTCGGCGTGATTTTCTTGACCGAGCCATTTGGTGTATCCGGCATTGCCTATGGTGCCGTGATTGGTGCAGCGCTGCATTTAGCGATTCAGCTCCCCGGCGTTTTTCGTGTGCGCGCGCGTTGGATTCCTGAACTTGGGCTGCGTGACCCGCAGTTATGGCGCATCATCCGCTTGATGCTGCCGCTGATCGCCGGATTATTCTTATTCAGCTACAGTTTTATCGTCATGAACAACATCGCATCACGCTTAGGCGAAGGCTCAGTAAGCGCGCTTAGTTGGGGCTGGCGGCTCATGCAAATCCCAGAAACGTTGATAGGCACAGCGATGGGAACGGTGATTTTACCGACGCTCGCCGCCTTGAGCGCCAACAGCAATTTAATAGGCAAACGCGACGCAATGAGCGGTGCACTGCGCTTTGTTCTCGTCGCAGCGATTCCGTCTGCGATCGGCTTGATCGTGGTCGGGCGTCCTTTGGTTGGCTTGCTCGAAGGGGGTGCGTTCGATGCCAGTGCGACCGTATTAGTTTACAACACGCTGGTATTTTTCATGCTCGGCATGGTCACCCAGTCGATGGTCGAGATTGCTGCGCGCGCCTTTTATGCCGATAAAGACACCATTATTCCGTTGCTGGCGTCGCTGGCAAACGCGATCCTGAATATCGGTCTGGCATATGTTCTAAGCGGCGTGCTAGCGGTCGAAGCACGTGGTGTAATCAACCAGAACGCGACCTTGTTTCCGTCGCTCGGTCTGGCGACGGTCGTTGGTAACGTTGGTGGGTTAGCGCTGGCACAGTCGATAGGTTTTACCATCGAAATTGTGATCTTGCTCATAGTGCTGCGTGGACGATGGCACGGATTGAACACCCGCGATTTAGCGACGACATTCGTCAAAACAAGTATCGCCAGTGGCGTCATGGCGCTGGCAATTATCGCGGTACATAGCGGCTTTAACGCGCTCGATTTGTTCGGGCGCGGGCGTATTTTCTCGGCACTGCTTGTCGGCATTGAAATCGTCGTCGGCGCGCTGGTTTTTATCACGGCAGCCTGGGCACTTCGAATGAGCGAACTACATGCCTTATGGGATTTACTGGCGCGCCGTCGTTTGACTTCCCCTGAACCCGTTCTCGTATAAAGGTATCCGCTATGACGATTGAGATCCGTTCGATAACACTTGGACTTGCCTCCACCAATGCTTATCTCATCGGTGATACCGACACCCAGGAAGCGATTTTGATCGATCCGGTCGATGAGGCGGATGTTTTGAAAAAGATGGCGGACGGCGCGGGCTGGACGATCAAGTTGATTATCGCTACACATGCCCACTTCGATCATGTCCTGGCTAGTCGTGACCTCCAGGCGGCAACAGGTGCACCTTTTTATATTCACACAGATGCCGCCGCGATGTTGAAAACGCTGCCAGAACAAGGATTGCGCTTCACAGGACAACGTTTTCCGCCCGCTGCTGAACCGGATCGACTACTGATCACGGAATCAGAAACCATCGAAGTCGGTGCGATTCATCTGGAGACGTTGTACACGCCGGGGCATGCGCCCGGTCATCTTGCGTTGTATATGCCAGCACAAAAAGTCGTGTTCAGCGGCGACGCGCTGTTTGCTGGCAGCATCGGGCGAACAGATTTGCCTGGCGGCAGTTTGGATGTGCTGATGAACTCGATTTTTTCTAAGCTTTTGACCCTGCCCGGTGATACGAAAGTATTATCTGGTCATGGTGAGGCGACCTTTATCGACCAGGAACGACTGACCAACCCGTATATTCGCGCGTACGGTAAGGAATGAATACACGCGCTCATCCAGCCTTTTACTTCTCTTTCTCACGTCGTCACTGGATTTATGAAACATATCCTGCTCATTTTTCTTGACGGCATCGGTTTAGGCGATGATGACCCGTTAAGCAACCCCTTCTCATTGGCAACAACACCGACGCTGCTCACATTGAGCAATGGTAAGCGCTGGGTACGCAATACAGGCTTGCAGGTCAGCGAGCGGGCAATCTTTGTGCCGACGGATGCCAGCGGTGGTATTCCCGGAAGACCCCAGAGCGCATCCGGTCAGGCAATGATTTTGACAGGACGCAACGTTCCAGCGCTGATCGGCGAACATTACGGACCGCGCCCAAACCCACCGATCCGTGCAATTCTTGCACAAGACAATTTCTTTAAGCAGGTCGTCGCACACGGCATGACAGCGGCGCTGCTTGAAGCCTATCCGCCGCGTTTTCATGAAGCTATCACGAGTGGCAAACGGCTGCGCTCCAGCTATCAGCAGGCATTGTTTGAAGCCGGGCTTCCGCTGTTTGACGAGCGTATGATTTACAGCGGCGATGCACTCGCGGTCGATTGGACAGGTGAAGGATGGCGCAGCGAACTCGGTTATACAGACTCGCCCATCTATGATCGGCATACGGCGGGCGTCAAAATGGTCGAGCTCTCGCGCCGTTATGCATTTTCATTTTTTTCACATTGGATGACCGATATACTCGGACATCGCGGCACGGTGGATGACGGTGCGCGGGTGCTAGAGTTGTTTGATGGCGTTATGGCTGGTGCACTTGATGTGTGGGACGACGACGAAGGTTTGATCGTGATCACCAGTGACCATGGCAATCTCGAAGATGTGCGCCACACCAAACACACCGAAAACACGGTGCCCACAGTCGTGATTGGGCACGGTAAAGAACAATTCGCTGATGGTCTGACCAGCTTGGCGGACATTGTCCCGCGCATGGCATCCTACTTGTTTGGATGATCCCACGCTCGCGTAAATGTGGTATTCTCGATTTTTCAATCTCCTCCCTAAAGGTTTAGCCATGGCTCCCGTCGATGCGCAATCGATGAAAAATATTCTCCGTTATTGGGTGAGCGGCGTCACGATTGTCACGTCGCAGCATCTTCATCAACGCGGAGGCGTCACTGTCAGCGCATTCACTTCGCTGTCGGTCGATCCACCACACATCATCGTGTGCCTGAATAAAGGTGTGAGTTCGCTGCCATTGCTGCAAGAATCGGGCTTGTTTGTCGTCAATGTCTTGGCAGAACATCAGGGTTATTTGTCAGATATTTTCGGCGGGCGCGTTGCACTCGACGAAGGGGCGGATAAATTTAATGGCGTTGCTACAGTCTTAGGGGTAACAGGCGCGCCTATTATTGCCGATACGGTTGGGTATCTGGAATGTCGTGTCAAAGAACAGTTTTCCGGGGATACTCACTGGATCATCATCGGTGAAGTGATTGCAACATCAGTTTACAACGATACGCCGAAACCTTTGGTTTACTTCAATCGGAAATACCGCAATCTCGACTCCTATGAATAGCCCAGACGGGAACGTTAGTGAACCTTCCAACGTCTTGATGATTGACAAACGATTGACGTAATTGTGATGTTGACATCTCGCCACACGTCAGTTTGAATTACAATTTGGCTTTCAAATGCTTGTACATGAGGATTGAATGGCGAAAAGACCCCAACTGCCGCCACCAAAAACGACATCCGCTATCGAACCCGCCGCTCCACCCACGCTGAATATTTATCAAGCGCGGCGGGCGCGCGGGTTTATCAGTAATCTGATCGCGGTACTATTGCAACCCGGTTTATTCTTTCGCACATTTCCCACCAATACGCAGTGGGTAATCGTAGCAATTTTGGTGTTGGTCGTCGCTGGTGTGCAAACAGTCCGTCAACCGACGGCGGATACGTTGACATCGGCTGACCCGTTGCTGCCACTTATCGACCCTGCGTTATCGGGTGGCGGTGATTTTGGTAACGGCGGAGGCATCACTGTTGGACCACCAGGCAGCTTCAACGGATCCCCTGTAAGCGGCGATTTTGGCGGCGGCGCAAGTGCGCCCGTCTCAAGCGAAGCGATCCGTGATACCACCACCACTGCCCTTTTCGCGGCGGGCACCATTTTGATCGCGTGGCTTATCCAGTCAGTTTTGTTCGGGCTTGTACCGCTCTTGCGCGGACGTTCCGCTAATTTGGGACGTAACTTACAAGTCGCGGTCTGGGCGAGTGTACCGATTGGCTTACTGTTTCTGCTCCGTTTGATCTATTACGAATCCGGTGGTGCGCCTGAATCACCGGGTTTGACTGCGCTCATCGATGGCTGGTCAGATTTCGCAGTACTGTCGCCGTTCGTACAAAACATCGTGTACATGCTGCTTTCCAGCCTGACGTTGTTTTGGGCATGGAATATCGTCCTGATTTACCTCGGTGCGCGTTATGCTCTGAATGGACGTGCGTGGTCAGCATTTTTGGTGACATTAATGTGGGTGATCCTCGCCATCACAATTCCAGTAGTCACAGGTAATGTGACCGCTCCAGCGCGTGACGTCGCCGTCATCGACCCACTGATGCTGCCGTCTGATGAGATGTTGTTGCCCGACGATGGCGAACTACTCCCGCCTGTGTCAGACGACACGACGACGCCACCCATGCCAGAAAGCACGCTGGAAAGTGATGCTACACCCGAAAGCACCAACGAGTCGGCGGGGTTATAGTCAACACACTTATGGCACTCACGCCACTAACCAATGCACCTGTGATGATCGCTGCACAGCGCGTCCATAAAACGTTCAATACTGGCGGGCAGCAATTGCACGTGCTGCGCGATGTCTCGCTCATTATCCCACAAGGACAGTTCGTCACGATCATGGGTCCTAGCGGATCGGGTAAAAGCACGCTGTTATATTTACTCGGCGGGCTGGATCGCGCCGATTCAGGTGCGATCCGCGTTGCAAACCGTGTACTCGACGACATGACAAGTGAAGAACTTGCGAGTTACCGTGGGCGTACCATGGGATTCGTGTTCCAAAGCTTTTATCTGGTGCCGACACTGACTGCGCTCGAAAATGTCGCTTTACCTGGCATTTTCGCCGGCATGGGACGCGACACCCGTGAACTGCGTGCTGCCAAACTGCTGACCACCCTCAAAATGGGCGACCGTCTTGATCATCGCCCTCATCAATTATCGGGCGGACAACAGCAGCGCGTCGCCATCGCCCGCGCGATGTTCAACAATCCGCCGATCATCATGTGTGACGAACCGACCGGCGCGCTCGATAGCAAGACCGGACAAACAGTCATGGAGATGCTGCGCTGGTTATGCACCAAACGTGGCAAAACGATTGTCGTCGTCACGCATGATCCAAATGTCGCCCAGTACTCCGACCGCATGATCCAAATCCGTGATGGTCAAATCGTCGATGATGTACCAACCCATCGCACCCTGACGCGCCAGTCGGCGCCATCGATTGACAGGGTCGATGCGGTCAGCCAAGACAACCCTGAATTTGCAGACGAAAGTGAAATAAACGATGATGCGCCTGCTCAAGAATAGTGCCCTTATGCTTGCGTTAATCGTCGCGCTCTGGTTGGTAGGGAGCGGCGTGGCGCAAGATGAACCGCAACCGCCGACCGCGACGGGTCCGGTGTCGATATCCAGTTTTGAACCAACGCAAATTTTGAACACCGACGCGCGTACACTTTCGGTTTTTGGAGCAAATTTCGCGTCCAGTACGACGATTCGCGTCGTCGGTGTAGGCATTTTATCGACGAGCTTCATCAACAGCAGCTCATTGACGGCGAGTTTACCCGCCAATTTACCGCCCGGCGGTTACACCATCCAGGTCGTTGATGCGACGCGTGGCACCGCCACGGCAGGCATTCCACTCACGATATTTGGTCCGACACCGACGCCCTTCCCAATTTCCACTTTTCAACCACCGACATTTCAACCCGGTCAGCCGACGTTGATCATTCGTAATTTCAGCGCCGACCCCGAAGCGATTGCGCCTGGTGAAAGCGTCGCCCTCACGTTTGAAGTGGTCAACGTCGGCAGCCGCCCTGCTGAAGGCATCACGATTTTACTCGGCGAAGGCAGTTTTACGCCTGCGCTCGGTCAAGCCAGTGTGACAATTCCGACGATCAATCCGGGCGGCACATTCAATCTTTCACTCACCGTCAGCGCCGCTGCAAGTGCCGAACCGGGTCCTGCGACAATCCCAATCGTGCTGACGTTTCGCGATTTTGAAGGCGAACAATTCACCAGCAACGCCACGCTAAGCGTGACGATTTTGGATATTGAAGAAGCATCACAGGTCACCATTACCGGGTACAGTATCGAACCTGACCCGGTCGATCCTGGTCAGCCCACCTTGCTGCGCGTCGATGTGACTAATTCGGGCAACCTGACGGCGACGCGGGCATTGCTCCGCGTTGCGGGTGAAAACAGTATTTTGCTGGCAGGCGAACGCGGTGATAGTCTTCCTCTCGGTGATATTCCCGCAGGCGAAACCGTGACCGCCGAACTGCCAATGATCGTTAATGCGAGCGCTGAGCCGGGACCTAAGTCACAGGCGATTGCGCTTACTTTCTTCCAAAACGATGAACTGCAAGAGGTGAATAGCAACATCACGATCCGCGTCGCCAACCCAACATCGGCGCTGCTACTATTAGAAGCCTACAGCACCGGTGAAGACGTCCTAAAACCAGGCGACCAATTCACACTGACACTAGCGCTCGCAAACGTAGGGGATGCGCCTGCCTCCAACGCGCTCATCACATTCGGCACCGTAACTTCAACTGGCGGTGTTGGCGGCACTCCCGATCCAAATAGTGGTGGATCGACAACTACAGACGGCATTCCGGGCAATGCGTTCGCACCACTTGGGTCAGGCAATACGATTTTCATCGGCACGATTGCGGCGGGCGGTGCGCTCGATGTCGAGCAAGCGTTTATCGTCAACGGTACGGTACGCAGTGGCATTTACAACTTACCTATCACAGTGCGTTATCGAACGGCGGCGGGCACGACAGCACAGGAAAATCTACAGGCGAGTGTCGTTGTTGTCGCGCCGCCGCGTTTGCAACCAACGCTGCTCAATCCACTGCCAGAAGTCGCCAATGTCGGTGAAACGATTCCGCTCACGCTGGAACTTGTCAATAATGGCGCAGCGACGGTCGATCTCACTCGTGTCATTATCAGTGTGAATAACGGCGAAATCGTCGAAGGCGCAGAACAAGAACTGTCGCCGCTCCGCACCGAACGCAGCGCGACGATCGATGTCATCGTGCTGCCTTCCGAAGAAGGCACATTCGCCGTCACCTTCGAAGTCTTTTACCAGGATGATCTGGCGAACGAGCGCAATCTTGAACTCGTCTTTGAAACAGAGGCTGTCATACCGCCACCAATGCCTGAATTTACGCCGCCGCCAGATTTCTTCCCCACCGACCCGACACCCGAACCGGAAGATGATTTGCTCAGCCGATTACTGCTTGGATTTTTGGGGTTGGGGAGTTAACTCACTATGTTCAATGAACTCGCATCGTTGGCAATTCACAATTTGATGCGTGCCCGCGCCCGCCTGTTTATGACGGCTGGTGGCGTATTGGTGGGCACAACCGCCGTGATTTTGCTGATTGCGCTCACGATTGGGCTGCAAACCGCCGCCGAAGCGGGCATTGGTCAAAATGCGTCGCTCACGGAAATTCGTGTTTATCCAAACTACGGCTTTTTTCCGGCTGGTGCGCCGTCTGATGAAGATGCCGAACTGCCCGAACTCGATGTACTGACCGTACAATCGTTATGGAATATTCCCGGCGTGGCGGCGGTGATCCCGGTCGTAGAATTGCAAAGCTGGGGCGAGATTATCGCCGGGGATTATCGGGGTGGCGGTCAGATATTAGGCATCGACCCAACCCTGCTGCCGTATCTCGGTGTGTCACCGCAGCAAGGGAGTTTAATGTTAGAAGGCGATCAGATCATCGTCGGCGGTCTGCTCGGTCAGAGTTTCTACGACCCGCAATCAGAAACGTATGAGCCGATCACGCTTGATCTGTTCACGACCGCGCTAGAGATGAATATCTGGAAAAACGACGGGACAGACAGCCGCGAACTCGATATCGAAGTTGCGGCGGTGCTTGCATCCGGCAATTCGTACGATTATTCGCTGATTCTTCCAATGCAGCGCGTGATCGACCTCAACGAATTCGCCACAGGATCGCCGTTGGATGTCGAGACTTTCCGGTTCAATCAGGTGATCGTGCGCGCCACCAGTCGCGAAACCGTGGCGGATGTCTCGGACGCAATCCGCGACATGGGGTTCAGCGCCGGAGGCATTGGTGATTTTCTCGATGATTTGAACAGCTTTTTCGGGACAATGCGGCTGGTCTTAGGCGGCGTTGGAGGCGTCGCACTGCTTGTCGCTGCATTTGGCGTCGCCAATACTATGACGATGGCGATTTTGGAACGTACCCGCGAAATCGGCTTGATGAAAGCCGTCGGTGCAACCGACCGCGACGTACTCACCGTATTTTTGCTGGAAGCGGGCTTGGTTGGCTTGAGCGGTGGAATCGCTGGCGTAGTACTTTCATATGGGCTGCAAAACCTGATTAATTCGGCGCTGACGAATATTCAGCCGGATCAAAGTGGCGTGATGTTCTTGCCGCTTGATGTCTCGCAACTGGGCGGTCGCTTGGTCGTCATCCCGCCGGAACTTGCACTCTTTGCATTAGTGCTGGCAACGAGCGTAGGCATTATAGCGGGGTTATTTCCATCGCTGCGCGCTTCGAGGATGACAACAGTCGTCGCCTTGAAGACGGAGTGACATACTCCCCACGCCTAGAGGCGGGGACTTCTACCCTTAACGCGACTGCGAAGGCGAACCTTCGTCTTATCGTCGCTCCGGTAGCACAGCGATGCCCCGCTGTGTTTGACGTTAACTACGGGATTGCGATATTACGGGATTATGATCGAGGTCGGATTTTTACGTCTCGTACCGCGCACATCAACCGCCCCCTATCATACGCTATTTCAGCAGAAAAAAACACAAGACCGACGCCTTATATCCCCATGCCTGAAGGCAGGGGTTTTACGGCGCTTTTCAGATAATTTTTCGCAGGCGCGGCAGCAGCCCGCTGTAGCGATCGGATACCTTGTTATTTTGAACTGCCATGTAGACTGCGCGCCGACTGCCGACCAACACGACAATTTTTTTTGCGCGCGTGATCGCGGTGTACAACAAATTACGCTGAAGCATCATGTAATGCTGTGTCATGAGCGGCATAACGACGATCGCATATTCTGACCCCTGACTGCGATGCGTCGTGATGCAATATGCATGAATCAGTTCGTCGATTTCGATTGCCTCATACACGATATATCGTTCATCGATGATGACTTCAAGCGAGCCGTCGTCAAAATTGATCGAACTAATTCTGCCAATATCGCCGTTGAAAACTTCTTTCTCGTAATTGTTGCGCGTTTGCATGACTTTATCCCCGACGCGGAACAAACGACCGCCGATTTGTTTTTCGGCATAACGTTTATCGCCATTTAACGCGGCTTGAAGCGCCTTATTGAGCGCATCCACCCCCGCCATGCCCCGATACATTGGGGCGATAACCTGCACATCGTTGAGCGGATTGATGCCAAATTTTTCTGGCAGGCGATTGCGAACAATATCTACGACGAGTTCCGCCGCCAATGCAGGGTCTTCTTCAACGAAAAAGTAAAAATCTTTACTTTTGTTGTCCATCAATGGCGCTTCGCCCTGATTTATACGGTGTGCATTGACAATAATGGTGCTGTCGTCTTGCTGACGAAAGATTGTCGCCAGACGCGTGACGTGCGCGACACCACTGTCTATAACATCGCGCAGCACATTGCCCGCGCCGACGCTCGGCAGTTGATCGACATCCCCGACCAGCATCAGGTGTGCCGTTGGTTTCATCGCCTTGAGTACGTCGTTAAATAAGAGTAAATCGATCATCGAGGTTTCGTCGATGACCACCATATCCACTTGTAGTGGGTCGTCTTCGTCATGCATGAACCCCTCACCAGGCGTATAGCCGAGCAGACGGTGGATTGTGCTGGCGGTGCGCTGTGTTGCCTCTGCCAACCGCTTTGCAGCGCGTCCGGTCGGGGAAGCCAGTGCATACTTGACATTCAACGCTTCCAGCACTTCGATCACCATGCGCAGCGTCGTCGTCTTGCCTGTCCCAGGTCCGCCTGTTAGCACGGAGACTTTGTTGTACACCGCCGCGCGTACAGACTCCTGCTGTTGGTCGCTTAAGACCACCTGTTGATCGCCCGTGAGCTTGCTCAAGAACGCGCCCCATTCGGGTGGCTTAATTTCCAGCATCAGCGTCGAAGGCAGCGCATTTAACTGACGAAGATGTTCGACCGCGCTTTCTTCGGCGTGATAGTATAGGGGCAGATAGATCGCTTCTACCATCTCCCCCTGTAAATCGATGCGGTCGAGCGTAAGTTCGCCGTTTTGCAGTGATTTTTCGAGCATATCGCGCAGCAGAGTCACATTGTCTACACCCAGAATTTCGCTGGCTTTTTCAATCAACAGTTCGCGCGGCGCGAATACATGCCCTTCTTTTGTCAGTTGATTGAGGGTATACGTTAAGCCTGCCCGAATACGGTACGGAGACGCCATTTCAACGCCCATTTTGCGTGCGTATTCGTCAGCACGCATGAATCCGATACCAAACACATCGTCCGCCATCGTATACGGGTTTTCTTTAACGACCGGGACGGTTTGTGACCCATATTCGTTGAAAATCCGCGCTGCCATTTTCGCGCTCACACCAAAACCCTGTAGAAAAATCATGCTTTGGCGCGCCGCTTGATTATCACGCCACGCGACCCGCAATTTTTCTAACAGTTCACGCTTGATCGCTGGCACTTCGTCCAGCCGTTCGGGGTGGTGATCCAGAATATTCAGGGTTTGCGCACCAAAATGCTCGACAATACGCGTCGCGGTCTTGACCCCAATACCGCGTACAATGCCGCTGCTCAAAAAGTTGATGATGCCTTCGTCAGTGGTTGGCGCAAGCGGTATTGCCTGGTCAGCGCGAAACTGCTTACCGTACCGCTGATCCTCCACCCACGACCCCATAAATTGCGCGTTTTCTCCCGTGCCTAATTCGGGCATGTTGCCGATGACGGTAATTGTCCCGTCGCGTGCTTCTGCATCTCTGTAGCGCTCCAGCGACTTGATTTTAACGACGCTGTATCCATTTTCGGGGTTATAAAACGTGACCCGTTCGATTGTGCCAGTCAGTGTTTCCATGCCGTATTCGCTCGATAATGGCTCATATGTTCACAGGTTGAATCATATCATAGTCATCGGCTTTTCGACCGAAATGACGGGCTTATCCACATCTTGGCTTTATGTTATCGTTAGGCATTTGCGATGATTGTATCTCTGTGATTTACGGAAGGATAACCTCCATGAAATTCCCCCGTGCAAGCGGCATATTGCTTCACCCCACCTCGCTGCCAGGTCGCTATGGCATTGGCGATATGGGCGATTGGGCATATCGTTTTGTCGATTATCTGGTCGAAGCCGGACAAACTTATTGGCAAATGCTGCCGTTAGGACCCACCAGCTACGGCGATTCACCTTATCAATCACTTTCGGCTTTCGCTGGCAATCCGCTTTTGATCAGTTTGGATCGGTTGGTAGCAGAAGGCTGGCTGACCACGCAAGATGTGGCACAAGTTCCCGAATTCCCCGCGCACATGGTCAATTTTGGCGAGGTAATCACCTACCACCGCACGATGCTCACCACTGCCTATAGATGCTTCGATACAAGCGCGGCCAAAATTCAAAAAGATGCGTATCATACCTGGAGCAGCGATAACGCGGCATGGCTCGATGATTATGCCCTGTTCGTCTCGCTTAAAAACAAGTGGGAAGGTCGTTCATGGGTCGAATGGGACGCAGGCGAAGCGCTGCGCGACCCAGAGGCGTTGGTCACGGCGACCGATCAGCACACTGACGAAATCGCTGAACAAAAATTTATACAATGGATGTTTTTTCGCCAATGGCTGGAACTCAAAGCCTACGCCAATAACAAAGGCATTAAGTTGATTGGCGACCTTCCCATTTTTGTAGCGCATGACAGCAGCGATGTATGGGCGAATCCGAATTTATTCTTTCTGGACGAAACCGGCTACCCCATTGTCATTGCGGGCGTACCACCCGATTATTTCAGCGAGACTGGGCAGCGTTGGGGTAACCCCCTTTATCGTTGGGATGTCTTACAAGCCGATGGATACAGTTGGTGGATTCGTCGCATCCGCGCAGCACTGCAAGCCGTCGATTTGATTCGGATTGACCACTTTCGCGGCTTTGAAGCCTACTGGGAAGTGCCCGCCAGCGAACCAACGGCGGTACGCGGGCAATGGGTGCCGGGACCAGGCATTCAGTTTTTGCGGACAGTCGAAGCCGCATTGAGTGACCTGCCCATTATCGCGGAAGATTTGGGCGTGATCACCGACGGCGTTATTGAACTCCGCGACACGTTTAAGTTACCAGGCATGAAAGTCTTACAATTCGCATGGGGCAACCTGGATGAAGCCAGCGGCTTCTTACCCCACGCGCACGTTCCCAATGCCGTCGTGTACACGGGCACACACGACAACAATACATCGCTGGGCTGGTGGCAAAACGAAACCGACGATGCTATCCGTCAGCATATGGGCAACTATCTCGGGCATGATCTTCATGAGCTAAACTGGGAGCTGATTCGTTTGGCGATGATGTCGGTGGCGCACACCGCGATTATCCCATTGCAAGACGTAATCGGGTTAGGCGACGAAGGACGCATGAACACGCCGGGTAAACCAAGCGGGAACTGGACATGGCGTTTTCTACCCGACCAATTGGATCCAGGATTGCGCGAACGGCTGCGCTGGTTTACCCGTTTATATGCACGTTTGCCCAACCAACAACCGCATTGATATGGTTCTAATCAGCGTTTTACGACGCTGTTATAGAGTGTGTACAAGCCCTTTACATGTACGATCTATCTTTTAAGTATCCCGTTTAACTGATTATGTAAGCGATAGCTTGGAAAAAAACCAGTGGATACGGTTAGCTCCAGCCGCGTACCATCAACGTGAAAACCCTCGCGGCAGCTTCTAAAAACTAAGCACTTCCTCACCTAAAGTGAGTTCGCGCAAAAGGGCGTCGATCTTCGGATCGACGCCCTTTTGTTGATTCTTACGACATGTTTGACAGTCGTTCCTGGCTGGACTATACATAAAGCGTGACAAAAAACTTTCTGGAACAGGTTTGTTTATCAAGGAGATTTCTGTGAGCAAATTTAGGTTCAAAGGGCGTAGCATTTGCGGACGCGCCGTGTTCATGGTGGCACTTGTTATCCTATTGTCGTTTTCACTCGTGACGGCGGCACAAGAGGATGTTCCAACGCTGGTGGTTATTGCAGGCACGATTCAGAGCGTTCTCGGTTGTCCAGGTGATTGGCAACCAGAATGCGAAGCGACCGCGTTGCAATTTGACCCAGACGATAATCTATGGCAGGCATCGTTTGAACTCGCGGCGGGCAGCTACCAATACAAAGTCGCGCTCAACGGCTCTTGGGATGTAAATTACGGCGCGAATGCCGAAGCAGGCGGCGCGGATATTGCACTCGTGCTGGAAGAAGATACGACTGTCAAGTTCATCTATGCGCATGGCACGCATTGGGTCGCAGACAGCGTGAACAACATCATCGCCAATGTTCCCGGCAGTTATCAGGAAGAAATCGGCTGTCCGGGCGATTGGCAGCCCAACTGCTTACGCTCACTGCTGCAAGACCCGGATGGCGATGGCGTGTATACCTTCACCACCTCCGGCTTGCCGACAGGCTTGTACGCAGCCAAAGTCGCCGTCAACGAAAGTTGGACTTTGAACTACGGCTTGGATGGTGCAGCCGGCGGCGCCGACATTCCCTTCACCGTCACCGAAGATGATCAACTGGTCGAATTTATTTTCAACAGCGCGGATAACGTGATGACGATTCAGGTGGGCGGCGAAGCGGGTCCCGCCGTCGGCAATCTGTTCCTGGCGCAAGCACATTGGGTGACAGGCGATACGTTAGCCTGGAATATCGCGCGCGTTCCCGGCGCAGACTATCGCCTGCATTACAGTGCGATAGGCGAACTGGCTTTAAGTGACGAAGGCGTGACGGGCGGCGACAGTATCGATTTGACGTATGACCGCGACGGGATGACCGAAAACATCATCGCGCAGTTCCCACATTTAGAGCAGGACTTTTACGCGCTCAAAATCGATGAGGCTGATCTCGCGCTTGTGCCGGAGATTTTGCAGGGACAAATCGCTATCAGTGCAGTGACTCAGCAAGGCGCGCTGCTCGATGCGACCAGCATACAAATTCCTGGCGTATTAGACGATCTGTTTTTCTATGATGGCGATCTTGGCGTAACATTGATGGATGGTGTACCAACCATCAGCGTGTGGGCACCCACGGCGCAAAATGTACGTTTACACCTGTTCGTGGACTCTGATGCGGCGACCGAAGCCACGCCCTACGATATGACTTACACGGATGGGGTATGGTCGGTTGAAGGCGAAGCCGATTGGATGAACCAGTATTATCTGTTTGAAGTTACGGTGTTTGCGCCGTCAATAAACACAATCGCGACCAACCTTGTCACTGATCCTTATTCGATCAGCTTATCAATGAACAGCACGCGCAGCCAGATCGTCGATTTGAACGATCCGGCGTTGATGCCCGCTGGTTGGTTGGAGACCGAAAAACCGGAACTCGCCGCGCCCGAAGATATTGTGCTTTACGAGCTGCATGTGCGCGATTTCAGCATCAGCGACATGACGGTCTCGCCCGAAAATCGCGGCACTTTCGCCGCATTTACCGAAATTGATTCGGATGGCATGACGCATTTGCGTGCGCTTGCGGATGCAGGATTAAGCCATATCCACCTGCTGCCCGCGTTCGATTTCGCCACGACCAACGAAAATCCAGCGGAACGCGAGGACCCCGACCCGCGCTGGCTTGAACTGCTCCCGCCCGATAGTGAGAGTCAGCAAGCGATCATAGAAGCGGCACGCAATACGGATAGTTTCAATTGGGGTTATGACCCGCTGCATTACACCGTGCCTGAAGGCAGTTACGCAGCGGATGCCGATGGTGCATCGCGCATCCTTGAGTTCCGCGAGATGGTGCAATCACTTAACCAAAGTGGGCTGCGCGTGGTGATGGATGTGGTGTACAACCACACCAACGCCTCTGGTCAAAGCGAGCGTGCGGTGCTGGATCGCATCGTGCCGGGTTATTATCATCGTTTGAACGCAACCGGACAGGTTGAATCCAGCACATGCTGCGCCAATACTGCCACCGAACACGCGATGATGGAAAAACTGATGGTCGACAGCGTGCAGATATGGGCGACGGCATACCGAGTCGATGGTTTCCGCTTCGACTTGATGGGACATCATATGGTTGAAGAAATGGTCAACGTCCGCGAATCGCTCGATGCACTCACCGTCGAAAATGACAACGTGGATGGCTCGGCGATTTATGTCTATGGCGAAGGCTGGAACTTTGGCGAAGTCGCGGATAATGCGCGTGGGATCAACGCCACACAGTTGAATCTTGGCGGAACAGGCATCGGCACCTTTAACGATCGTTTGCGTGACAGCGTGCGCGGCGGCAATCCCTTCGGCGACTTTCAGCGTCAGGGGTTTGCAACAGGTCTGTACGTTGACCCGAACGAAACCGAAGACCGCACAGTCGAAGAACAATTGAGCCTGCTCGGTTTATTCTCTGATCGGATTCGCGTCGGGCTCGCAGGGAATTTACGCGACTACACCTTCATCGGCGCCAACGGAGAGACAATTACGGGCGCGGACGTTGATTATAACGGCTCACCGACGGGCTATACGCTCGACCCGCAAGAACACATCGTCTACATGAGCGCGCATGATAACGAGACGATTTTCGACGCGATTCAGTTGAAAGCGCCAACGACCGCTACAAGCGACGACCGGATGCGGATGCAAAACATGGCGACCGATCTTGTCATGCTTTCACAAGGTGTGCCGTTCTTCCACGCGGGTGACGATATTTTGCGCTCCAAATCACTCGACCGTAACAGCTATGACAGCGGCGACTGGTTCAATCGCATCGATTGGACGTATCAATCAAATAACTGGGGCGTCGGTCTCGCGCCAAACTGGAACAACAGCGACAACTGGGGTATCCACGCACCCTTGCTGGCAAATCCCGATCTGGTCGTCACCGAAACGCAGATCATCGGCGCAAATACACACTTCCGCGAAATGCTGCAAGTACGCTTCAGTTCGCCGTTGTTCCGCCTGCAAACCGCCGATCAAATTATGGAGCGGGTCACGTTTCACAACGCTGACGAGGCTGATATTGTTGGCGTCATCATCATGGATATTACCGATATGACAGATGACGATTTAGACTCGGCAAACGAACATGTTGTTGTGGTTTTCAACCCACATCCCGAAGGCTTATCGTTCACACGTGACGAACTGATCGGCATGGCGCTGGAACTGCATCCAATTTTGCTTGCGTCTGCTGATTCAGTCGTCCAAACCAGTACGTTTGCCAGTGACACAGGTACGTTCTTCATTCCGGCACGTACTACTGCTGTTTTCGTACTGCCCGAAGGCGCGGAATAACAGCAACCTAAATTGTGATGGCACAGGGTTTTCAAATGATTACCCTGTGCTGTTTTTACATCGGGTTGCTGGATGGTTTAGGCACATCGTTCCGTGCTTTGCGGGCTTGTGCGGCGGTTAAATCGCGCGGAATGCCGCGATCAGAAATCCACATTGCGTAAGGCGCAATCGTCAGTTCCGCCATCGACAATAATACGCGATCATAATTGACGCGCCAACCCGCATAATCGCGCCATGCCTGATCTCGATCCGCCTTAAGCGGTAGTCCAGCCTTCTGCAATTGATCGTACACCTGATCGTATTCTTCGCGAGCGATGCTGATAGGCGCATCGGGGCGCGGATCGCTGTCATACGAGATGTAAAAAAAGTCCGCGATACTTCGCAAGGCGATGAATCCGGCGCGAATCGTCAAATCGATCTGCGGATTAAGCGGCATGTCGATCGTTGAACGCATCAATGCGCCCGCATCAAGGATCGTCCCCGCCGCTGTCACCCACGAATTATTGCCTTTGGGCGACCGAAAAAAAGTCAGCGCCGCCAACGAGGTGTGACTTTCTTCGATTTCGACAAACCACACTTCCCATTGTGGCCATAATTCATCGAAGCCGTTGAGACTTCGAAGGCTGTGCATTCGGATCAACATTTCGGCGGGCGATGGCGGTGACCCGGCGCGCACTTCCAACAGCGATACAATCGCTTCACGTTTGGAAAACGCGCTGTACATCGTCGGCAAATACGCGATCAGCAATGCGACAAGCAGCATTCCCAGCGCGGCTTCAGTGAATTCCAAAATCAGCATGGGCGTGCTATCTGCCAATGAAAAACCGAGGGTCATCAGTGATGATCCGCTTGTCTTGAACGCATCGTAAACCGACAAGCCAAGCGCCCAGAACATGAGCGTGTATCCAAAGATGACGACCGCCAACCAGATAATCGGCAGCACAAAAAGACTAATCGGGGCATAGAGCGCCATCACTTGATCGCGCTCCTCATAACTCCGTGCCCGTTTCAAACGTAAGTTGAACACCCTGCGAATTGAGCGAAACGTGGCGCGCGACAGCCACACACTCGCGCTGCGCGGCAGTGCGAACGTCTTGAGCGCAGCCATGATCACCGCGATGACGATATACAGCCCCACCCCAAAGATCACCACACGCAGCACCAGATCAACGATTCCAAGAGCCATTATGAATAAATATCTCCCGCAGTGCGGTAATAAGCTGGGCGATGTCAGTATGCGTATTATAGCCCTGCATTGAAACCCGGATAAACTGTTCTTCCTTCCAATCAATGACTGGGATTTCGATTTGATAATCATCATACAGGCGCACTTTGGTCGATACGATATCACACGCAGGCAGCCGCGCTGTTACCATTTGTCCCAACCACATCGGAGGCGCAAGCGCGGGCAAAGCGAATAAATCTGACAAGTCGCGTTGCGCACCCGCGATCATCGCGCGGCACTGAGTTTGAACCGTCGCCCAGTCGTGATCATTCAAAAACTGGATCGCCGTTGGCACAGTCAAATAAGCGGCATAATCGCGTGTCCCTTGTTTTTGTTGTTTGGCGATGAATGACCCGTCATCTTCCCAGCCCCAACTGATGATTGCAGGTTCGACCAGTCCTTGATATGCATGCCGCACGTACAAAAACCCCGATCCTTTCGGCGCGCACATCCATTTATGACAATTCCCGGTATAAAAATCTGCATTCAAAGCACGCAGATTGAGCGGCACATGACCCGGCGCGTGCGCCCCATCGATGACCGTGATAATGCCCGCTGCTCGTGCGCGGCGACAAATTTCGTCGATAGGAAAAATCAATGCCGTCGGTGATGTGATGTGGCTGATATAAATCACGCGCGTGCGTTCGGTAACGCCACCCCAAAAATACTCAACAAAATCGTCTGGAGTCGTCAACGGAAGCGGCATCTGGCGCTGCACCAGGCGTGCACCCGTTTTTTGCGCGACAAACTGCCATGTGTACATACACGCGCCATACTCGTGGTCGGTCGTCAGAATTTCGTCATATTCTTTCAATTTGAGCGACCTCGCTACCAAATTAACCCCGGTGGTCGCATTCGGAACGAACACAAGATCGTTGTGATCAGCGCCAACGTAATCCGCCAAGACCGCACGCGCGTGATCGAGCAATCCATCAATGCGCCGCCCCAAAAACTCGACAGGCTGACGTTCAAGTTCCAACTGCCAGCGTTGATACGCCTCGAAAACAACACGTGGGCAAGCGCCGAACGAACCATGATTCAGAAAATTCACCGCTGGATCAAGTAAAAAGAGCGATTTCAAAGTTTCGATGTCGATCTTGCACCTCTTTCGTGGTGGGACTATGTTTCGCGTCCAATTCATGTTAAAAACGCATTATCATAATGTGCAATTTATCGGAGAACAACCATGTTGGATCACCGCGACGTCATCGCGCAAGCGCACGCTTTGCAAGCCAAAATCGTCGCGTGGCGGCGTGATATACACCGTCATCCCGAACTCGGTTTTGAAGAAATTCGCACCGCGAATCTGGTGGCGTCCACGCTGCGAGAACTTGGTTATGAAGTCCGTACAGGCGTTGGGAAAACAGGTATAGTCGCGGCGATAGGTCACGGTGCGCGCACGGTGGCACTACGTGCCGATATGGACGCGCTTCCTGTACATGAGTTGAACACAACCGATTTCATCTCACAAGTCCCCGGCAAAATGCACGCGTGTGGGCACGACGCACATACTGCCATGCTGCTCGGCGCGGCACATATTTTTGCTGCTCATCAAGCGCAACTGCCTGGTGAAATTCGGTTGTTTTTCCAACCGTGTGAAGAAACTAACGACATCGAAGGCAAGAGCGGCGGTCAACGTATGGTCGAAGAAGGCGCGATGAACGGCGTTGACAACGTGATCGCGCTGCATGTCGCCAGCGATTTACCCGCCGGAAAAGTCGTCGTCGAAGACGGTTATATTTCGGCGGCAGCGGATACTTTTCACGCCTCGATTAAGGGCATCGGCGTTCATGCCGCCCACCCCGATAAAGGCGTTGACCCAATTTTCATTCTGGCACAAGTGATCAACGCCATTCATGGCATCCGCGCACGGCGCATCGACCCCACCAAAGCCGCCTTGATATCCATCGGGTCGGTGCATGGCGGCGTTGCTGAAAATGTCATCCCCGACGAGGTCAAGCTCACTGGGACGATCCGCAGTTATGAGGAGGCGATTCGTCAGCAGTTGTGGGCAGAACTCGAATCAGCGCTTGCGGTCGCGCGCGCATTCGGCGGCGACTTTGAGTTGAATATTATCAAAGGCTGCCCGTCGGTTTATAACGATCCGACGGTCGCGGCGCAACTGCGCGATCTTGTCACAAAAGAATACAATGCCGATATGCTGCTGCCCGATGAGCCGGGCATGGGTGGCGAAGATTTCAGTTTTATGACACGCGCTGCACCTGGCGCGATGTTCTTGCTCGGCGCGAAGCTGGACGCTGTAAATCGCCCGCATCACAGCCCGATCTTTGATTTGGACGAGTCCGTCTTTCACACGGGGACGGCGCTCCTGGTCAACGGGGCACTCGATTTATTGCGGGGCTAAAGCGTAGCGGGCGGAAACAAGCCCGCCCGTTCATGTCATATCACAATGTCCAAAATCAGCCATCCTAACCAGCCGACGACCAACCATAAACCGAACGCACCGTGCAGCTTCGCGGTTCTGCCTTGCGCGGGGTGTAGCAGCGTTGGATCCGTTGTGCTATAGATGATCTGAATTAGCTTAATCGCTTCGGGCAACGTGACAGCAACCAGCAGCGTTGTCGGCGGCATATAGCCGAGCAAAACCAGCAGCGCCACGATCACATACGCGCCGCCGACCAGCACCACATATTCGATGCGCGCGCCGCGCAATCCGAATAACAACGCCAGCGTACGTTTGTTGACGGCACGGTCAGCGTCGCGGTCACGGATATTGTTCGCGTGCAAGATCGCCGCGACCATCGAACCAAGCGGCAGCCCCGCAATTACCGGCAGCCAATCGAACTGACGTGCCATCACATAATACGCGCCCAAAACCATCAACGGTCCCATAAAGATAAACACTGCCACTTCGCCCAAGCCGTTATATGCCAACGGGAAGGGACCTGCCGTATATGTGATCACGACCAGTACACCCCCTAACCCGATCCATAACAGCAGCGATCCACTTTGAAAGAGCAGGATCAAGCCGATGATGCAGCCAAGCAGCACGGTCACAATCGCGCCAATCAAGACCGCTTGCGGTGTCAGGACAGCGTTCTTGATGATCATGCCCTGTCCTGCGACCTTAAGTGCATCCGCGCCGCGTTTGAAATCGAAATACTCGTTGATCAAGTTGGCGGCGACTTGCAGGAAAAGTGCGCCGATCAACGCCAGCACAAATGGGATTAGTTCAAATTCGTTTTGGTCAAGCGCGATGACGCCCGCTAACCCCAATGGCGCATAAGTCGCTGTTAGCGTGCGCGGACGTGCCGCTTGATACCACGCAGCGGCGCGATCGTTGAATGTAATTATCGTCATATTGAATGCCCACGTGTGATCGCCATCACCGAGTCGAACAATGCCCCGTTAGTCGCTACCGCTTCGCTGGCATGGATCGTCGGCGTGCCATTCCAATCCGTGAAAGTCCCGCCTGCTTCTTCCAGAATTACCTGCAACGGTCCACAATCCCATAACCACATGATCGGATCGATCATGATATCAGCGCGCCCGGTAGCGACCAGACAATAACCATAGGCATCACCCCACGTTCGCTGGATATAACTCGTGCTGATCAACTGCTCAAAACGCGATTGTCGCTCGCCGTAGCCAACTAAATCGCTCGCCAGCAAGACTGCATTAGAGAGCGTATCCACCGTACTGACGTGCGCGGGTCTTCCGTTCCAGCGACAGCCTAAACCGTGCGCGGCGTAGATAACGTCACCCAGCGCCGGGAAATTAGCGACGCCGACGACAGATTTGCCGTTTTCATCGACCAGTGCCAGCAAGTTGCTGTAGAACGGCACGCCGCATATGAACGACTTTGTCCCATCGATCGGGTCAACCGTCCAATACAAACCGTTTTTGCTTTCTTTGCGACCAAATTCTTCTCCGACAATGCCGTGATCTGGGTAGTACTTTTCGATCATGACGCGCAGCATTTTCTCGGATTCCTGGTCAGCTTGCGTCACGGGTGAATTATCGGCTTTTCGCTCGACACCTAACCCAGTCTGGTAGTATCCAAGTGTAAGCTTACCCGCGTGCCACGCGGCATCTAACGCGAAGTTCAACGCACTTTGCAACTGTTCTGGTGTCATATTGATTTTTGACCGTTTCAACGCTCACACGAGCGGATGACCTTTCATCGTCTCTGGGATGGGCATATCGAGCAGCTTGAGTACGGTCGGCGCAATTTGAAGCTGCGAGACAGTTTTGTCGGTGTCGCCTGCGCCCGATTCGTCGGGGGTCATGATGTAAAGTGGAACGCGACGCACATCATCGGTTGTACCACCATGTATCCGGTCATCGCTGATGCCATGATCGGCTGTCACCATGATTGTATAGCCCGCTTTGAGCGCATCGGGCAGCAAACTGGCGATTAACCCGTCTTGTACGATGACCTGTTTGCGATACTGTTCACTTTGTGCGCCGTACGCTTCGCCGAGCGTATCCAATAACATCGGATGTATCAGTAAATAATCGGGTATGTAACGGCGCAGCAATGTTGCCGCTGCGGCGAACACTTCATCATCGGGCATATCATACGCCGTATAGAAACGACCATGCTGGATGTTCAGCGCCGCGTCATCGACTTCACGATCCAGCACCGCATCATAAGGCACACGATTATACAGCTCTGAATACCACGCATAAACGGACGCTGCCGTTACTTTGCCCGCCGCGCGTGCTAGTTCAAACACATTTGGCATGATCGAGCGGCGCACGATGCTGTTATTGACGATGCCATGCGTACTGCTGCTCACCCCTGTGTGCAGGGCTTCGTAGTTTGGGCGCGACATCGTTGGCAGTTCTGCCGTCACATGAAAGCGTGTTGCTTTTTTCACTTCGACCAGATGCTGCAAATACCCCATACCCTGCTGCGCTGCGTCATCACGTAAAGCATCACTTACGATCAAAATGACCTTGCTCATTCGGCGCGATCCGAGATGTTTTCAAGCGGTTCCGGGCGATTGGCAACTTCGATAGCAGGCCCAGCCGTCGGTGCAGCCCATTTCACCCCATTGGCGATGATTTTGACCACAAGCGGATGATAATAGATCGGATAGGTTTCGTGACCTGGACTAAAGTAGAACACTTTACCTAAGCCACGATAAAAGCACGCCCCGCTCCGAAATACTTCACCCCCTTGATACCAACTGACGAATACCAGCGAATCCGGTTCGGGAATACCAAACGGTTCGCCGTACATCTCAGACTTGTCAATTTCGAAATGATCAGGGATGCCATCGGCAATCGGATGCGCGGGGTTGACGCACCACACGCGCTCTTTTTCACCAATTTCCCGCCATTTCAAGTTGCCACTTGTACCCATCAATTTCTTGAAGATTTTCGAGAAATGACCACTGTGCAGTACGATCAACCCCATACCATTTAGCACGCGCTCGAATACCCGCTCGACAATGTCATCGTCTACATCGCCATGCGCCATATGTCCCCACCATGTCAGCACATCGGTATTTGCCAGCACATCGTCCGTCAAGCCATGTTCTGGCTCATCGAGCGTCGCGGTGTGCGCGTCAAAGCCATGTGCGCGCAAGCCATCAGCAATCGCGCCGTGAATACCATTCGGGTAAAGTGCGGCGATCGCCGCGTTATGTTTTTCATGACGACCTTCGTTCCATACGGTGACTCGTAATGCCATTTTGGGGTGTCCTTTAGCGATCATTTATGCAACCTGATGAGTGTAGCAAGCTTAGAAGAAAACCATCAAGAACGTGTACCATTGGCATGACGCGGCAGCGAAAATGTAATCGCAATCTCGTGGTCAGTCGTCATTTCTGCTTTGATCGATCCATCGTGTGCTTCGACAAATCCACGCGCGATTGCCAAGCCTAATCCCACCCCGCGATACCCGTCCTTTGTTTGCGCTCTCGCTTCTTCGGCACGGTAAAAATGGGTAAAAAACCTCGAAATATCAGGCATATCCGCAGTATCTACGGTATTTTGCACCCGAACTTTCACAATATCGCCCTCCAACCACGCTTTCAAACGCACCACCCCATTACGCGGCGTATATCGAATTGCGTTATCGAGCAGGTTATTAAGTACACGCTGAATTTTATCGGCTGCCATATAAACGGAGTCAATTGTGGGGTCAACTTGATCCTGGAGTGCAACGTTATGCTGGGAGGCACGAACGGTCATCGCACCCAGAGTATCCGAGATTAAATCGCGCAGCGAACTGTTTTCACGCTTTAGCAAGAGATAACCAGCATCAAGCTGTGCCATTTCTAACAGCATATCAATCAAACGGCTCAGGTTTTCGATTTCAGATTGCACATTCGCGAAATAGCGCGTCATAGTGGCAGGATCAACGACAACTTTATCGTTCATCGCTTCGACCATAACGCGGATCGCGGTGAGCGGGGTGCGCAAGTCGTGCGATGTCCACGCGATGAGATTTTTGCGCGTTTGCTCTAATTCTAGACGTTCCTTTTCCATGGACATGAGGCGTTCTGCCATCATGTTGAAAGTGAGCGCAAAATGCGCTAATTCGTCGTTGCCGTGCACTATCATACGCACCGATAAATCACCCTCTGACAGCGTGGTCGCGACGCGGTTCATATCGCGGATGCTTTCGATCATCGAATTGGAAATCAAAAATCCGAAGACTAATGCCACCAGCCCCGCGAACACAAACAACATGGTCGCGATGCGAAAATCGATGGTGCTGATGAACATCAGTTTGGTGGTAATCCATACATTGAGGAAAATCAGCATAATGGTGAGCAGCATGACCGTCAAAAGTGCCCAACGCAAGCTGTACAACCAGCGCATCAATTGAAACCAATACATCACATACGCGATGGAGAGCGTAATCACCGCGATTCCCGTCAGGCTAATCACTAACAGTGTCAGATCGTCTATATTGGTCATGTTACACTCGGCTCGAATTTATACCCGACACCCCATACTGTTTGCAGGATCGTTGGTTCACTTGGGTCATTTTCGACTTTCTCACGGATACGACGAATATGCACGGTGACGGTACTTTCATCGCCATAGAATTCGTAACCCCACACCTGGTTCAGTAGTTGCTCGCGTGTGAAGACTTGACGTGGGTGACGGGCGAAGAACAACAGCAAATCGAACTCTTTCGCTGTCAATACGACCAGTGCGTTGTTCATATGAACTTCACGGCTGCGCGGATCAATGTGCAGTGTCCCCAAATGCATCGGTTTTTCGTCACCGTTATTTTTTATAGTGCCCGAACGCCGCATCACTGCCTTAACGCGTGCGACCAGTTCGCGCGGGCTGAATGGCTTGACGATATAATCATCGGCACCGAGTTCAAATCCCGCAATCCGATCCAGCTCGCTCGTGCGCGCGGTCAAAAACATGATCGGAACTTCGGTATCCGATTGCGACGATACATCGCTCATTAACTCTCGGATGGATTGCGACAGGGTAAAGCCATCGATTCCCGGCAGCATCACGTCTAAAATCACTAAATTCGGCATGTGATCGCGCACAAAAGTAAGTGCTTGCGCACCCGTTTCCGCATCAAGTACGCGAAATCCTTCCACTTCAAGGTATTTCCGAACCACCTCGCGCACGGTAGATTCGTCATCGACGATTAGAATAAGCGGTTGAATTTTCATCTTCAGTTTATCGCCAGCCGGTCTATTGAGAACAGGAACCTAACGAATGCTGCCTACTTCTGCCTATTTCGACCTCACCACTGACCTACGCATTTGTCGTTTACTTAACGGCATGTGGCAAGTATCGGGGGCACATGGTGCAATTGAGCCTCGCAGCGCACTTTTGAGTATGCACGATTATCACCATGACGGCTACAAAACGTGGGATTTAGCCGATCATTATGGACCCGCCGAAGATTTTATCGGTTTGTTTCGTCAAGCGCGTACAGCAGACGGTGAAGTCGCGCCGACTGATTTTCAAGCCTTCACCAAGTGGGTACCCCGCCCCACACCCATGACACGCCAGATTGTCGAGCAAGCGATTAACGTTTCACGCCGCCGTATGGCGACCGAAACACTCGACTTATTGCAGTTTCATTGGTGGGATTATAACGACCGTGCCTATCTCGATGCGCTCGAACACATGGCGGCATTGCGGGATCAAGGCTGGATACGGCATTTGGCGCTGACTAACTTCGATACCGAACGACTGCAAATCATCACCGAAAACGGAATCCGCATTGTATCCAACCAGGTTCAGTTTTCAATCATCGACCGCCGCCCCGAAGTCCGTATGATCGACTATTGTCAGGCAAACACAATCGCACTGCTTCCATATGGCACAGTATGCGGCGGCTTGCTATCAGAGAAATTTCTCGGCGTGGCAGAACCCGGCTACAGCGTCCTCAATACGGCGAGTCTGCGCAAATACAAAAACATGATCGATGCATGGGGTGGTTGGAGCTTATTCCAGACTCTGCTCACGCGCTTGAAGACCATTGCCGATAAGCACACTGTCAGCATTGCCAATGTCGCTACACGTTATATTCTGGATAAACCCGCCGTTGCAGGCGTCATCGTTGGCGCACGGTTAGGCGTCGCTGAACACCGCACTGATAACGCGCGTGTTTTCGATCTCGTGCTCGACGCAGAAGATCGCGCGCAGATTGAAGCCATCAGCGCACAAGCGAATAATCTTTACACGATCATTGGCGATTGCGGCGACGAGTATCGCCGCTAATCGCCTTATGGGGCGGGTTTACGACCCGCCCTTGACACAATGCGTGCTAATAACTCACCTTACGCAAGCCCCTCGTTTTCAGCCCTTACCCCCTGCCCCTCTTCCCTCAGCCCTGAGGGAGAAGGATTTAGGATGAGGGCAATCTGCATAAGGTGAGCTAATAAATCGCGTTGATGCCGGTGAGTTCGCGCCCAACGATCAACATGTTGACTTCGTTTGTACCTTCATAGGTGTAGATGATCTCGGCGTCGGTCATCAGGCGTGCGATGTGATTTTCGATCAAGATACCATTGCCGCCCAATGTTTCGCGCGCAAGTTGTGTAACGTAGCGCGCTTTGCGGGCATTATTGTATTTCGCCATCGATGCGATATTTTCGTTCAGTTGTCCGGTTGCGGTCAATGACGCAAGCTGGAAGCACATCAACTGCATCAAGGTGACTTCTGTAGCCATCTCGACCAATTTCTGCTGGATCAACTGGTAGCTCGCAATCGGTTTTCCGAATTGTTCGCGCACTTTCGCATATTCCAACGCGAGTTCATACGCCCCTGCCGCACAGCCTGCGGCTTCCCACGCTACACCTGTACGCCCCAAAACCAGGACTTTCGCAACGTCTTTGAAGGCTTTTGTTTTTACCAGCCGATTTGCCGCCGGAACGCGCACATTGTTCAGCGTTATGTCGGCGTTCAACAATGCTCGCTTGCCAATTTTACCTGTAATATCTTCAATGATCATGCCCTCAGTCTCGCGCGGATTTTCCACGATGAATCCGCCAAATTCACCCTTTTCGTCGCGTGCCCAGATCACGATCAGGTCAGCGATTGACGCATTGCCAATCCATCGCTTCGCCCCATTCAAGATATACGTATCACCGTCGCGGCGCGCTGTCGTTTGCACGTCGATTGCCGCCGACCCACGCAGAGGCTCGGTCAATGCGAACGCGCCAATTTTTTCCAACCGTGTCATCGCGGGTAACCAGCGTTCGCGCTGTTCATCTGAACCAAGCAGACCGATCGACGCCATCGCCAAACCGCAATGAACGCCATAAAACGTTGACAAAGAGCCATCGAGTTTGCCCAGTTCATACATGACCAACCCCATTTCGAGCGGGTCGAGTCCTGCGCTTTCAAAGCCGTGAATCATGCCGCCAATGATATTGATCGGCATATCGCGCAGTCCCATCGCCATCGCGCGCGGAAACTCCGCTTTATCCCAGTAACTATTGATCGTGGGCAGCACCATGTCGCGCCCATATGCCTGAATTTGCGCGCGGATATCCCGCTGACGGTCGCTCAAAAAATTGTCAAGTTTAAAAAAATCAAAGCCCTGATAGGTCTCCGCCACTGCATAATTGCCATTCGTACTGATCATCATCGCCTCAAATTAATCAAACCTGGATTTAATTAATTTTAGCACACGTAGTCTGAAATACACCGTATTCTTAACTGTGGTTCAGCTTTGCAGCGTAGTCTGAAAAGAAACGAGAACCAAGTAGGATGGAGAACATCTTTCATGAAATGGATGCTTACAACAATCGTCGCCGTTTTTTGTATGACACTGGTCGCCGTGGCTCAAGACGACGCTGTCATTGAAACGACGTTTCGCGGTACCGTGACGCATTCCGGCGTCTATAACTCGTCCGCTGTGCGCGTACAGCCAACGTTGCTGTGGCAGTATCAGATTTCGCGTCCTGCACGTACCAGTGCCGCCGTCACCGAGTCAAATGTCTATGTCGGCAGCGAAAATGGTACGCTTTACGCGATCGACCGCCTTACAGGTGACCTTAACTGGGAATTCTCGACCGATGCGCCAATTGTCTCGACCGCCGCGGTTGTGGATGGCGTGCTGTATGTCGGCGGCTTGGATCGGCGAATTTATGCGCTCGACGCCGCAACAGCCGAAATGATCTGGGAGACGGTGACGGATGGTGAAATATATGCCTCACCGACCATCGTAGACAGTCGTCTGTATATTGGCAGCCGAGACAACAATATCTATGCGCTTGATATTGAGACCGGTGCGATTTTATGGCAGTTCGATACAGGCGGCGAAGTGTGGTCGTCTCCCGCTGTCGTCGATAACGTCGTGTATGTCGGCAGCCGGAGCAGCGATTTGTTCGCACTCGATGCGACGACAGGCACGGTGATCTGGAGGTATGAAACGGGCGGAGGCATCGATTCATCGCCTGCGGTCATTGATAACATCGTCTATTTCGCCAGTTACGACGGATTGGCTTATGCACTTGACGCAGCATCGGGCGAGTCGGTTTGGATGAGCGAACTTGGCAGTCAGAGTTATTCGTCACCCGCCGTCACCGAAGATCGTGTCTATTTCAACACGCTGGGTGGCTATTTATATGCGCTTGATATTGTGAGCGGCGACATCCAATGGCAGTTCGAAATCGGCAGTCCAGCGTATTCGTCACCAAGTTACGCGGGCAGCGTCATTTATACCTTAAGCGAGTTTGAAGGCTTGATGTATGGTCTGGATGCCGACACTGGCACTGAATTATGGCGTTATCAAACCGGGCGGCAGGGTGATTATCGGAGCGCGTCGCCAGTTCTATACGACGGCACGTTATACATCAGCAGCAATAGCGAAGGCGTCATCGCACTTAGCGGATCGTCTGCCCCGTAAGCACATCGAGAACTGGAATATAGACATATTCTGGCACGGGAACATTATGCAATAAGCGCACCATCAAATTCACAGCGGCATGACTTGCCGCAATCCGATCTGATATCACTGTCCCGCGCAAGTAACGCCCGCTGATCACATACGATTGGGCGGGCGTTTCGCCACCGATGCTAAAAATACTCACTGCACCGGGCGCGATCCCGGCTTCTGTCAGTGTTTCAACAACGCCAAAAGCGATGGTATCGTGAAAAGTCAGCACCACGTCGAACGTGATTCCGGCATCCAAAACCTGCGTGGCAAATTCCGCACGTATTGAGTCGTTTGGTTGATACGAAATGGTTTGCACAATACGCGCGTTCAAATATGCGGATAAGCCTGCTCGCATTCCCGCCTCCCGCTCACGAATGCCTGGCAGCGACTCCATCGTGACCAGGATAACATTTGCGTTGCCCATAAGCGTTCGTTGGATGTAATAACCAGCCATCTCACCGACGAGATAGCCCATACTATATTGATTTTGATTGAGATTCGCAGCGTGATAGTTGCCTTGTAATGGCGTAAGTAGCACAAGCGCCACGTGACGCGCGTTAATTTCGGCAAGCGCAGAAGCGATTCGCGGCTCATCTAGCGGACATACAATCATCCCCACTGCGCCGTCATTCAACGCCGACATGATCAGATTTGCCTGCGAGTCAGCACTCATCTGCGCGTCATACAGCCGTACGGGAATACCATATGTTTCCAGCAACCCGATCATTTCGCGCGCCGAAAGCGCAGCATATTCCGAATCGAGCGAGTGATATCAAGCCCTACAGCATCAAACGGATGCCGCCCCATCAACATGTGATAAACCAACACACCCAGGCTGTATATATCCGTCCGTGTATCGGTCGGTCTACCCATCAATTGTTCCGGCGATGCATAAATGGGTGCGCCAACGATGAGCCCAGTCAGTGTCAGATGCAGCGATGCTTCGAGCAGTTTTGCTAACCCAAAATCTGTCACGTAGGCATTATCCACGTCGTCAAGCAAGATATTGCTCGGTTTGATGTCGCGGTGAATGATGCCACGATCATGCGCATAGCTGACACCTTCGGCAACCTGCGAAAAAATCACCCACGCTTGTGAAAGGGTGAGCGGCGTTTTTTTCATAGAATCGTGCAGCGAACGCGGCAGCAATCGCATGGCGATATGCGCCAGTCCATCATCCGCAATACCATAATCGTAAATTGGAACGATGCGCAGATATTCAAGTGAGGCGATTAGGTGGGCTTCTTATGCAAATCGCAGCTTAAATGTTTTCGTATCTCCTAAGGCTGTCGCATAATCGATTACTTTAAGTGCGACGACCCGCTTTGTAGGAAGATGAATGGCACGATAAACCTGTGCCATTCCACCACGTCCGATACGTTTTTCGGTTTTATAATCGCCAAGCGGCGAGTCACAAAGAGTCACCATACTTTGCCCCAGCGAAGTCTAATTACCTTAATGCCATCAATTTTCGCCTAAATACACGCGGCGGATCATATCGTTGTTCATGAGTGACTGTGCGTTATCATTCAAGACGACTTCGCCCGTTTGTAAAACGTACCCACGATTTGCGACTTCAAGCGCCATGAGCGCATTTTGTTCGACGAGTAAGATCGTCGTGCCGCGTTCATTGATGCGCTGGATAATCTCGAAGATGCCTTCGACAAGGACAGGTGCCAACCCCATCGACGGCTCATCGAGCAGTAAAATATTGGGTTCGCTCATCAACGCGCGCGCAATCGCTAACATTTGTTGTTCACCGCCCGAAAGCGTGCCACCTTTTTGAGCGACGCGTTCTTTCAAACGCGGAAACAATCCGTACATTTCTTCCATACGCATGAGCATATGACGATTATCCGCCTTGCTGCTCCACGCCCCAATTTCGAGATTTTCGCGCACGGTCAGCAGTGGAAAAATACGTCGTCCTTCCGGGACGTGTCCAATACCCAACGACGCAATTTCGTGTGGCTTTTTGTTGGTGATCGTTTCACCGTTCAACATCACGTTGCCAAAGCGCGCCTTCGCCAGCCCGCTGATTGTGCGCAGGGTTGTACTTTTGCCCGCGCCATTTGAGCCGACCAACGTGACAATTTCGCCTTGATTGACGACCAAATCAATACCGCGCAGCGCGTGAATATGTCCGTAGTACGTGTGCAATCGTTCCAACTGCAATAGCGGAGTCATAGCGCTGCCTTCTTCTCGTTAAGCGGCTTATCTGCCTGGGTGCCCGCCGCGCGCCGCCCTAAATAGGCTTCGATCACATGTGGGTTGCTGCGGATTGTCTCCGGCGTGCCTTCTGCGATCTTCTGTCCGAAGTCCAAAACGGTGATTTGTTCGCTAATGCCCATGACCACACGCATATCGTGTTCGATCAACACGACCGTGATACCGAGTTCATCGCGGATGCGACGAAACAAGCGCATCGCCACTTCAGATTCGTTCGGGTTCATGCCCGCCGTCGGCTCATCGAGCAAAATTAGTTTCGGGTCACTCGCCAGCGCACGCGCGATTTCGACACGGCGTTGGTCGCCATACGGCAGATTGCGACTGATCTCATCCCCTTTGCCAGCCAAACCGACAAAGCGAAGTAAGTCACTGGCGTGCTGGCGGACGTTTTCTTCCTGCTGGTTGAAGCCGCCGATACGAAGCACCGTCGTCAATAAATTAACTTTCAACCGCGAATGCATCCCAACCATCACATTTTCGAGGACAGTCATATTTGGGAACAAACGAATGCTCTGGAAGGTACGTGCGACGCCCGCCGCGTTGACCTGGTCAGGACGCAGCCCAATTAACGAACGATTATTGAACTGGATCGTGCCGGTATCCGGCTTATAGATTCCAGTCAATAAATTGAACAGCGTGGTTTTACCCGCCCCATTCGGTCCAATGATCGAGCTAATGCTGTTGACGGGAATATCGATATTGATCTCACGAACTGCGCGAATGCCCCCGAACGACTTAGCGAGACCACGCGTTTCCAAAATAGATGACATAACAGCGCCTTTTCCTTCTATAAGTCGGGGTTCGCGGCGCGAACTTCAAATGTGTTTACAGGTTCTACGTCCGTTGGCAGTTCGTCATCTTTACTGCGACGCAGTTCCAAACTGCGCCGTCGTTCAGGAAGCAACCCAGCCGGACGGAACAACATCATCAGCACGAGGATCAAACCGAATACAAGCGGCTGATACTTCGCTGGTTCAAGCTGGACGGGCCAATCGCGCACATGAAAATTAATCAACGGCACGACGAAATCGACATTTCGCAGCGCGTTCAACTGCTGTGACAAATTAGATAAAATATGCAAGTCGAGCAGCGTGATGATCATCGCGCCCAACACGACGCCGCGAATGCCACCGATCCCGCCGACGATCACCATTGCCAAAATCTGAATTGACTGGAGAAGGACAAAACTACTGGGATCAATAAAGGTTTGCTTAGCGGCGTACAGTACACCAATCGCGCCCGCAAATGATGCCCCTGTCGCAAATGCAAGCAGCTTCATCCGCACCAACGGCACACCCATTGCAATTGCGGCGATCTCATCTTCGCGGATCGCCGTCCATGCGCGCCCAATCGCCGAATTTTCCAGCCGCCGCGCCAGAAGGATGATTACGGTGAGCATCACAATTGCCAGCAAATAAAACAGGATTTGGCGCGACAGCACATCGATATTTTCGGTACGTCCGGTAATTCTCAATGCCAATCCACCCGTTAGTTCGTTCAACCCAATGGGTATTGGTGGACGCCCGATATTGTGCAAGCCTTGCGAGCCGTTGGTGAAGTTGATCGGCGCATCGAGATTACGCACCAAAACGCGGATCATTTCCCCAAAGCCGAGCGTGACGATAGCGAGATAGTCGCCGCGCAAGCGCAGCACGGGTAAACCAAGCAAAATCCCGACTAAGCCCGCCGCACCGACACCGATAAAGATAAAAATATAGAACGCCCAATCGGGCACAATCCAGCCGTTGATCAAGAATAGGGTTTCGGCGGGTGATGTAAACATTGCCCACAGATACGCGCCAACAGCGAAGAAAGCGACATAGCCCAGATCGAGCAATCCCGCGAAGCCAACGACGACATTCAGACCGAGCGCCAAGCCAGCAAAAATCGAGATTTGAATGGCAAGTTCCAGATACGTCGAATTGATCAAACCGATGATCGGCATGACCACGATCATCAGTATTAAGACCAGTGATGTCTTGACAATCGGGCGCAAGGGTGCGCCCAAAATCACGAGCGGTGACAAGGCGAACAAAGGAAAAACGCACATATTCGCCGCTGGAAACCACAGGCTGTTTTGGTCAAGACCAAGCAGCATGACACCCGTGATGACAACATAGGCGATTGCCAAAACTGCTGCCGCGTAACGATTGGCGAACAACGCCCGTATTGGGTTTTGTCGGGGGGGAGTATTTACTGCTGTTGCCGCCATCGCCTATACCTTTTCGTCCACTCGTTCGCCCAAAATACCACTGGGGCGGAAGATCAAGATAAAGATAAGCACCGAGAACGCAAAAATGTCGGTGTAACGCTGACCGAGTGCTGGGAAATACACGAGGATGCCGTTCAAGAACGACTCGATCAACCCCAATGTCAACCCGCCGAGCAACGCGCCCGTCACGTTTCCGATACCGCCTAAAACCGCCGCGGTAAACGCCTTGATTCCGGGAATAAACCCGACATAAGGCGTCACAGTTCCAGCATTCATACCAAACAACGCACCAGCACCGCCGCCAAACGCACCTCCGATGAAGAACGTGAGCGCGACCATCCGGTTGACGTTAATCCCCATCAATCCAGCAGTCGCCTGGTCTTGAGAAACCGCGCGTATCCCGCGCCCCAACTTCGTCCCATTGACGAAGAAATTCAGGACCAGCAGCATCAAGACCGCACTGATCACAACGATGATCGATGTGATGCGAATATTGACGACGTTGGCGATCTCTATCAAGTCACGTATCGGTTGACCATTGACCTCTATCGCTTCTGGAGTCAGCGACTCGCCTACTGTCAAGGTTCGCAGGTCGGTATTCTTAATCGGTTTGCCACCGATGGTGATTCCGCCGATATACAAATTTTCATACGTTACATCGCCAATGCGAAAACTTTCGTAATCGGCACCATCAGCGTTAATTTGCTCGACCAGTTGCCCACCAAAGTTTGTGCCGCCGCTTGCAAAGCTTTGAAAAGACACAGGGATTGGCGTATTTAGCCAATCGATCTCGTTGGTAGGGTATGTCAGGTTAAAATCGTTGCGCGTGAGCGTCATAATCGCGCGCGTGCTGTCAATCAGAATATAGCTGATACCAATCGCAGTAATCAACGGAACAAGACGCGGCGCACCACGCAGCGGACGATATGCCACACGTTCAATGACCACTGCAAGCGTGCCGCTGAATAACATGGATAGCAAGACTGTCACCAAAACAAGCAGAACGGGTGCCCATGCGCCCAGGTGTCCTTCATCGAACACACGGCGCATGACTTCAAAGCCAATGACCGACCCCACCATAAACATTTCGCTGTGCGCGAAATTGATAAATTTAAGTACGCCATAAACCAACGTATAACCGAGCGCGATCATCGAGTACACAAAGCCGATACTTATACCCGTGATGATCATTCCGGGAAGTTGGGTACTAATCTGAGCCGCCAGGTTAATCCCTGGACGTGGTTCGGGGAACAACAGCGCCAAGCCGTAGGAGAAAAGCGTCAGGATAACTGCTGCGCCGACAATGAAAACGGTCATTTGCCCAAGTGGAAACAGGATAAAGCGATAAATCCAGTTGCCAACACTCATGAGCGGGTTGATGGAAGGCGGCGCGATGACCGTTTCCGAAGATGCCAATTGCAAACTCATACGCGACTCCAAGATGAATGAAAAAGGGCGGCGCGCCATCGACCGGACAGCGTACCGCCCTTATTACAGCGAATGCAGGTTACGAACCGGGGGTCGCTTCCGGTGTTGCCATTTCTTCTTCCATCATCATCGACGCTATCAAGGGCGAGTCGAGCGTGATTTCTGCGATGACCGTGTTTTCGTTCCACGCTTCTGGGTCGCCCGACACGACTTCGATCACATAATACAGACCGACTTCGGGGTCGCCATTGTCGTCAAACGTGATCGAGCCAGTCAAACCTTCGTAATCTTCGGTCGCGCGAACTTCTGCCGCGACTTCAGCACGTGACGGCAGCACGCCGCCATTGCTTTCGAGCAGACGCAAAATCGCTTGCAGTGCGACGTCGGTCGAGACATACGACTGCACCGCAAACGGCTGTGGCGCTTCGCCATAGGCGGCGGTGTAATCTTCAATGAACTGCGCTGCCGCCGGATAAACCGTCGCGGGCGCTGCAACCGACGTGTAGTACGTACCGATTGCCGCATCGCCGCCGAGCGCCGCGAATTCCGACGAGTCAAAACCATCGCCGCCCATGAACAGACCTTCATAACCAGCCGCACGCGCCTGAGCAATGAAGATGCCGGTTTGGCTGTAGATGCCGCCGAAGTAGATCAACTCTGGTTCTTGTGCCAGAATTGGCGACAAGATGGTTTCAAAGTTCGATGGTTCTTCCGTGCCTTCAAAGTTGAGGACTTCCATGCCGAGCGCCAAGGCTTCTTCCTGGAAGAATTCCGCCAAGCCTTGACCGTACGCCGTCGTGTCGTGCAGGATGTACACGCTGCTTACACCCAGGGTTTCAGCGGCAAATGTCGCGCCGGTGGGACCTTGCAAGTCGTCACGACCGCACACGCGGTTGACAGTCGGGTAAGCACGATCGGTGACAAGCGGGTTGGTGTTCGCGGGCGACACCATAACCAAATCGTTGTCGTTATAAACTTCCGACGACGGAATAGCAACGCCACTGTTCAAGTGACCGATGACGGCAAGGACCGACGCATCGTTGACGATTTGCTGCGCGTTCGAGACGCCGACATCGGGCGTCGCTTGGTCATCATACGGCACGTATTCGACGGCGAAACCAAGTTCTTCAATCGGACCCGCCAGTTGGTCTACTGCCAATTCAACCGCGTTACGCATACTGATACCCAAAACCGATTGCGGACCCGAAAGCGGCGTCTGGGAGACGATGCGGATCACGTTGTCCTGTGCTTGCGTGGCGACTGCGCCAACCGCCAGTACGAGAACAAGCGCCAACACAATAATACGTGTGGTTCTCATGGATAGAAACTCCTTTGAATCATGCTTAGAAAAGAAGCTAGCCTGGCTGCATTTAGCACCCAACTGTGACAACTATACACATCCTCTTAAAGATTACAACAGAGTAATGCTGCGTAACATACTCCCACGCCTAAAGGCGGGGGCTTCTACCCTTAACGCGACTGCAAAGGCGAACCTTCATCTTATCGTCGCTCCGGTAGCACAGCGATGCCCCGCTGTGTTTGACGTTAACTACGGTATTATGATCGAGGTCAGATTTTTACGTCTCGTACCTCGCACGTCAACCTCCCCCTATTATACGCTATTTCAGCAGAAAAAACACAAGACCGACGCCTTATATCCCTATGCCTGAAGGCAGGGGTTTTACGGCCCTTTTCTGATAAATTGGACTGATGGATATTTACAGCACGCCTTCTGTTATACTCAATTTATAAGTACCTTTGCCACATTCCCCCATGCGCAAATATGAGTAAATCATGAGCCGACAAACATACGGGATTTAATCTATGAATAACGAAACGCGGGGTGCCATTTACGGTCTTACTGCCGCCGCCATTTGGGGTGGCATGTATGTCGTCTCGGATGTTGTGCTAAATACGATTCCGCCGTTTACGTTACTAACGATGCGCCTTGTCCTGGCAGTGATCATCTTGGCAGCGTTTTTGAGCCGTTCGTCAACGTTCAGCCTAACAACCCGCGCTGACCTGTTCCGGTTGTTGGGCGTCGGTGTGGTCGGTTTCGGCATTAGCCTGGGGGCACAGTTCGTCGGCACCGATAAATCGACCGCAGTCAACGGCACGTTGGTGACGAGTGCATCCCCTGCATTCATTTTGCTGTTCGCGGCGCTGATTTTGCGCGAACGCCTGACGCCGATCCGTATTGCTGCCGTCGCGCTGGCGACCATCGGCGTTATCGTCATCATTGATCTGGCGAATGCCAATTTCGGCTCGGAGACATTTTTTGGGGATATGGCACTGGCGGTTGCGGCGCTGACATGGGGTTTATATTCGGTGCTGGTACGTTCGGTGAGCGCCCGCTTTGATACGTTAGTCGTTAGCTTTTATGCGCTGATTGGCGGATTGTTCTTAACTATTCCGGCAGCAATTCTCGAACTCGGTTCGCGTCCGATTGGGGTAATCGACGGCGGCACGATTCTTGGTATTTTGTATCTCGGCGTTATCTCGACTGCCGCCGCAATGTGGATGTGGAATCGTGCTTTTGCTCTGGTCGATGCGTCGATTGCGTCGCTGTTCTTTTTCGCGCAGCCATTTGTCGGTACCCTTTTGAGCGTGCTGCTGCTCAATCAAGCCATTACGACGAATTTATGGCTGGGCAGCGCGTTTATCATCGCTGGCGTACTGCTCTCGCTGGTGCGAGTTGGTGCTAAGCCCAGTATTCATCTCGCTGAAACTCGCGTTACAATCGACCCGACAGTGAGCATAAATTCATCGACAAAGGATTCTTAAAATGTCAGATTACAGTCCTCAACCAGAACATCGCTTTACCTTTGGATTATGGACAGTGGGTAACGTTGGGCGCGATCCATTCGGCACGCCCGTTCGCGACCCGATTAGTCCCGTCGAAATTGTTCATATGCTCGCGGATGTTGGTGCTTATGGCGTCAATTATCATGACACCGACCTCGTGCCTATCGACGCGTCCCCTTCCGAAGAACGCCAGATCATCGACGACTTCAAAGCGGCGTTGGCGGCGACCGGCTTGAAAGTGCCGATGGCGACATGCAACATGTTTACCGAGCCGATCTTCAAAGATGGTGCTTTTACGTCGAACAACGCAAAAGTACGCGCCTATGCGCTGCACAAGACCATGAAAACCATGCACATTGGCGTCGAACTGGGCGCGGAACTCTTTGTGTTTTGGGGCGGACGTGAAGGTACAGAAAGCGACGCGACCAAAAACCCGGCGGATGCGATCAAGCGCTATCGTGATGGCGTCAATTTTTTGGCAGAATATGCACTGTCGCAGGGTTTCAACCTTAAGTTCGCGCTCGAACCCAAACCGAATGAACCGCGCGGCGATCTGTATTTGCCGACGGTCGGTGCGATGCTTGGGTTTATTGCCACGCTCGATCACCCCGAACTCTTTGGCGTCAACCCGGAAGTCGCCCACGAACATATGGCGGGCTTAAACTTCCTGCACGCCATCGGTCAGGCGTGGGACGCAGGTAAACTGTTCCATATCGACCTGAATGACCAAGCCTTTGGGCGTTACGACCAGGATTTCCGCTTCGGTTCGTCAATGGTCAAGCAAAACTTTTTGTTGGTCAAATTTTTGGAAGATGTCGGTTATTCGGGCAGCCGTCATTTCGACGCACACGCCTACCGCACCGAAGATTACGAAGGCGTTAAAGATTTTGCGCGCGGGTGTATACGCACGTATCTGATATTTAAGGAAAAAGCTGCACGCTGGAACGCTGATACAGAAATTCAGCAGCTTCTCGCGCAAATCAACGCTGATGATGGCGAATTCAGCTATCTGGCGGATGGCTTCAGCGTCGAAACTGCCGATCGTCTCAAGAATCACACCTTTGACCGCATCGCCATCGGTCGTCGCGGTTTATCGTACGAACGTTTAGATCAACTGACCATCGAAGTACTGCTGGGCGTGCGCTAAATTCCCCGAATACAGAGTAGGCGGGGCTTCTGCACCCCGCCTTTTACACACAAATCAAGACAACTTCAAGCGTTCGACCAAAATCCCTCTATATTGCTTAATCTTTGGATGGTAAAATTAGTCTTATCCATCATACGAATTATGCAATCCAAAGGTACACTGTGACTTTAACGCGATCTGACATTCGCAACGTCGCTATCATCGCGCACGTCGACCATGGCAAGACGACGCTCGTTGACGGCATGTTGAAACAAACCAAGGTATTCCGCAATAACGATATGGCGGGCGAACGCATCCTCGATTCAAATACGCTGGAGCGTGAACGCGGCATCACCATTCTCGCCAAAAACACGGCTGTGTATTGGAAAGACGTCAAGGTTAACATCGTCGATACGCCCGGACATGCCGACTTTGGCGGTGAAGTTGAGCGCGTCTTGAACATGGTTGATGGCGTTCTGCTGCTCGTGGATGCTGTCGAAGGACCGATGCCACAAACCCGTTTCGTGCTGCGTAAAGCGCTGGAACAAGGTTTGCGCGTCATCGTCGTCATCAACAAAATCGACCGCGCCGCTGCTCGTGCCGAAAGCGTCCTCAATGAGACGTTCGACTTGTTCATCGAATTGGGAGCGAGTGACGAACAAGCAAGCTTCCCGGTGATTTACGCGATTGGCATGGAAGGCAAAGCAGGATATACGACCGATTTGGCGGATGACCTCGCACCGTTATTTGAAACCATCATCAAGGAAATTCCAGAACCAGAAATTGACCCCGACTCGCCCGCTCGTTTGCTCATCACGTCGATTGAGTACGACAACTATAAGGGACAAATCGGGATCGGACGTTTGCAATCGGGTTCGCTCAAGCGCGGTCAGCAAGTCGTGCGGATTACCCCAAATGGCGAACGCAAAACCGGCAGACTCGATTACCTGTTCACGTTTTTCAACCTGACCAAGATCGAAACCGAAGAAGTCAGCGCAGGCGATATTCTTGCGTTTGGCGGACTTGATCCGATTGGTATCAGCGATACGATTGCCGACGTTTCTGTCGAAGAGGGTTTGCCAGCAATTCGAGTCGAAGAACCGACTGTGCGGATGACCTTCGGCGTCAACACGTCTCCATTTGCCGGGCGCGAAGGCAAAACAGGTTGGGGAACGTCGCGCCGCTTGCGTGAGCGTTTGTTTAACGAAACCCGCAGCAATCTCGCGCTTCGCGTCGAAGATGGTGATATGCCAGATCGCTTTATCGTCAGCGGACGTGGTGAACTTCATCTAGGCATTTTGATCGAAACTATGCGCCGCGAGGGGTATGAGTTTGAAATCAGCAAACCAGAAGTCATTTTGCGCCGTGACCCTGATACCAACGAAACGCTTGAGCCGGTCGAAGAAGTGCATATCGAAGTTGCTGACTCAATGACTGGAACAGTCGTGGAGATGCTCGGTGGACGACGTGGCACGATGCAGGATATCCGTACCGAGATGGGTACGACCTATATCAAGTATCTCGTCCCGACGCGCGGTTTGCTCGGTTTCCGTTCGCAATTTCTCGCAGAGACGAGCGGCATGGGTCAAATGCACAGCATTTTCCATGGCTATGAACCGCTCGCTGGCGATATTCCCAGCCGGAGTTTTGGCAGTTTGGTCGCATGGGAAGTGGGTCCTGCGACCAGCTACGCCATGGTCGCGGTACAGCAGCGCGGCACGTTCTTCATCGAACCCGGTGTCGAAGTCTATGAAGGCATGATCGTCGGCGAACACATCCGCCCCGAAGACCTCGCGGTCAACGTGTGTAAGACCAAGACCTTGAGCGCGGTTCGTACCAAGAATTATGCCGATGATGAGCGCGTTCGTGCCGTCCGCAATTTGACGCTCGACGATTTCATCGAGTTCATTGGCGAGGACGAACTACTCGAAGTCACACCGATCAGCCTGCGGGCACGGAAACGCATTATGAGCAATGAAAAGCGCCAGAAAGACCAGAAGGCGCGTGAGAAAATGCTCGAAGCATAAAATATTTAATACAAAGGGCGACCCGGTGGCTCGCCCTTTGTATTTCGGTAATTTGTCGATTCTATGCCGCGCGGCTTGTGATGAACAATTCTTCATCACGCCCAAACCCCGCCAGCTTCAATATCCGGTTTTTTTGCCGTCGCGCCTCGGCTTCGTTATGCCAGAAGCTGATCACGCGATTTTTGCGTGCTGCCAGATAATTCAACGATGCCATCACATGTGAACAACCTAAACCACCATTTTGCGCCCACGGACACGTACAACGTGCGCTGATCACCCCGCCTGCCTTGCTTTCTACCGTCACAATGTGATGGGCGTATGGGTTGGATCGACTGGTAACGACGAAGGTGTTAGGCGCAACCAACCGCACCGTCATGCGGCGGCTCCGCGCTTGCAGCTTCTTTATTTCGGTCGGTTTCATCGTCGCTTTTCCTATCACTTTTACATGCTCTATTTTAGCACAAAAGTTCCGTGTTTAATACTCAGAAATACGTTAGAATCTCCACTTTCGCGGGGTCAATTTTGTTTTCATAAAAAAACAGATTTTAAGGATCAAAAAAGGCACGTTTGTACGTACCTTTGATCTGCAATCGATGTGACTACCCACCTGCTGTTATGTGGTACTTTCCCAGGCTGGCATGGTGATCGGTTGCAAACTGTCTTCTATGGCAGCGCGGTTGCGTTCCAGCCACGATGGCAGCATCAGCTTTTCACCCAAGTGCGCAACGTCTTCATCTACCGCGAAACCGGGTCCTGCCGTCGCCAATTCAACGATATGACCGTCCGGATCCTGCGTGTAAATGCTCTTGAAATAGATGCGGTCGCGTACAGGCGATACCGGAATGCCTGCTTGGATCAATCGTTCGCGCCACTCAAGCTGGACTTCTTCGTCCGCGACGGCAAATGCGATGTGATGTGTTTGACCGACGCCCATTTGTACGCGTTTGGTCTTGCTAGGATCACGTTCAAAGTAGGTGATAATCGTACCAGGGTTGCCTTCACCGATACCCCAATACCAATGCGCTGATGTGGGATCATCGAAATTAGAAGTCATCTTGACACGACGCATCCCCAACATACCTTCATAAAATGCATTCGTACGCTGGATATTGCTGCCAATCGCCGTAATGTGGTGCATCCCTTTAGAAAGCGCCATATCCGGCGTTACATGGAGCACAGGCGATTCCCACATCAATTTGGAAATCGTCTCGTTGTCGCGGTTATTGTGCAGCATCTCGGCGGGCGGATCACGATGCTCCGTGCCAATACTTTCAGATGCTTCGTCGATAGCCCAACCCGGTCCCGCTGTCGCAATCTCGATGATCACGCCATCAGGGTCGTGGAAATAAATCGACTTAAAATAATGGCGGTCAAACGGACCATCAACGGCAATGCCGAGATCGACCAGGCGTCGCTTCCACTTGAGCAGTCCGTCATAATTTGCGACCTGGAGCGCGTAGTGATGCGTGCCGCCGATGCCGGGTTGACCCTTTGGCGCATCTGCCCACTCAAAATACGTGATAGCGCTGCCGGGTGCGCCGGTCTCGTTGCCAAAGTACAAATGATACGCACCCGGATCATCGAAATTAACCGTTTTCTTGACCAGCCGTAACCCTAAGGCATTGGTATAGAAATCCGTCGTGCGCTGTGCGTTTGAACTCACCAGCGTAATATGATGTAAGCCTAAAATCGTCATGGTTGCCTCTCAAGTTGTAGTTAGAAGTAAATCACACCCACATAATTGACGAGAGTTTATGACCCGCTCTTACACAACGATTGAGGCGACTACGCTTTTAACGAATTCGATTTCATCCTGGTTGATGGTATGCCCCATTTGTGGATACATACGCTTTGTCACTTGCGCGCCAAAACGCTCAAATATCACTGCCGACTCACGGACGCGCGATTCAGGAATGTGAAAATCGCGCGGATCGCAGCCCAGGAATACAGGCGTGCCATCGAGCGAACCAGGATATTCCCATGTCGTGGTGTTATCACCGATCAAGCCGCCACTTAACCCAAAAACGCCACCATAACGTCTGGCGTGACGCACGGAATATTCCAGTGCTAAACACGCGCCCTGTGAAAACCCAAGCAGCATGATTTTATCTGCATCTATACCTGCGTCGATAACATGCTTCACAATACTATCGACCGTTTGCAACGCCGAATCAAGATGAGGTTGATTCGTCTGAATCGGTTCGATAAAACGGCGCGGATACCATTCACTGCCGCTTGCCTGGGGAGCGAAATAGGCAAGCGCCGGATGCGCAATATCATTTGCAATCGTCAAGATACTTTGAGCATCTGCACCCCGCCCGTGCAGCATGACAAAAGCGGCTTTCGCCTGTTCAATCGGCACACCCGCCGCTAAAACAGGTTGGTTTTGGTGAATAGAACTGACATCGAGCTGCATCACTTACGCTCCAATTTTTTCAAGGGCTTTACTCAAGTCACGCAGCGGACCCGTTAACAACGCACTGACCACGGTCGGCGTCGTCATCGTTTGGTCAGGGGCGATTTGACGAGTCATCATTTTACCAAGTTGTTCTTGAATTGTCGGGTCTTGGAACATCCATCGCATCAACGTGCGCTTGGACAGATTCAACGCCCATTTCGGCATTTGGGCATACAAACTTGATCGAACACGCGCCAGCGTCGATAAATACATCGCGTAAGTTTCGGCACGCGCTGCCGCATCATAATCAATCAAGGCTTGCGTCCACGATTTCTCGCCGCGCTTCCACGCCACAATCTCCACTGCCAATGCACGCGCGGTGAACATCGCATCATAAATCCCTTGCCCATCGAGCGGGTCTTTTTGATGATACGCATCACCCGTCAGCGCCCAGCCGTCACCACCCGGCGCACGATACAGATTGCCAATTTTCTTCATGCCGCGCACATCGGTGACGCGCTCTGCATACTGCACACGTTTCCAAATCACGGGCGTTTCGCGCAGTAAATCCAGGTAAAATGACTCCGCCTTGCCGGGTTCCGGCTCGATTAATTCTGACCGCCCTTCGACTGCCAGCGCAATCGTGCCATCGGCACTGTCCATCATCAAAAAGCCGTACCCGTTGCCACTGCCAACTGCTGCAATGACTGGTAAACCATCACGAAATGGCGCGACATTTTTCCAGTATGCATAGTACAAAGTCGTCGGATTTTCGTCATGTTCGTCGATTTCGGGCGCACTCACTTTACGCGCGACCAAGCTGAATCGTCCATCTGCGCCGATGACGGCATCTGCATGCAACTCGTGTCGCACCCGATCTGTACCTTGCGCGATTACACCGACAACACGCTCATTTTCCCACAGCAAATCGGTGACCGAGAAGCCGTCGCGCCCTTCCACCGTTGGATACGTTAACGCATGATTCCATAAGGCATCATCAAAGCGTGCGCGGTCAATTGCATATGCATAGTCGCGCCCATGTGCCATTGGCAGTCGAAATGAGAATTCTTCATCATCGAGAATGTTCACCATCGTACGAATTTTGGGCGTATCGCGCGCATACTGCGCTTCATCCGCGCCGATCTCGTCCAGCATATGCATCGTCGCCGTGTTGATCATCGGACACGATGCGCCCGGCAAACTCGGAAAGGTCGCCCGTTCGAGCAGCAGAACATGTAAGCCTGCCTGTCCCAGGCGCGCAGCCAGCGTTGACCCCGAAGGACGCCCACCAACAATGATCACATCATAATTTGTCATCTTGGCAAATCCCGACTCATTTTCGATTGTTCTATCTTACACAATTAAACGGTCATGATGCCGTGCGGATAATCAGCTATTCACTCATTTCTTATCCGCTTCAGCGCGATTCCACGTCGAGAACTTAAGGGACAAACCCATTGGAATCGGCTACACTCGGTTTTATGACACGTCGAACCACATTGATTTTGAGTGCCATTCTCGTTATTGCTTTCGCATTGCGCTTGATTCAATTGAGCGAGCGCGATTTTTGGTATGACGAAGCCTTTTCGGTTTTATTCGCTGAAACGGGCGTTGAGTCGATGCTTACGGGTACAACGACGATCACACCAAACGGCGCATCCGAGCCGCACCCGCTTTTATATTATACGGCGCTTCATTACTGGATGCGGATTGTTGGGCAGTCCCCTTTCGCGGTTCGGCTGTTCAACGTACTGATCGGGTTGGTCACGATTTACGCCGTCTTTTTGCTGTCGCGCGATTTGTTCGACACACGCATCGGCTTAAGCGCGGCGTTTATCACCGCCATAGCGCCGTTTCATATTCAGTATTCGCAAGAAGCGCGTATGTACAGCCTGCTCGCGTTATTTCTGGTGCTGGCAACATGGACATTTTGGCGTGCCTACCGCATTGAAAAACGAGCCGTTGGCTGGTGGATCACCTTTGGGGTGTTTGGAGCGCTGACACTGTACACACAGCAGCTTGGCGCGTTTTATCTCGCTGCACTGGCGTGCGTCCCCATAATCGCGCGGCGTTGGCACGCATTGCCCGGATTATTGACTGGCATAGGCGTCGCGGTCATCTTTTACGCGCCATGGCTGTTTTTTGTGCTGCCGAACCAACTTGTCAGCATTAGCAACGCGTATTGGATACCTGTTCCCAGCATTGCCAGTCTACTGGTGACACTACGGTCGTTCGCAACAGTCAACCTCACTTATGGCACGCCATCCACCTTGATCGGCTTAGGCGCGGCGCTCATTCTGCTATTCTTCGTGATTTTGCAACTTATGTTGCGCACGCGCCGCGTCTCTGCCACTACACGTGCCAGTCTGTTATTCGCCTTGTGGCTGTTCATCGCACCTATTGCCCTATTATGGGTCGTTTCTCAATTACGCCCGTTGTATATCGACCGTGCGCTGATTGGTTCGGCGCTTATGCTGTACGTTTTACTCGCCTGGCTGCTGACGCGCGGCGGTTTACCCCGACCGATCAGCTTTATCGTCGGCGGGATCGGGATTATCGCAGTCGGGATTGGGTTGTTTTATCAATATACGTGGTCGAATTTTCCAAATTCGCCTTTTCAAGCCATGACAACACAAATTACACAGCAGTGGCTTCAAGGAGATGTCATCATCCATCAGGATAAATTGTCGGCGCTGCCGTCGCGTTATTATGCTCGTGATTTGACGCAGCGTTATATTCGTGATGAACCTGGCGCGGCAGACGACACATTATCAATGCCTGCGCAACAAACCTTAAATTTTTATGCCGACGCGTGCGTTCGGGTCGCCGCACGCGGTGCGGAGCGTGTGTGGTGGGTCGTGTTAAGTCCAACGCCAGCGCAATACGCCCTGATCCAGGAACTATTCACAACGCAAATCGCATGGCTGGAAGCCAGTTTTGCGGCGCGCGAGACGTATCAACTGAACGACGTGATTTTCACACTCTATTCAAACCGCATGACACCGCTCGATGAGGGAGTTTGCGAGTCATGAATCGTATTCACGCGTCTACACGTTTGTTCGGCATCATTCTAGCGGCACTCGTGCTCACCAATATCGTGGTCACGCATAACGTCTTCACTGCACCGTTTCCCGGTCACAATGATTTCATGTCACGATGGGAAGGCACGCGCTCGTATATCATCGACGGACTGAATCCTTATGGCGAGCAAGCCAGCCTGAATATTCAAGGACGCATTTACGGACGCGCAGCAGCGGAAAACGAAGACCCCGGTTATTTCGCCTACCCGTTCTATACCGTGTTTGTAGTCGCGCCGCTTGTTGCAACCGATTATGCATGGGCATCCGCGATCTGGATGGTGCTGCTCGAAGGATGTTTGATCGGCGCGCTCATCCTTAATCTGGCTATTCTGAAGTGGCGACCAACGCCCATTTTGCTGACGGTAGTGCTGCTGTGGGCGATCTTCGATTACTTTGCTATGCGCGGCTTACTGCTCGGTCAGCCGGGGATTGTTGTCTACGCCCTCGAAATGCTGGCGATTTGGGCGCTTTTACGTCGTCACGACGCGCTTGGCGGCGTCGCACTCGCTTTATCAACCATAAAGCCGCAGATGGGCTTCTTGATCGTCCCATTTTTGTTACTCGCCGCACTGCGTGAGCAGCGCTGGCGTTATGTGGGTTCGTTTACGCTTACCTTTGGCGTGCTGATGGGCGCGTCGTTCATCTTGCTTCCTACATGGCTTAGTGATTGGCTGGGGCAGGTCGGCAATTATTCGTCGTACACCGCCATCGGGTCACCGGTCTGGGTCGTCACACAGTATTATCTCGGTTTGGGCAGCACAGGCGAACTGATTGTAATCAGTATTTTGGTGGCTTACATGTTGATTGCGTGGTTCAGCATACTGATACGCCGCCACCCTGAACGTTTACTATGGGTCAGCATGCTTACGCTGACAATCACGCACCTCATCGCCGTCCGTACCGCAACCACTCATTTTGTCGTTTTCACACTGCCGATTTTGTTTTATATCCACGCTTGGTCGAAGACCCGTTTTGGCTGGAGCGCACTCTTCATTCCGATTGCCCTTATCATCCTGACCTGGGTACATTTCCTGACCAGCGTACAGGGTGAGTTCGAAGACCCAAGTTTATATTTGCCCCTTCCTTTTACCATCCTGTTCTTGCTCATCGTCACACGCCGGCGCTGGTGGAAGGCATGATACGTTATCCCCGCGCGCTCTGGATGTTCGCGCTCGCATTGACCCTCGTCACCTCGCTGCCTTATTTGATCCCCGCGCTCAATACACCATCGGGTTACTCTTACACAGGGGCGGCGGCACTGCCCAACGGGATCAGCGTCGATTACAACAGCCACCTTGCTAAAATGTGGCAAGGGCGGCGCGGTGACTCTGGTTATCGTTTGTTGTTTACGAGCGAAGATCATGCCGCGCTGCCGCTCGTGCAAGGGTTTTATGTCGCACTTGGCGCAATTACGCCATTCAATCTCACCGTGACGTATCATATGGCGCGGGCGGTGTTGATATTCGCGCTGGTAACCACGTTGTGGGCATTCGGCGCACGCTTTTTCACCGATCAAGCCGAGCGATGGACTTTTCTGCTCTTTGCAACGTTGGTAAGCGGTGTCAGTTATCTGTTGCTGTTCATCGCTCCCGCACAAGCCAGCAACATCGCGCCGATAGAATTTTGGCTGATCGACGCCTACAACCTTGCTGGCGCACTTTTCATGCCGCATTTCGCGGCGGCAATCTGTCTGCAAATCATTGCCGTGCTTGCATTCCTAGATCATCGTCCGTTGGTATTGACGTTTGCCTTAGCGTCGTTATCGATTGTGCAGCCCTATGTGATCGTGCTGACAATTCCGTTATTTGGACTCCTCACATTACACGCTGTGATCTTCAAACACACGCCGCTGCGGCAAACGTTTTGGCTGGTTATCCCGTTCGCTGCTCAAACGGTGCTGACGCTGATCCAGTTCGCCGCCACGCAAAGCGACCCAATCTGGCGGTCGTTCACCGCGCAAAATATCACGTTATCGCCGCCACCACTTTACTACGTGCTGGGATATCTCCCCTTCTTGATTCCGGTTCTGGCTGGCGTACGAAAGCGGCACCTACGGCTTAACGATCTGGCGCTGCCGATTTTGTGGATCGTGATCGTCCTCATCCTGCTGTATGCCCCGCTTCCAACGCAGCGTCGATACCTGATCGGTTTACAAACGCCGTTGGCGGTGGTCGCCGCGCTCGGTTGGTCTGCGCTGATACAGCGACTTCGTTCGCGACGCCGCACGCTTGTCACCGGCATTTACATCACATTCGCCGCGCTGCCCATCGCGTTGTTGATCCTTGCCAACACGACGGCGCAGAATCCCGCGCTGTACATGTCGCAAGACCTGGTCGGCGCTTACGAATGGCTGCGGCGCGAAACCAATGATGAGGATGCCATCTTGACAACGTTCGACATTTCAGGAGCGGGATCGGGCGGTCAATTAGTGGCACAAACCGGACAGCGGGTTTTTATCGGGCATTGGATCGAAACCGCGAACTTTGGTGCCAAAATCGAACTTGTACGCCGTTTTTATGACACAGCAGAACCAGCGTCATGGCGCTGCGAATTTTTGCGCGACTGGAATATCGTCTACATCTGGCACGATGCCTTTGCGCGTGCACAAGGTGATTTTAATCCTGCTAACGCGCCATTTTTGCGGCGTGAATATGCCAACGAAAGCGTTGTTATCTATCAGTATTTACCAGAGGTTTGCGACGGGCTGCTGTATAATTCAACCGTCGAAAATTAACGGAGCGTTTTTGATGTTCAAACGACTCATCTTACTCATTGCGCTGAGTGTTTTAGTCGCTGCGCCGCTGCAAGCCCAGCATGAAGATGGCGACGGGCGGCTGTATTGGTGGAACGACCGTGTCTTTTACGAGATTTTTGTCCGCAGTTTTTACGACAGTGACAGCGATGGGGTCGGTGATTTGCGCGGGGTGATCGAAAAACTCGATTATTTGAATGATGGTGACCCGAATACGACGACCGATCTGGGTATAACGGGCATTTGGCTGATGCCAATTAATGAGTCTGTTAGTTACCACGGCTACGATGTGACCAATTATAACCAAATTGAGCAGGATTATGGCAACTTAGACGATATGCGCGATTTGATCCGTGAAGCACATGCACGCGGAATCGCAGTCATTATCGATCTGGTTATCAATCATACGTCGGAACAACATCCCTGGTTTATCGCGTCCGCTGCCAACGATCCCGCTTATGACGATTGGTATATCTGGGCGGACGAAAACCCACGCTTTGGAGGACCCAACAACGAAACGGTATGGCATCCGCGCGGCGACCGTTTCTATTACGGCTTTTTCTGGAGCGGAATGCCCGATTTGAACCTGCAAAATCCGGTAGTTAGAGATGAACTTTACGCGATTTCGCGCGAATGGCTGACCGATATCGGCGTCGATGGCTTCAGATTGGATGCAGTCAAGCATTTTGTCGAAGAAGGCGAAAATCAAGAAAATACACCATCAACGTTGGCATGGATGGCAGATTATAACGACTACATCGACAGCATTAGCGCGGATGCGCTGACTGTCGGCGAAGTGTACGACTCGGATTATCTGTCATCGCAGTATGTGCCGGAGCAAGTTGACCTCGTTTTCGACTTTGATTTCGCAGTTGCGATTTTGACTACCGTTAACCAAAATCGACCGGATGCCATGCGTTCGATCACGACGCGCGTGGCGGATTTATATCCGTTTGGGCAGTATGCGACGTTCATCACCAATCATGATCAAGAACGGGTGATGAGCGAACTTCGTGGCAATATCGACGAGGCAAAAATGGCGGCGTCGCTGCTCTTGACAGCTCCCGGCGTGCCGTTCATATATTACGGTGAGGAGATCGGCATGAGCGGACGTAAACCGGATGAAAATATCCGTACACCCTTCCGATGGGATGAGTCACCAGGCGGCGGATTTACACAGTCTGATAATCTGTGGCAACCCCTTTCCGATGATGACATGAGCGTCAGTGTCAGCGCACAAACCACAGTCGAGGACTCTCTGCTCAGCCATTATCGCATCTTGATCCACTTACGCACCCAACATTCGGCGTTGGCGCGCGGGACGATAACCGTGCTTGAAGTCGAGGGGTCACGGAATATTTATGCCTTCATGCGCGAAACCGCCGACGAGACAATTCTGGTCGTGCTCAACCTTGATGACGAACCCGTCACTGATTACGTGCTGACGCTGCCAGATATGCAGGTCAACATGACGGAGCTGCTGTTTGGCGAGGGCGACTTAATCACGCTCGCTGATGGATCAGGCGTCTACACGCCGTTCCAAACGCTGCCAGCTTATTCGACATTCCTCATCCAATTACGGGGTAACTAACGTGTACAATACACGCGATGTCGTCAGGGCATAGTGTCTGACGACGACAATCGGTTCATCAGGAGACTATTTATGTTGAAATTTCGACCTCTGATCGTGGCATCAGTGCTGGCATTGTCGCTCAGTGCAGCCGTGATCAGCGCGCAAGAACCCGCGCAAACGCCAACGCAGCTTTGTGAAAATGCGCTCCCGGCTGCTGACCCTGCTTCCCGCGACTATACGCAGCCTGAACAGGTGTTAGAAACGGGTATCGATTACCGCGCGATTTTCTGCACCGAAGCGGGCGCAGTTTATATTGACCTGTTTGAAGATTTAACCCCTGTGACCGTCAACAACTTCGTGTTCTTAGCACAAAATGACTATTACAACAACACGACGTTTCACCGTGTGTTGCAAGATTTCATGGCGCAAGGTGGTGACCCCACCGGGACAGGGTCAGGCGGTCCTGGCTATCAGTTTCAGGACGAGTTCGTCGGCTTTTTAACCTTCGACCAACCAGGTTGGCTGGCAATGGCGAACGCGGGTCCTGGCACAAATGGCAGTCAGTTCTTTATCACTACTGTGCCGACCGATTACCTGAACTTCCGCCACACCATTTTCGGTCAGGTATTGGAAGGTCAAGAAAATGTCACCAATATCGAACTGCGTGACCCGCAAATCGCGACTGAACCTGGTGCAGCGCTGCAAACCGTTTTGATCGTCACTGACCCAACAACCGTGACGACAACCTATGAGGCGAGCGCTCCAGCGACCGCCGAACAAATCGAAGCGCGCATCAACGAAATCACAGTACAGTTATCTGGATCACTTGCCGCCAACAGTGACGTGACCGGACTGCGTACGCTCGACTCGGCTGTGGCGGGCGCGCCTGAAGAATTGCAGGAAAGTTACCGCGCTTTGCTAACGGATAACGGCTTCGAATATCGTGCCGCCGTTCGAGTCGATAACGAGACCTGTGATCTGGATAGTTCGCCGTTTTACGCCGTCAGCTACACGCTGGATGCATTCGCATCGCGCGAACAAGCAGCCGCCGTGCTCGCGACCGCCTTCGATGTCGAAGGCGCGCTGTACCAAATCCCTGTAGCCGACGGTTATATCCCGCTTGAAGCAGATACTGCACTCCCGTATCCGGTCTTGATTAGCACGGCGAATTTCTGTGACACCGACATGACCCGCGCGCTTACATACTGGCAGCGTGGCAATTTCGTCGTCACTGCCGAAGCCATTTACCCCGCCGATAGCGAGGCGACTGCCGATGTATGGCTCGGTGAACTGGTGGGAGTACGTATCTACGAAAGCCTGTTCGCGGATATTCTGCGCACAACACTGAACTAACGCGCGCTTTGGGGACGAGTCATGACCGACGACTCGTCCCTTCGTTCACTCAGCGGTCTTTTCGCGAAACCACGCATTCATATCACCCAGAGTCGCCCAATTCACAGGCTGACCGCTCACCACTCCGCGCCAGCTATCCGCTAACACTTCGACCGTATCAAGCGCGTTATCATCAATTTGGAATCCTGTTCGTTCGAGCGCGCGCCGCGTCCAGGTTGTGCGTGTACCATTGCCAATTACATGGATGATGCCGCACCGATGCTCGGACATGAGAAAACTACCCGAATCGATGTTAAATCGACTATGGGGATCGGCAAACGCGCTTTCAAACGCGCCAGATAACACCACGTCTTCGGGCGCACCCCGGTATATTTGATGATTAGCGCCAAACAGCCACAAACGATCTGCCGTGCGCAGTGCCAAATCGAGATCATGCGTCGAAAGTAAAATCGCGCGTTGAGTCGTATGCGCCAGTGCGCGCAGCATGTAAATTATTTCCGCGCGGCGCGGCACATCCAGAAATGCCGTCGGTTCGTCGAGCATCATGATCGGCGTCGATTGTGCCAGCGCCCGCCCAATCAGAATTTTTTGGCGTTCGCCATCGCTCAATTCAGAAAAGGGTCGATCTGCAAGTGCGCTCGCACCAACGGCGGCGATGGCGCGATTAATCGTATCATGATCGTTGGTCGTCAGGCGTCCTAGCCAATCGGTATACGGATGACGACCGAGTGCGATCAATTCGCGCCCGGTGAGCAGCCCAACATCGAGTCGCTCTGTCAGTACAATACTGACCTGCCGCGCGAATTCGACGGTGCTGAACGATTGTATCGATCGATCACCAATGCAAATAGTCCCACGCAGCGTGGGCTGCATTCCGGCTAGCGTACGCATGAGCGTGCTTTTGCCAATGCCATTCGCGCCGATCAAGCAGACTAATTCACCAGCATTCAGCTCAAAATTCAGGCGTTCTGCAACAGGTATCACGTCACGCCCATGCCGATAGCCAATCGATAAGTTCTGTGCGGTCAAAATTGCTGTCACGATGCGAACGTCCCTTCGGTCGTGCGGCGACGCAAAATTACCGAGACGACAATTGGGGCGCCGAACAATGCCGTAATCGCATTGAGTGGAAGCACAGTTGTCGTACCTGGGGTTTGCGCGATGATATCCGCAAGCAGAGCGAGAATGGCACCAAAGATGATGGTGGCGGGCAGTAACGTCCGATGATCCGACGTACGCAGTAATCCGCGACAAACATGCGGCACGGCGATTCCTAAGAAGCCGATGGGACCACAAAATGCGGTCACTGCTCCTGCCAGGATCGCCGCGCTCAATATCAGACGTGCGCGCGCTGCGCGAATATTCAATCCCATGCTGCGTGCATAAGCATCACCTAACAAGAGCGCATTGAGCGGCTTGCTCGAAAGCACTGCACCGCCCAATCCGATGATGACTGCACCCCCCAAAAACGGCATTTGACTCCATGTCACGCCGCCAAAGCTGCCAAACGTCCAGTTTACGTATGCCTGCACGCGCTCCGCGATGCTGAAATGGATAAGCAAGCTGACCAGCGCACCTGTTGCGTAACCGAACATCAGCCCCAGAATAAGCAGAGTCATGGTGCTGGCAACGCGCCGCGCCGCCAACATCACAATGACCAAAACCGCCGCCGCACCTGTGATAGCGGCAAGGATCAGCGCGAAATCGCCGACCAAACCTAAGCCCGATAACAACGTTAGCCCGGTTGACCCGGCGGCAAGCACGACCAACGCGACGCCTAAGCTCGCGCCACTACTGATTCCCAACACGTATGGATCGGCAAGCGGGTTGCGAAATAACGTTTGCATAATCAACCCGCTCACGCCCAGCGCCGCACCTGCTAATCCCGCTGTGATCGCTTTAGTCAGCCGGAAATTGAGTATGATCGTCCGCCACGACTCACGCGCAGGTTCGCCTCCAAGCAAAATCGTGACGATCTCGCTCAAGGGAATATTGACCGAACCCAGCGCAAGACTTGCAGCGAACGCAACCATCAACCCGACCGCCAGCACAACCACAACGTTTCGTCGTCTCATTGCGGTTTACTGCAACTGCTGATAGTAAATCAATTCGTGGTTGGGCAGCACGTCTGGATGAAAAATTTTGATCAAGTCTGCCAGTACCAGATCAGGACGTAACACGCCCGATTCGCTGTAATCGTTGCCACCCAACTCCGTCGTTCGCGCGTTGTTATTGAAAATCGACTGATTTTGGAACGGCGCAAACTCAGCATACCGTTCATCCTCCGCCAACCCTTCATCGAGCGAGCGCCAGAAATTCGCGTTCAGCCAAATATCGGCGTCTTGCGCACGATCCAGCACGGCTTCAAACGACAGTGGCAGACCACCCTGCGACTCATCGTCCGCCCATAAATAAGCGCCGCCCGCATCTTCGATCAACTGTGCCGCAAAGCTGCCGCCACCACTCACAAACCAGGTATCCATGAACATACCGTTGACCAGCACGGTAGGGCGATCTTCAATATCTGCCACGCTTGCGCTTAAGGCTTCGTAATCGGCAGCCACGACATTGAATAAATCATTTGCCGCGCCTTCGCGGTTGTAAAACATCGCCGTGAACTTGAGCCATTCGGCGCGACCGAGCGGTGAGGTTTCGACATAATCGGCGTTGAGCGCGACAGGAATCCCCGCCTCGATCAAGACCGGATGCGCGTCGAAATCGGGATTACCCAAGCCATACGTCATCACGACATCGGGGTCGAGTTCAAGTACTTGTTCGACATCGACCGTGCTGCCGCCGCCGACCTCGATCACATCGCCTGCTTCGATCAAATCGCGCACCTCGGCGTCATAAGCAAAATCGGCTTCATCGACCGCGACCAACGACGCTAAAACATCGAGTTCGACTAAATGCGGCAGATAGGTCGTGGACATGACGATCACGCTTTGAATCGGGACTTCGATGATGATCGAGTCGTCGTAGCCTTCGGGCGCGGGTGTACCGCACTGCACCAGCACATATTCATAGGCTTGTTCCGCACCCGCCCACGGCGTCAGCACGCGGATCACCTTATAATTGTTAAAATATTCGACTTCAAACGTCGTCGCATCGACGATGCTGGCTTTTTCGGGGAAGTAATCGGTTTCCGCGTCGTAGCTTTCGACGCAGCCATCAACCAGATTGGCGGCATCTTGCGCGGACGCAGCCGGAACAAGGGCGACGAGCAGCGCGATCAACGCAGCGAACCCGGCGCGTGACAAAAAACGTAAACGCATGGCACTATCCTTTACTGAAACAAAAGACAAGTTGCCACCATTCGCGCGGAATACGGTGCATTGATGCAATAAAAAATCCCGCTTCGATGCGGGACAATTAGGGATCGATGAAATAGAATCGAATTCCTTATGCCCGTTCCACCCTTTTTGCGCGAAGGTGGTCTACGAGCGGCAGTTCAGGCGGGCATTCGGGCTTCGGAGGCTACTCACTCCGTTACCGTTGCGCGACAGCGCCGGACTTACACCGGCTTCCCCCATTGTACGTTTGACATCCGGGTCAAAAACGTACCTGCACTGACGACTACGTTATAAAGATTAGGCTATCATGAATCGGATGTGCCTGTCAAACTGCAATCACGTCCTGATCAGCGATGACATAGACCCGATCCGACTCACGCGCCGTCACCGTCATATGGCTGATAAACGAACCGAATGCGGGCAGTACCGTATGGTCACGTTGAATCCAAAAGCACGGCAGTTTAAGCTTTTGTCGCCCTTTACCGACCAACTGCACCGCCGGGTGTAAATGACCGGACAGCACATACCCTGCTTCATGCCGCGCCGGGTAGTGCATGAGTACGAACGGCGGCAGCAGGTATGGTGCGTCATAGACATCGATATCCCAGTCGCGCGGCGGGTCACCTGCATGGGTATCGTGATTACCGCGCACCAGTGTGATTGGCAAGTCGGCGTTGCGCGTACGCCAAGCGCCGATTTCGCCCAGCATCATCGGCTCATATCCGCGCGCAGCATGAACAAGATCGCCCAAAACAATGAGGCGACGTGGGTGTGTTGCCGCGATCAACGTATCCAAGCGCGCCAAATCGCCAGCAAGATCGCCAGTCGGCACCGGAATCGCCGCACGCCGAAACGTCGATGCTTTGCCCCAATGGGTATCCGTGATCAACAATACACCCAGGCGCGGCACATACAAACCACGCTGCGCGTATAAATGCACGGGTTCGTTGGCAATCGACGTGACCATCGGAATCGACATGAACGCTATAACGCCGACGACTGATGTTTAGGCGCGACTTGTTCGTGTATGATCTCTTTTTCAAGCGCCAACGTCATTTTACGTACGCGATCCGCCAATGCTTCACTGGTCATGGTTTGTCGCACGCGCTCAATCAACAACGGGAAGGCGAACGGCGTTGGACGGCGCACATCGTTGAGAATAATTTTCCCAGCCATGATTTTTTCCAAGGCGTTCTGCAAGCGGTTGATCTCCAGTTGGCGTTCTAATACTTCTCGATATGCCTGATGCAGCAGCAGGTTATCCGGGTCATATTTGGTGAACACATCATAGAGTAGGCTGCTCGATGCCTGTAGCTGTTTGGCACTCTTTTGCCCACCCGGAAAACGCTGAATTACCAACCCGGCGATGCGCGCTATCTCACGGAATTGACGTTTGGCAAGTTCGGATGCGTTCAGGCTGTGTGCGATGTCGTCGGCTAAATTGTCGGCTGAAAATACAGTTGGTAGCATATCATCGAGCGGTGTTTCGTCAGGCGAAAGCAGTTCAAAACCGTAATCGTTGACCGATATTGTAAACGTGATCGGGGTCATGCGACTCACACGATACGCTATCAACGACGCCATGCCTTCATGAACTAAGCGCCCTTCAAACGGATACACAAACAAGTGATTCCCTTCGCGCGTCTTGACTCGTTCGATCAATAAATCGTTGCGCGACGGGATAGTCGACCATTTGGCTTGTAGTTCCAAAATCGGGCGGATCGCGCGCATTTCGTCGCTGGCATACACGCCTGCGCGCGCTTCGTCAAGTTTTTCGCGCACAGCTTGCGTCAATTCGCTCGAAATCGGCAGCGATCCGCCGAACCAGCGCGGTACGATCCCCCGTTTCGAAGACGCGGCGCGTACCCAGGCTTTCATATCGCGGATACGGACAAATTCCAGCACCTTGCCGCCTAAGGTGAACTTGTCGCCGGGCTGCAAACGGGCGAGGAAATTTTCTTCAGCAAAGCCGATCTCCGCGCCGCGTATAAACTGCACTTTTAGCGTCGCATCGCCCAAAATCGTGCCAATCGACATCCGGTGCGTCCGCGCCATGACATTGTTATCGACTTGATAACGCCCGTCAGCGTTGAGCACGATGCGACTGTATTCCGGGTAGGCGTGCAGCGCATTACCACCACGCGCGACAAAATCCAACGTCCACTCGAATTCGCCGCGTGTCAACTGACGATATGCATAGGCGGTACGTACTTCTTGAAACAGTTCATCCGCGACGAAGCCACCGCCCAATGCGACCGTGACCAAATGCTGCGACAGCACATCAAGCGGCTTTTCGATGGGTGGGCGCGCCTCGATAATCCCGCGCGATGCGGCGTCGCGCACCGCCGCGATCTCCAGATACTCGAAGGCGTGAGTCGGCGCACACGTCACGCGGCTCTCTGCGCCTGGTTGATGTCCGCTGCGCCCGGTACGCTGAAGCAACCGCCCCACTCCCTTTGGGCTGCCCACTTGAATCACGACATCGACGGGCGCAAAATCGACCCCTAAATCGAGACTACTCGTGCACACCACACAGCGCAATTTGCCTTCGCGCAATCCATTTTCTACCCATTCGCGCGATGCTTTATCAAGTGAGCCATGATGCAGCGCGATCTCACCTGCCCATTCCGGTTTGGCGTCCAAAATCGCTTGATACCAGATTTCGGTTTGCGCGCGCGTATTTGTAAAGACCAAGGACGTGCGTCCACGCTGGATCGTACCGATCACAGAGTCGAGCAGTTTCAAACCGAGATGCCCCGCCCATGGAAAACGCTCCATCGTCGGCGGAATGATCGAGTCGATATGGATGGCTTTCGGTTCTTGCCCTTGAATCAAAACGCCTTGTTTGATTTCGCCCGTCGCATACTCTGCCGTGCCAATCAAAGCGCGCAGTGCCACGTCAAGATTGCCCATCGTCGCGGATAACCCCCACAAGCGCGCGCTCGGACGCCAACGGCGCAACCGTGCCAGCGCGAGTTCGGTCTGTGTGCCGCGCTTGCTCGACATCAGTTCGTGCCATTCATCGACTACGATTAGCCGCAGATCGCGAAAGTTTTGCTCAGCATCTTTGTTCGCCAGCAGCAAACTCAAACTTTCCGGCGTTGTGACCAACGCCGTCGGCAGGCGGCGACGCTGACGACCGCGCACCGTCGATGTGGTATCGCCCGTGCGCGATTCGACGATCCACGGCAGCGCTAAATCGCGCACAGGTTGGAGCAGCGCATTTTCAGTATCAGACGCGAGCGCACGAAGCGGCGTAACCCACAGCACACGCAAGCCGGGCGGTTTTTGCTCGCTCCACGTCGTACGGTCTGGGTGTTCGTCGATCCATTCGCTCAGCGCGCTCATCCACACCGCGTAGGTTTTACCCGTCCCCGTCGCCGCATGGATCAAACCGCTCTGTCCGTCTTGATACGCCTTCCACGTCGCACGCTGAAACCCGAATGGACTCCAAGCGCGCGAGGCAAACCAATCGTCGATGAGGGGCATATGATTTCGTGTCGCCTAGCCTTTTGGCAATGTTTCGGTCATGATCGGGCGTTGGCGGCGTGGCGTTTGCGCTTGATTCGCTGTACGCGCCGCACGTCTTTCGGCACTCAAGCGGCTGCGACGCGCAAGCTGCATCAGATAATAGGACGAGCGCCGCGTGTTCAGTTCAACATCACGATACACGTTGATCAAGCTGCCGAACGCATATAAGACAACCCCACCAACCAAAATACTGATCGATTGTGCGATCAAAAATTGCATGTCTTGTCGCGGTTCGGCAGCATATCCAAGATATAGTGCCAGCCCAATTCCAATAATCGCGCCAATGACCGCCAGCGCCCCCAGAAGTTGTAATAGAAATGCAACGACGCCCAAAAGCCCATATTTGCGCTTCATTCAATGATCCTTTCAATGTCGTTCAGCAAGATAAGTTTAAGTGTAGCGATTTCAGCCGCTTTTGCGTTGTCATATTGATATCATTGGTCCTTATTCTGGCGGAAGCAGCGCACGAATGGTTTCCAGCGTGTCGGCGTCCTGGATAACTTTATCGGTGCGCCAACGCAAAATGCGCGGAAAACGCACCGCGATCCCCGATTTATGCCGCGTCGAGCGCTGAATGCCTTCAAATGCCAGTTCAAACACTAATTCCGCCTTGACCGTGCGTACCGGACCAAATTTTTCAAGCGTGTTGCGGCGGATATAGCTGTCAACCTGTCGAATTTCGTCGTCGGTCAAGCCGCTGTACGCTTTAGCGAACGACACCAGTTCACCTGTCTCGTTCCACACGCCGAACGTATAGTCGGTATACAAACTGGCGCGCTTACCGCTGCCTCGTTGCGCATAAATCAGCACCGCATCAATCGTCAGCGGGTTGACTTTCCACTTCCACCAGTCGCCACGCTGACGCCCCACTCGATACGGCGACGTTTTGCGCTTTAGCATCAAGCCTTCGACATTGCGTTCGCGTCCACGTTCGCGCTGCGCCGCCAGTTCATCCCATGACGCGCCTTCAACAAGGGGTGACAACCCTAAGACGGGATTATTGGTCACCGCCATGATATGAGTCAAAATTACACGCCGCTCGCTCAATGGTTGTTCGCGGATGTCGTGACCACCCCATTCCAGTACATCGTAGCTCAAGAAGATGACGGGGACATCGGACAAGATTTTCTTGCTCAGTGTTTTGCGCCCGATACGCCGCTGTAACTGGGCAAAAGGCATGACCAAGCCGTCTTTCCACGGCAAAATCTCGCCATCGATCACAGTGCCGTCCGCTAGTGCCGCCGACATCTCGATAATTTCGGGAAAACGTTCGGTGATCAATTCTTCGCCGCGCGACCACAAGTAACTTTGTCCTTCGCGGCGGATCAATTGGGCGCGGATGCCATCCCATTTCCATTCGGCTTGCCAATCGCCTGCCTCACCCAGTGCATCCAGCGCGGCGCGTTCGGTGGGATACGCTAAAAAGAACGGATACGGGCGGCTGACATCGCTCGAACTGGTTTCAAGGGCGATCAACTGCGCCCAATAATCCGCCGTCGGCTGCCACGCGCCCATCAAGCGATGCGCGACCGTCTCTTTATCAACGCCACTGGCTTGCGCCAGCGCCCGTGTGATCAGTAACTGAGAGACGCCGACACGAAAACCACCGGTGATCAGTTTGTTCCACACAAAACGTTCGGTACCGTCGAGTTCCTCCCACGCACCGAGCATGATGAGTCGCTGTGCGCTTTCGTCCAGTGTACGGATCGGCATCAGCCGCGTTTCCACCCACCCCGTCAGCGACAAATCGCTCTGGCGGGTGGCGCGCGGGAGCAGCAGGCTGATCGTTTCGGCGATATCGCCCACCGCGTCATAACATTCACCGAACAGCCATTCGTCGATGCCGGTCGCCTCCAGTGCCCATGTGTGCAGCTTGCGCGCGTTGATCAACTGCTTGACGCGCCGCCCACTCAAGAAATAGAGTGCCCATGCCGAGTCCGCTGCGTTCGCTTCGGCAAAATAGCGCGCGAGCGCATCGACTTTGGCGTTGGTCTTAGTGGTGTTGTCGAGTTCGGCGTACAGTTCGGCAAATCGTCGCATGGGTTCAACTTTCGGGTCGAAAGCATATGTTTTACGGCGCTTTTCAGATAAATGCTTCCACATACTTCCTAAAGGAAACTTTTTTATTCGTTATTAATTTTTAGTTTTCTTCGTCGTTTTCCTGGTTATCAGCGCTGTCGTCGCGTTCGCCCTCAAAGCGCGTCGGCACAATGTGCGCATCGATGCCATGATCGATTAGCCAGCGCACGACGACCGCCGTATAGCCGTGCGTCACCCACACGCGCTCCGCGCCCGTCTCGTTGATCACGCGCAGCAAGTTATCCCAATCGACATGATCGGACAACACAAAACCTCGATCAACCGCGCGACGACGGCGTGCCCCACGAATCGCCATCCAACCGGACGCAAACGCGGTCGAATGATCACCAAAACGACGCAACCAACTCGTGCCACGCGCCGATGGCGGTGCGACTATCAGTGATTGCGACCAATCCGGCTTGCGTTCTGCCGCACGGCTGACATATTCGGTTGGCGGCAGCAGCACTTCACTTTCGCGGTAGCTGGCATTGATACGCTCGACCGCGCCGTGCGTAAAAATCTCACCAATCGATGAATCGACGCCCGCGAGCAGGCGCTGTGCTTTACCGAGCGCGTAGCCGAATAAAATACTCGCCTTTTTTTCACGCTGATTAATACGCCACCACTGATTAATTTCGTCAAAAGTCTCACGCTGCGGCTGCCAGCGATAAATCGGTAAGCCAAAGGTCGATTCGGTGACGAAGGTATGACAACGCACCAACTCGAATGGCATACATGTCGTATCAGGTTCAGTTTTGTAATCGCCCGTGATCACCCAGACTTCGCCTTGATATTCGACACGTATTTGCGCCGACCCCAAAATATGCCCGGCGGGGTGCAGCGAGACCTGCACGCCGTTAAGACCGACCGTTTGACCATACGGCAGCAGTTGCAGCGAGGCTTGCCAGCCTAAACGCGCGCGAAAAACATGTTCACCCTGTTTGCTGACCAGATAGTTCTGGCAGCCCCACGCCAGATGATCGGCATGTGCGTGCGTGACCACAGCACGCGGCACACTGCTCCACGGATCGATATAAAAATCGCCCTGTGGGCAGTACAAGCCCATATCCGTCAGCGTTATCAGCGTGTCCATGTTCGCTTATGGTATCCTTTTGCGGGGTGTGCGGGTCGTTCATAAGCACACACGTTCTTAACCTATCTTAAGGTATTTATGAAAGTCATCAGGCGCTTTTTCATACAATCTTCAGATTCACGGCTGCGCTGGTCGTTATTTTGCCTGTTACTCAGCGCCTATTTACTGATTTATATCGATAAACCTGATTCGCTCGATGGCGAAGCGCTACTCGCAGTTTCGGCGGCGCTTGTACGTACCGGGTCAGCCGACATGAACAGCATCGCTTATACCGACTGGATTATGCCCGCTGGGAGCGGCATGGGGCGTACTGGCACAGACGGCGCGACGTATTCCAAAAAAGGGATTATCCCATCCCTAGCGCTCGCCCCATTTGTGATCGCGTCAGATACGGCTTCCTGGTTGACCACGCGCGCGACGGCGATGTTGTTCAATCCACTGGTCACCGCCGCAACTGCCGCGATTTTATACACACTGATTCGACGCCTTAAATACGCAGCACACACTGCATTCGTGGTGTGCTTAATTTACGGCGGCGCGACATTGGCACTCGTTTATGCCAAAACATTATCTGGCGAGCCGCTCACCGCACTTTTACTCGTGATCGCCGCGCTGCACACCCATCGTTTTTGGGACAAAGCGCGCGCACTTGATGTACTCATCATCGGCATGTGCGTGAGCGGCTTGATTGGAATCAACACGGTCTATACGTTATATGCGCCGATTTTCGGCGTCGCGATCTTGATCAAGTTACCAGTTCAATTTCGGCGCGCATTGATCATCGCGTTATGGTACGCCGCACCGATCGTCGCTGCCATCACCCTGTTGGCGCTGTTCAATATCACCCGATTTGGCGATCCGTTGCAAGGCGGTTATCGGTTTGAGGATGGTGAAGGCTTTATCCATCCGATCACGACGGGGTTATATGGCTTATTCTTGAGTCCATATCGTGGCGTTTTCTGGTACAACCCGATTTTATTCCTAGCACTGCCGGGCGCATTTATGCTGTTTCGCGCCACCGGAACACGGCGAGTCACAGTCTTATTTCTGACCTTGATCGCCGCCCAAGCGTTGATGTTCGCCGCGTGGTGGAGTTGGCACGGCGGCATTGTGTGGGGCGCGCGCTTCTTGATCCCCGTTTTACCGTTAATGACACTGCTGATCGCACCACTCGTACAATCAGCATGGGGTCGACGTTGGTTTTTCGTCTCGATTGGGGTCATCGTCGTGATCTCGGTCGGTGTGCAAGTGCTGGGTGCGTTGATCAGTTATTTGCCACACAACACGTATTTGTTCGCGCACTTTTTCACAGGGGACTTCGCCGCGCCGGTCACACTACTCGATACGCGCGTGCTGGTTGACCCGGCGCTCAGCCCGATTATCGGTCATCTCGCGCTGCTTTTATCTGGTTGGCGGCTCGATCCAGTCGCGCTGTACGACGCTGACATTGTGCATGTACTGTTGGTCGGCGCGGTCTTTGTCGTGGGCATTTTGTTGGCGTTACGACCACGCTTGAACATCCTGATTCCCATTGTCATTATCATTATTGCGCTCAACGGGATTGGCGCGCGGCGCGCGACTATGCCAGAAGCACAGCATATTCGCGTGTTGAACGATGTCATGCAGCCGCCCGGTACGATTTTGGCAGCGACAACTGCTTATGGCGCGGGCTTGATCGATTTGGAGACGCGGCAAAATGTGATCACGCTGAACGCGCCGCTTGAATATCAGGATCAGCGCGCCTTAACATTACGCACCTATGCTCTGCGGCACTATGATCGGTTATGGTTGATGACGTGGTATCCACCCGCCATACCAGAGAATTGGATCGAACGTGATTTGTGGAGCGACGCTTATTTTGGAGGTGAAAGCGCGATTGACGGTCATCGAGTGCTTTTGTTTCAACCCGCCCCGATGCCGATGCCACTCACTACAACCTCGTTCGACGAGTACCGTTTTGGCGCGATCCAACTGACTGCTTTATGTAGTCGTATCACTGACAATGGCATATTTATCGATTTAGGGTGGCAAACAAGCGCGCCATTAGCGACCGATTATCAATGGTTTGTGCATATGATCGACGCCGATGGTGCTATTTTAGCGCAACACGATCGCCAACCGAACGGCGGCTACAACCCAACCTCAGCGTGGATACCATTTGAGCAGACGCGCGATCGCCTGTATTTTTCGAACGCTCCCACTGCTGCCGACCTTCGTATCGGCTGGATCGATCCGACGGATGGCGCGCGCCTCGCCGTCCGTCGTGATGGACAGCCAACCGACGACACGTTTATCGTACTGCCGCTCGATACTTGTGATTATTATGAATGACGCTGTAACGGGCTGCGGGCTGCACCCGTAGAAATGGGCGATCCGGTGGGTCGCCCATACAAATCTCGTTTCGTAGCAGTGGTGATTTAGCTGTTAAGCGTCGCTTGAATCGTCATCGGCACCGAAGCGAGCGCGCGCGATACGATGCAGGTGTCTTTGGTTGCTTCGGCGTGCGCCGCGAATGCTGCCTGATCGAGACCCGGTACTTCACCTTCGGTCACGAGGTCGATCTGGGTGATCGTCGTGCCCGCATCCGTTTGTCCCATTTGGACGTGCGCGACGGTGTGAATGCGCGTTGGCGTCAAGCCTTCTTTGAACAAACGGTTGTTCAGTGCCATCGTAAAGCAGCCCGCGTGCGCCGCACCGATCAATTCTTCGGGGTTGGTCATCGGGTCGCCTTCGGTGAAACGGCTTTTGAACGAGAACGGCACATCGAGCGCGCCGCTTCCGACCTTCATGTTACCGTTGCCTTCGCTCAATGTGCCTTGCCATGTCGCTTCTGCATTGCGTGTCGCCATGTGCTGATCTCCTTGTAAACAACCACTCGATAACGACGATTAGTGTAGAGGCACACGTTCGTGCGCCCCCAATTTCTCATAATTCACTTAGGCGGGTGTTAATTCCACCAGCCCCATGACCCCATCCAATCGACATCATCGCGCACCGCGGCGTCTTCATCATCAAATTCAACCGACAACCACAAAATCGCTTTCAACGCCGCGCGCCGCAAGTTCATATCGGCGCTCACCAGCGAATTGAGGATATACGGCATGGCGTCTTCGTCGATCACCCACAACGCTTCAGCCGCCGCGTGCCAGATGTGCGTATTATGTGTGTTGAGTGCTTTGAGCAGCGCCGGAACCGATGACGGATCCGCAATTTGACCTAATGCCTTTGCCGCCGCGAAGCGCACATAATGATTGTCATCGCGCAGCAGCGCATTTTCCAAGCCTTCGAGCGCGATACCATCCGCGATTTGACCGAGCGCTTCAGCAGCGGCAAACCGAACATAGCTGTTTTCGTCGGCTTCAAGTGCTTCTAACAAAGGCGGGATCGCGCCCGGATGGTCAATAATGGCGAGTGATTTCGCTGCTTCCCATCGTACAAAGCTGTTGTCATCAGCGAGCAGCGAGCCAATCAGCGCGGGCAGCGCCGCGTTATCACCAATTTGACCGAGCGCCTGTGCCGCCGCTCGTCGGACATCTTTGCTTCGGTCTGTCAACCGTTCAGTCAGCGGTTCTACCGCATCACTATCACCAATTTTGCCTAACATCTTCACAGCAAACATCCGCACATGGCGGTCACGCTGAGTCAACGCACCGAAAAATTCGGGGAGGTTGATCGAATCATTCAGTTCGTCTTTGATCTGAGTCAGGTGATGAAGCGCGCTTTGCTGCTTCTGTTTATCGTCACTGCGGAGGTCATTCAGGAGTTGGCGAATCAGGGACTTTTCAGTCATGTGCGACTCCATTCTACAAAGGTATTTTACCGCGACCGTGTAAAGACTTCAACCTAAAAAGATCACACGCGCTTAAAAACCCTGCACTTGACGCTCATGACGGATTACCATATAGTTTGTATACAAATAATTTGATAGCCAAAAGATTGGCATACCAATGTTATTTTCTGAAGAGACCCGTTCGGCGGCAGAAATACGTTTATTGGTGGGTGCGCTGCATCGTGCTGTCGTCCGCAACGTTGAAGAAGTATTGGCACACCATCAAATTCCGCTCAGTCAGCTTCAGTTTGGATTGCTTATGACCGTCAAGCATCAAGCGCAAACGATCAGCGATCTGAGCCGTGTTTTCGGGCTTGATCCATCAACCCTGGTACCAGCAGTCGACTCGCTGGTCAAAAAAGGATATCTGGAGCGCCGAACAGACCCCGCTGATCGCCGCCGCGCACCGCTATTGTTGACCGACGACGGCAATCTCATCATCGGCGAAACATTGAACAAATTCCATCTGCTGTCGAACGATGTATTGGCGGAAAGTCTGACTCGTTTGGGCAGCGAACGCCAACAACAGTTGATGTCAATCTTGCGCGAAGTCGTCTCACATTTGCCCGATGGCGACATTATATTACAGGGGATGAAAGAACGTATCGACGCTTACCAGCACATCGGCAAAGAACACATGGATCGCTGCTTTCCAAATGCCGACGATGATCATGCAGATTCTTAATCGTTTATCCACACGTATCCGCGTATAGAGAGGAAAATATCTTGACAGCAGCAGCAGCAAGTCCGTCAAGACGACGTAGAGGGGAAGCGCGTCCGCCGAACACCGGCGGCATTGGGCGGGCGATTGGTTATTTGGGCAAGCAACGCCGTGCGACTTATATCACCTATGGGGCATTGGTCATCGCCAGCCTCGCACAGCTCGCTGTGCCACAGTTGATCCAAAACATGATCAACGCAGTGACACAAGGGACAATTGCCAATCAAATTATGGCGCTGCCGCCGCTACAGCGAGGCATCGCAGCATTGACGACGGGCAACACCATCGACGAACTCCGCAATACCCAAGTGAACGCCGAATCATGGTTGGTGACAGCGGTTCTGGTCATCGTGGTATTAGCGGCAACGCGCGCGATTTTCTCGTTCATCCAGGCATTCATGAGCGAGAAGATTTCGCAGGGCGCAGCGTTCAATTTCCGCAACGAAATCTTCTCGAAGATTCAACGGCTGTCGTTCAGCTATCACGACCGCAATCAAACCGGTCAACTGATGATTCGCGCGACCGACGACGTAGAACGTGTCCGCTTGTTCATCGCACAGGGCTTGGTTTTATCGGCGCAGGCGGCGCTTTTGTTGGTCGCTACGCTGATCATTCTGTTCTTGACCAACTGGCAGTTGACGCTGGTTGTGCTGCCCATTTTGCCCATTGCAATGGTCATGTTCATGATTTTTGGGATTGTCGCGCAACCGTTGTTCGAGCAAATTCAACAGCGCTTGTCGTCGCTCAATACTGTGTTGCAAGAAAACATGGCAGGGATTAAGGTCGTGCGTGCCTTCACGCGCGAAACAGCGGAACAGAAGCGTTTCGACACGTCGGTTAACAGTCTTGTCAGCCAACAGTTGAAGGTCGCACGAACGTTCTCGTTTTTGTTTCCGATCATTTTCTTGATCGCGCAAATCGGGCAAGCAGCGCTGTTGTACTTTGCAGGACGCGGCATCATTTCCAACACATTGACGGCAGGTGAATATCAATCATTCAGCCTGTATGTCGCTTACATTTTTTTCCCGCTCGGTCAGCTCGGTTTCATCATTTCGTTGTTAGCACAAGCCGGTGCATCTTCGAAACGCATTTTCGAGATTTTGGACACCAAAAACGAAGTCAGCGACAAACAGGATGCGCCAACACTGCCCCCGATTCAAGGACATGTCGAGTTCAACGATGTAACGTTTCGGTATTTCACCAGCGGTGACCCAGTGCTGACGAAGATCACGTTCGCCGCACAGCCTGGTCAAACCGTCGCGTTATTAGGCGGAACAGGCAGCGGCAAGACGACGATCATTAACTTGATCCCGCGCTTCTACGATGCAAGCGAAGGCGCGATCTTAATCGACGGTCACGATGTACGTGATGTCACGCTCGACAGTTTGCGATCGCAGATCGGTATCGTGCTTCAGGAAACAAACCTGTTCAGCGGCACCATCCGCGACAATATCGCGTTTGGTCGCCCCGATGCAACCGATGAGCAAGTCTTCGCTGCTGCAAAAGCCGCCGCCGCACACGACTTTATTCAGGCGTTCCCCGATGGTTATGCGACAGCGGTTGGTGAGCGCGGCGCGACGCTTTCGGGTGGTCAAAAGCAGCGTTTGGCGATTGCCCGCGCCCTACTCCTAGACCCGCGCATCCTGATTTTGGATGACAGCACAAGCAGCGTCGATTTGCAGACCGAATCGCAAATTCAGAAGGCGCTGGATTATTTGATGGAGGGGCGAACGAGCTTCGTGATCGCGCAGCGCATCACAACCGTGCTCAATGCCGACCTGATTTTGGTGCTCGATAAAGGCGCAATCGTCGCAACAGGCAAGCACAGTGACTTAATGGAACAAAGCCCACTGTATGCCGAGATTTATAATTCACAATTAGTGGGCGACGCCGACATAAATGTCGAAACGCCAGAACCGCAGGAGGCTTAATCACTATGATGATCGACGGCGATCGCATGATGTTAGAGGGCGAGGTCAGCCGTGCCAAAAATATTGGCGCGACTCTCCAACGCTTTGGGGTGTATTTTGCACATTATTGGGGCTGGCTGGCACTCTCGATTGTGCTGATCGGGATTGCGACATGGACTCAAGTCGTCGCGCCTGATTATGTTCAACAAGCCACCAACTGCTACTTCTTCCCGACACAAAGCGGTACCTGCTGGTATGACGAAACAATGGCACAAGCGATTGCTTCGAGTGATGTCAACGCGGTCAATAACGTTCCGGCTGAGACCAAAATTGCTGGTTTAGGCGGTATCGTCGGCATCTTGATCGTTTTGTATGCCGTCGGCGCGGCAGTGACAGGTGTGTCATTTTATGCGATGTCGCGCGCCGGAAATCTCGTGCTGCGGCAGATGCGTAAAGATTTGTTCACGAAAATACAACAGCTATCGCTCAACTTTTACACCGAAAACGAAGTCGGTAACCTGATGAGCCGCCTGACGAGTGACAGCGATACTATTCAACAAGCGTTCAGCTTTGTGCTGTTGAGCGTCCTGAGCGGCACAATGCTGATGATCTGGATCGTCATTCGTATGTTGCAATACAATGTGCCGTATGCGCTCATTAGCCTTGCGGTCGTGCCGATTATGTTCTTCGCCACCTTGTATTTCTCGAATCAGGCGCGTAAAGCATTCCGCAAAAGCCGCGAGCAGATGGGCAGCGTCAATGCTGACCTGCAAGAAAGCATTGCAGGCGTGCGTGAAGTACAGGCGTTTAACCGCGAAGAAGAAAATATCGCGCAATTCGAGCAAACCAACGCCGCAAACCGTGATGCCAACGTCCGTGCTGCCGCCTTCACCAGCGCACTCAACCCTATCTTGGAAGCGCTCGGTTATATCGCGCTCGGTGTCGTCGTGATCGCGGGCGGCTTATCGGTGCTGCGCAACGAGCCGTTGCTCGGCTCTAGCGTCATCAATCTTGGAACAGTATTCGCGTTCTTGCTGTTTGTGCAGCAGTTCAATCAACCTGTCTCACAAATCGCTGTACTGTGGACGAACATCCAGAGTGCGATCGCGGGCGGCGAGCGCATTTTCGGTTTGCTCGACGAACATGTCGATATTATGGATAAGCCGAACGCCGCGCTCATGCCTAATACTGTTACCGGTCGTGTCGAATTCGAGAATGTACTGGCGGGCTATAAAGCCGATCAGCCGGTGTTGAAGGGTGTATCGTTTGTCGCTGAGCCAGGTAAGACCATCGCGATCGTCGGTCCGACAGGCGCAGGCAAGACCACGATTATCAACCTGATCCCACGCTTCTATGATGTCACGGACGGTGCCGTTAAGATTGACGGCGTTGATGTGCGTGACGTGACGCAAGAAAGTCTGCGCCACAACATCGGTATCGTGCTGCAAGATACATTCCTGTTCTCCGATACCGTGATGAACAACATCCGTTACGGGCGACTAGAAGCGACCGACGACGAAGTGATCGTCGCTGCCAAACTGGTCGCCGCCGACACTTTCATCGAACGTCTGCCGGATGGCTATCAGACGGTATTGGGTGAACGCGGCAGCGGCTTATCACAAGGTCAGCGCCAATTGATCGCCATTGCCCGTGTCGCCTTAATGAAACCGCGCATTCTGATCCTGGACGAAGCAACTTCGAGCGTGGATACGCGTACAGAACGCATCATTCAGAAAGCGTTCGAGACGCTGCTCGAAGGACGCACCAGCTTCGTTATCGCCCATCGCCTGAGCACCATCCGCAGCGCCGATCTTGTGATGATGCTGCGCGATGGCTTGATCGTGGAACGCGGCACGCACAACGAACTGCTGGAACAACGGGGTCAATATTACGACTTGTACATGAGCCAGTTCCGCCATGAAGAAGAATCGGAAACACCTGTGTTAAGCGTGAACGGGCACCAAACGCTGACGCCCCAACCCGCAGGCGATTAGGACACACAATGCTAAACAAAAAGTCGATCTTTCAAGATCGACTTTTTGTTTAGCATATTTACAGGGCGGCATTTATCTTGCAAGCAGAGTCAAACCCCGCGCTCTGCCTTTTGTCGTCAGATTAAGGCGATCTGTTTCTTGCTCGATCCACCCCTGTGAAGCCGCCCGTATCACTGTCATGCGCGCCGCTTGCGGATGCCAATTCAGTTCTTCGATCAAATGTGGCAGCGAATTTTCCCGCGCCTCGTCTGGCGTATTTTCGTGCCGTGTTAAGTGAACGAGCAGCATCTCAACCGCGAACCGTTCCCCGCGTCGCATACGCTGAATCGATTTGGCAATCAAACCGCGTTCGGGCGCGAATAACAGCGCCGCCAGAAAGAGCAACCCGACGATACTTGCCATCGCACCGCTGATGTTGACATTGAGTGCGCGCGCCATCCAGTAGCCGCCAATGGCTGCCGCGACCGCGATCATGACGCTGTATAACAGCATTCGACCGAGTTTGTCCGTCAACAAATACGCGGCAGCAGGTGGCGCGATCATCAGTGCAATCACCAAAATCGACCCCACATGATCAAATGCACCAACAACCGTCACAGATACGCTGGTCATCAAGCCATAATGGATCAACGCGGGTGCAAAGCCGAGCGCCGCCGCTAATCCAGCGTCAAATGTCGCCAGTTTAAGTTCTTTATAGAACACAGCCAGCAGCACCAGATTGATCGCCAGGATAATCACCATGATGACGACGCCGCGCGGTAAACTCGCACCCAAAATATCAACGCGGTTGAAGGGTGCGAACGCCAATTCACCCAGCAGTACCGCATCGACATCAAGGTGAATATCGCCAAAATTCTGTGTGATGATGATGACTGCAATACTGAACAATGCAGGAAACACCAATCCAATCGCGGCGTCTTCATGCACACGCCGCGTTTTTAGCAGCAGTTCAGTCAGTGATACCGTAAGTACACCCGCACCCGCCGCGAATACGATCAAAATTGGATTTTGAATATCGCGCAGCACGATGAAGCCAATGACGATGCCAAACAATACCGTATGACTAATAGCGTCACTCATCAACGCGACGCGTCGCAGTACGAGAAACACACCCGGTATTGCACATGCTGCCGCGACCAACGCCGCCACCAACTGAATTTCAATCTGTGATTGACTCATGGTTTGTACGCTCCTTTCGGCAGCGGTGCGCCACCCGGTTTCGGTTCGTGCTTCAGTCGTTCCAGCAACGTGCGCCGGTTACGCGCCTGGCGGAACGCATCCCACACGATTCCCCGTTCCGGCGCGAAGAGCAGCGAGACCATGACGATCGCGGTAATGCAAAGCACGATCACAGGTCCCGTCGGAACATTCAGCGCGGCGCTGCTGATCAGCGCACCTGTCACCCCTGCCGCCGCGCCAAACAGTGACGCCAAAACGACCATTACACCCAGACGCTGCGTCCATTGGCGGGCGGCAACTCCGGGCGCGACGATCATAGCGCTCATTAAAACCACGCCTACCATCTGCAAACCGACGACGACCGCGATCACGATTAAGGTCGTGATCAATATATCCAGCCGTCCGATGGGCATCCCAAGCGTTTTCGCATATTGGGCATCAAAGCTGATCAGCTTGAACTCTTTCCAGAACAAGCCAATGACGACGAGCGCGATTCCACCGATTACTGCCATGGTGATTACGTCGCTTTCAACGGTCGCAGCGGCTTGCCCGAACAAAAACTTGTTCAAGCCTGCATGTTCTGCACCTGGTTGACGTATAACCCAACTGAGCAGCGCCAGCCCGAAGCCGAAAAACACGGATAAGATTACGCCTTGGGCGCTGTCCTGCTTGATGCGTGTTTGGCTTGTAATGACACCCATCAACAGCGTACCGAGCAAACCTGCGATCATTGCCCCGATTAACAGTGGGAGCGGCGCACGCGCGCCCGTCACGATGAATGCGATGACGACACCGGGCAGCGCGGCGTGACTCATGGTGTCACCAAGCAGACTTTGCTTGCGTAAGACCGCGAATGCGCTTAGCGTACCGCTGACGATACCTAAAACCAGTGCGCCTAAAACGACATTGCGAATGGTGTAGTCGGTCAAAATCAGCGTGAAAATATCCATCGCTTAGGCTCCCTTGCCGATCATCAACGCATCGACACGCCCACCGTAGGTAGCACGCAGATTATCGGGCGTAAATACATCGCTTACGCGCCCGCTTGCAATCGCCTTGACGTTGAGCAGCAGCACATGGTCGAAATAATCTGGCACTGTTTCCAGATCATGATGCACGACGACAACGGTGCGTCCATCGGCTTGTAAATCTTTCAAAACCGTAATGATTGCGCGTTCGGTCGTGGCATCTACACCTTGAAATGGCTCATCCATGATGTAAATCTGTGCCTGTTGCGCCAGTGCGCGCGCTAAAAACACGCGTTGCTGCTGTCCGCCACTTAATTGGCTGATTTGCCGTTGAGCGAACGCTTCCATGCCGACTTGCTGGAGCGCATGTAATGCGATTTCGCGGTCGCTTTTGCCCGGTCGCTTGACCCAGCCGATGCGCCCGTAGCGCCCCATCGTTACTACATCGAGCGCATTGGTCGGAAAATCCCAATCGACACTGCCGCGCTGCGGCACATATGCGACTTGCTGACGCTGCTCTATATACGGTTTGCCGAAAATCAGGACGCGTCCCGCGGCTTTATCGACGAGATCGAGCGCGGCTTTGATCAACGTGCTTTTGCCTGCGCCGTTGGGTCCTACGATTGCCATAAGTGCGCCCGGTGGCACATTCAGATCGACATCCCATAATACGGGTTCTTCACGATATGCAACCGTCAAATCTTCGATCAGAATTGGAATTTCCGGATCATGTGTCGCAGTCATGATTTACTCTGTTTCTCCACTCAAGCCAGCAACGATAATATCGACGTTATGACGGATCATGCCGATATATGTACCCGCTTCTGTTCCCTCTGAGCCCATTGCGTCCGAATACAGCAAGCCGCCTATCGTGACTTCGTGTCCTTGATCTGCCGCGCCCGCGATGATCGCTTCGATCACGTCTGGCGAAATGCTCGATTCGATGAATACTGACGGAATTTGACGATCTACCAACAGTTGAATGATGTCACGGATGTTTTGTACGCCGACTTCGCCTTCGGTCGAAATTCCCTGCGGCGCGAACACTTCAATTTCATACGCACGGCTGAAATATTCAAAGGCGTCATGCGCCGTGACCAAAATACGCTGGTCTTCTGGGATGCTTGCGATCTGTTCGCGTGTATAGATGTCCAGGTCTTGAAGTTCGATCAGATAGGCGTCGGTCGTGGCAGTGAAATATTCAACGTGCTGAGGGAGCAGTTCGCTCAAACCATCGCGGACTGCACTCGCGACCGTCATCCACAAGCTCACATCCATCCACACGTGTGGGTCAGGCGCGTTATAACCAGCGTGCGTTATCACGAGGTCGAGGTCAATGCTTTCGCTCACTGGAATTGTCGGCTTACCCATACCCTCGCTGATTTGCTCGAACACATCGGTCATGCGTGCTTCTAAGTTCAAGCCGCCATAGAAAATGATGTCGGCGTTGAACAGCGTTTCCACGTCGCGCTCGGTTGCCGTGTACAAGTGCGGGTCTACGCCTGCCCCCATCAATGCAGTGACTTCGATGCAATCGCCGCCAATCATCCTCGCCACGTCGGCGATCATGCCAATCGTGGTCAAGACTGTGGCTTCGGGGGCGCTGCACGGCGACGGGATTGATGTGGGTTCTTGTGTTGCCTCTTGCGCGTTCACCGCCACTGTAAAAAGTAACGCGGCGACAATGGATAGACCAATGCGAAAATGCGTTTTCATGCTTGATAGCCCCATCAATTGCTGTTACGGACAAAGATGGTTCTATCTAAACACAAATTTCGGCTGAATGCAATGAATTTTTAGACCAATCTAAAAATTTTACGACTTTTTTATGTTCCTGGCTCGCGATCAAGAATTGACAACCGATTTTCGACGACGATTTCATCGTTTTCGCTGACTACCCCGTCAACTGTCATTTCGACCCGTACGCCAGTCGTTGAATCATACATGCCAATGATTAACTCGTACCCACTACCCACGGGCGCGACGCCTTCAGGCAGCCGCAAAATGCGCTGATCAAAGACAATCTCGCCTGTCTCCCAGAACCGTGTTGAATAATACGTGCGAATACCTGTGATCTCGCTGACAGCGGTCGGTGCATCCCAATTAGCGATTAGATTACCGTCGCGGTCGCGCAAATGAACAAAGATCGAATAATCGTATTCGGTCTGCCCTATCACCTGCCAATACATCGTGAAATAGAGCGGACGACCGGGCCAAAATTCCAACCCGCCCAAATCAATGCCGAGGAAACGGGCGAAATCACCAACCAAGACAGCGCTCTCTTGTGGGTCGACCGGCTGCCGGTCGACAAAACGCTCATTCAAATTCAGTTCATAGATGTTGTAGCGAAAATCGACATCTTCGAGTCCCCACGCATGGCGCATGATGTCGGTGCGCGCCAATGCACCGACCAGTTGATTTTGCTCGGCGTCTGCGATGCGGTACTTCATCATCGACTCTGGCACGCCATACACAAAATACGCGGCATCAGCAACCGCATTCAAAGTGGTGGGCACATCATCGACGCGAATATCGTCGGTTGGAAAGAAAAAAGGTAGTCTATCGATGCCGGGCGCGGAGACGATCAATGTCTCGCCGGGGTGGTCGTTTTTCCAGATACGCAACCCCTCAACAAGGTTCATCAACGCTGCATTACCTGATCGATAGCGCGCATCATCATCGGGATATTTGTCCGTCCACAGATAATCCCAGCCACCATTTCGGTCATAGATTGCACTGACTATTCCTGGCACAGCAAGCGCAAGCAGCCCAACCAGATACGCCGCTCGTACAGCCCGACGCCAGTGTATTGTCGTGAAGAGTTCGCTTAATACCACCGCCGACGGCAGGATTAAAAGTGGAACGACCGCAAACGACAGCCGATAGTGATAGCTGTACGACATAAAATAGGTGATGAAATACGGAAGCGCTACCCCTAACACCAGCACGCATTTACCAAGTTTTTCGTGGATGAACGCAATCGCATCTCGACGATGGGTAACAAGATACAGCGCCAGCAATCCCAGCGCCAAAAAGAACCAGCCAAATTCGGTGATCGAACGCACCGCCAGACTTGTCCAGAACGCAGGCGGAAAATCGACCGCCGCGTGACCATAAATCATATTGCGGATATACCACACCGCGCCGATAGGTAAACTCGACAATCCTGTCCAGAACACTACATCGATGCGTGTACGGGCAGCGCGCCAATCGCCGCGCACGCGTATCAACTCCACGATGAGCAGAAGGGCTACACCCCAGACGAACGCGCCCATTGTCGGCTTTGTCCACATACCAATCCCGAACACGATTCCAGCGATGATCGCATACCGCCGCCGATGCACATTGGTCGTCCACGCCGTGAGGAAAAATGCCGCCGCGAGCGTGAACAAGAACGCGAGTGGAATTTCCAGATCACCTGCGCGCGACCATTCGCCGAATTGCGGATACAGCGCCCAGATCACTGCTGCGATGATGCCGGTACGCCGCGTAAACAAGCGCGATCCCAACGTATAAGCCGCCAAAATGCTGCCAATGTGAAGGAAAATAATCGACGCACGCGCGGCATGATCGTTTATTGCACCGACAGCGAGTTGACCAAACGTATAGTGAAGCGGCACAAACTGCGGATAGTAGTCGATGGTTGCAGGGATCACGCCTTCGAGAAAATACAGCCGCGCTTCGTAGCCGTACACCCACAGCGCGTCATAGGCAGTGAATGACCAGTACGCGATCACGATCCAGCGCACGACCAGCGCTGCGATAACCAGCGTAATCAGCCATTTTTCGTCATTCGCCAGTGGAGTGGCAGTCGTAGGTGGCTGATTAGCTATTGGTCTGCGCTTACGCCATGAAATCACTGCCCCGATAATGAAAAGGATCAGCGTGCCAGCGAATACAAGATCAAATCGCAACAGCGGAATACCGATTACGCTTCCCAGCGTGCCAAGCACGAACATCCACAAGGTGAGCAGTGCCGCGCCGAGTGCGAAACCGAGTGCGAACACATCGACACGCCGCCGCCAATCTTCACGCGGCAAAAGTGCGAGCGCCCATACCCCTCCCAACGCGATATAGACCCACAAAAAAGCCGGAGTCCCGGCAAGCGTTTCGATGATCCAATACGGCATAGAATTCTCAGTGTATCTTTCTAGTTGGGGCGCAGCGCGAGTATGCGCCCGTCGGTGATACTGATATATACCCAGCCTTCTGGACTGACGGCGACATCAAGCGGGCGCTGTGGAAAAAAGCCACTGCCGCGCAAATTCATCTGTAGATTGTCGTAGCGTTCATCGCCCGCGAACGGCATCAGCGCAATGATGGCGTGGGTTAACGGATCAAAACTCAATAATTGATATCCAGTCAAATTGACTGAATCGAATGAACCGTTCAACGTGATGAGCAGTTTTCCCGTCAATGATGGTATAGCGTCATGATTGTAGTGTGCGATCCCAAGCGGCGTGCTATCTGGTTGTAACGAAAAGTTCAGGTTTGTGTCATTTACGATGCTGTCGCGCGCGGTGTCTGTTAGCCAGAACGTATTATCGACGAAAACGAGGTCATAAGGCTGCGCCAAGCCGTTTTGCACGACCTGTCGATCTGTCCCATCAAGGGTGTAACTGAGAACAGCACCACATTCGCTGCGATCCCCTGCATCACAGGGTATGGTGGAGTCAGTCGCGCCAATGTACAGTCGCCCATCATGCACCGCGATTCCGCCATTCCAATAACCGAATTGTGTCGGCAACGTATCGATCAACGTTTCGAGAACACTGTTTTGATAACGAAATACACCGTTTTGTGCGGCGATATATACCGCACCGTCGTAAAAAGTCAGCCCGGTAGGACGTGGTAACCCGCCGACAAGTGTTTCGGGCATATCGGGCAGCAAATCACCATCTGTATCCGAAAACTTATACAGATTGCCCGTCGTCGGGTCGGCGGCATACAACGTCCCATCATCGCTAACGGTCAATACCGCAAATGCCAGCACACCGAATGTTGCGTCGTTAAAGACTTCTTCTAAGCACGCCAAACCGGGCTGCGTCCACGGTTGATCGAGCGCGTGAGGACGCTCAGCACACGGTACGAGGTCGTCGGTTTGTGCCGATGCCCGAACCACGAGCAATACAGATAACAAGATAATCCAGGAAAAACGCACTCGAAACGACTCCAATTTTCATGTCAAGCCGTGCTATCATTGTAGACAGCGCTCGTCATGTCAAGGATATGCCATGTTCGACAACGTTCTCGTCAGCACCGATTGGCTGGCGGATCATCTCAACGCGCCGCATCTCCGCATCGTCGATATTCGCGGTCATGTGATCGCTGCCAGCGAACCACCTCCGCATTATTTCAATCATCAAACTGACTATGAGAACATACACATTCCGGGTGCGCTCTTTCTCGATTGGGTTGACGCCATCACCGACCCGGACGATCCCCGACATGCTCAAATTGCCAAACCGGAGCGCTTCGCCGCCGTCATGAGCGCGCTCGCTATTGGCGATGACACCGCGGTGATCGCTTATGACGACGCACGCGGCATGTTTGCGGCGCGTTTATGGTGGTCGCTGAATTATTATGGACACGCCAACGTCGCCATTTTGAACGGCGGTTGGGAAAAATGGGTGGCGGAACAACGTCCGGTCGAGTCGATCACGCCGCATTATTCAGCAGCCGTTTTCACGCCACGCCCGAACCCTTCGTTATATCGTCGGAGCGATCAAATATTGGCAGCGCTCGACGAACATCAGCACTTAATCGATGTCCGCACGCCCGACGAATTCGCAGGACGCTCGTCGCGTGCGCCGCGCAAAGGGCATATCCCCGGCGCGCTAAATTTGCCACGCTTCGAGTTGACACAAGCCGATGGCACGATGTTGCCGCTGGATCAATTGCGCCAGCGTTTTGCAGCAGCAGGCGTAAGCGACACAACTGAAGATGTCGTCTTTTATTGCAATGGCGGCGTGTCTGCAAGCTATGGCTTACTCGCCTATCGCGCGGCAGGATTCACAGGTGGCAGCGTTTACGACGGTTCCTGGAAAGACTGGGGCAGCGACGAAAGCAAGCCCATCGCATAATGCCGACGAACACACAAATAACACCCACCCGCCCCCCGCAGTTCGTCGAAGTCTTTCCGATTAAGACCGATGCGTTGCCGCCTTTGACCGCCTATCGGCTAAAATTGGTAGGCGAACTGCCCGCCGCTGACCAAAACAAGCTTGGTGGTCGCTTGGCATCGCGGCTTCGCACCTTGTATCCCGGTTATTGGATATGGGCGAACAGCCGTTTGATCAGTGATACGCCGCCGCCTTCTATGAAACTGCTCATCACGCTCGATGAACTCCGCGCCGAACAATACAACACGTACGGTTGGATCGATGCCCTCGAAGAAGATTACGCGTGGGGCGCTGCGCCAGAGGCGATCGTGGATTATGTCCTGCGCGGTCCCCTGGCGAGCCTGGACGAAAAAATCAACGAGGCACTGGCAAAAACCGCATACGGTATTAAAAATACGCTGGTCGAACGCGAATATCGCGCGCGCGCGTGGGAAGTGGACGGTCAACCCACCCTATCATTGGCAGTGGTGACACGTCTGTTATACGAGCCAGAACTGCAAGCGTACGCAGATACACTCAAAGACCCAGACGCCCTAATCGGTTTGTGGGTCGCAGATAAATCGTCAACTGCTATCGGCGAGATCGTCAAAATCGTCGGTCAAATCAAGGACAATCGCGACCGCTTGATAGGATTAGCGCAGCGCGATACGATGCGCGAACTCATCGCGTCTGCACCTGATGAAGCGTTAGTCGTCCGTGTGCAGATCGCGTATCAGGACTTTGATTATGTATCGAGCGCGCTTCGGCTGCTGGTACGTGTCGAAGATGCCGAAAAATTCGATATCAAACCACAAATGGTCGAACGCGCGCTCAGCTTGCAGCCGTCGATGCGTGCGCAGATGATCAAGGTTGTATCCGACATCGTCAAAGGTGCAAACCTGATCGATAAGGCATACAGTACGGTTGAAAAAGCCGCGTTATTCGCCAGCAGTAAACCAGAAGTTAATCTACGCTTTGGCGATAACAAAACGCGCCAGCTTGACCCCGATAAACTTCCGCGCGATTTTCATATGCTTGGCGCGTACATGCACATGCCCAAATTCGAGCGCGCACCCATCCGTGTTGTGGTGATCAATACACTGGCAGGCGATGACGATGTGGCGTTTTTTCTCGAAGCGTTGAAACGTGCAATGAGTCGCGAGTATCATTTTGAGTTAGCGATCGTGCGCGAACGCAAAGTCCGCGTGGTTTCACAGCCGAATCTGGAAAGCGCGGTGCGTTTGCTCGGTAAAGAAGACGCCGACCTCACGATTGTCTTTCTCGCAGAAGATGAAGTCGAGGACGAGGACGAAGCCGTCGGTGATCGCTACGCACGCACGCAAACCATCGGGCGCGGCTTGCCGTGTTTGATCATCCATGAGACAACGATGCACAAGCCGGAATCGATGCCGGATATCGTAATGGGGTTGATCGCGCGCGCGGGTAATATCCCATATTTACTGGACGAGCCGCTCCAGTATGCCGACCGTGTGATCGGGCTGCACATTGTACGCCAGTCCAAACGCGATGGCGATTTCGTCACCGGCATCACGCGAATATATAAGCCCGACGGCGCGTTGATGCGCGCAGTCATCGCGGGCAGTGCCGCTCAAGAAGGCGAAGGCATCCCCGATGCGCTCATGGAAAAACTGCTGCCGCCCGAATATATCAAGGGCAAGCGCGTGATTCTGCATCACGACGGAAAGATCAAGCGCGAGGTGATGTGGGCGCTGCAAAGTTGGGAAGACGAAACAGGCTCGACGCTGATGCCTGTTGAAATTGTACGGCGCGGCATTCCTCGCCTTTACAGCTTTAGGGCGGGGAAAATTGAGCCACCCGAATGGGGCAGCACCTTTCGCCTGAGCGATACCGAAGCCTTTTTGGTCACGTCGTTTGCGCCCGCTGATATTACGCCGCAGCCGCTGCATATTCGTGTCGAACCGCCGCTTACCATCGATCAAGCGTTGCAATCGGTGATGGCTTTTTCGCTGTTTCATTATGGGTCGCTGCGGTTGCCGAAATTGCCCGTCACCATTCATCATGCCGACTTAATCGAAGGCTCTATTTTGCGCGGCGTTATGCCCACTCCATTCGAGAGCGATGTCCCGTTCTGGTTATGACGCTAACCCAGGCATTTTGAGTTATGGCTGCTTGACATAGCGTTAAGACCCGTTATAGACTGTCGTTATTGTCGAACTGTTTTTTGGACTTTTTGGAGGCGCGCTATGCAAGTGCTTGATGAGAAAAGCCACGCGCGCCTTGCCCTCGTGATCGAACCCCAAACCATCTGACGTTTACGTCGTTGTAAGCGATCTACGACCACAAGCGCGCGTGTGGCTTTTCGCACACGTCGGGCGGATTTGTCTTGTCAATCCGCGCCTGTTATCGCGTCTTGTGTTTTTGATTTGTCTACAACGAGGGAAATATTTTGTCCCCTATGCCACAACTCAATGGTGAAACGCACGAAGGCGTCGTCATCAAGAAACTGCTTGGCACGTACATCGTCGATACGGGCGTCGAGGTCATCACCTGCAATATTTCGAGCAAATTGCGCAAGGTGCTGGTGATGCCAACCGCCGACCCAAGCTCGATCCCGCGTTACGAAGTCGTCGCTGTCAAAGATATTCGGGCGGTTGACCCAGTGGCGATTGGCGACCGTGTGCGCTTTATGCCCTCGATGCCTAGCAGCTTGATCACCGATGTGCTGCCGCGCGTCAACAAACTGTCACGCCTTGCCGAAGGTCGGAAACGGCTTGAGCAGGTGATCGTCGCCAATGTCGATCAAGTCGTGTGTGTATTTGCAGCCGCGCAGCCTGAACCGCGCTGGAATCTGCTCGATCGTTATCTGGTCACTGCCGAATCTGCGGATATTCCTGCCGTGATTATAATCACCAAGATCGATTTATCCGTTGAGGACAGTGTGCTTGAAGCCGTCGAAGAATATCGCTTACTAGGTTATCGCGTTGTATTGAGCAGTGCCGAAAATGGCAACGGTATCGACGAAGTACGTGATTTGCTACGTGGACGCACATCGGTGTTGATTGGACGGTCAGGGGTTGGCAAAACCAGTTTGCTCAACGCAGTGCAGCCGGGTTTAGGGCTGCGCGTCGGCACGATAAGCAAAAAACTAAAGGAAGGCAAACACACGACGACGCATCTGGAAATGTTGTCGCTGGATATTGGCGGTGCGCTCATTGACACGCCTGGAATGCGTGAGTTTCATGTGTGGAATCCTGATGGCGACGATGCAGCGATGTTCTTCCGGGAAATGCGTCCGTATGTAGGCACCTGTAAATTTGGGTTGGATTGTTCGCACACCCATGAGCCGGGTTGCGCGATTTGTGCTGCGGTCGAGAGCGGCAGTATCAGCGAACGGCGTTATAAAAGTTTGCTTCGCATCAACGAGGCATAAATTAGCAGTTGTGCGAGTTGTAAGAACCGTTTGTTTCGCCTAGTCGCATGGCTTCAGCCTGCGGCGCGGGACGATCCACATTACAACGAGTACAAAGACGCATAAAATGTGCTTTAGACGGGAGACAGATTTGGTCGCCCGTCTAGATTTAGACACATGACCACTTGTGTAGCATGACGACAATCTGTTCATAGAAGATTCAAGTCATTGTGACAACTTTCCCAAATTCAGCGCTACAATAGCGAAATATCCTTCTACCAGGAGATTCCACCGCTATGAAAGGTTTTTTCAGCGCTATTACGCGTCTATCACTGCGCTTTTACCCCATCACACTGCTGCTGAGCGTGTTAGTATCGATTGCGGGTGTAGTCGCTGTCACACAGTTACGACAGGAACTCATCCCATCGGTTCAATTCCCACAGACGATCATTCTTGCACAAGCAACAGGCATGACGAGCGAACAGGTTCTGAACGTTTTAACTAACCGTTTGGAATCCGCGCTTAACGAAAATGTGGAAGAAATTCTCAATATCGAATCGACCACGACTGGGTCATTCGGCAGTGTGCTGACTGCCTATAATGACTTCGGTTTGAACCAGACACGTTTGCGCAATGAAATGCAAAGCGTGGTCAACTCGGTCTGGTTGCCCCTCCGCCGCATTGCCGCACCTGAAGGGGTTGATGCCGAAATTTTTGCCTCCGAAAGACTCGCAGAACTAACGCCGGATGTCTTGATTTATATCGCAGAACGCGACGCCAATTTCTTATTTCAATTGTCGCCCGAAGTATGGACGGCATTGAGCGATGAAACGGCGCAGTCCTTGTTGGTGTATCTGGCGGCACAGCAGGAAGAGACCGACACGTCTAACGCGCTGCGCCAGCTAATCGAACAAGAAATTGCGCCTGCGTTGAACAACTTGCCACAAGTCGCCAGCGTCAGCATCAGCGGCGGTCAGCAGTTACCGAGCGACAACGTAGAGGCAACCGCGCTTCCAGTTAACCAGACCGAAGCGCGCAGTTTGCTGCTCAAATTATCGCCGGAAGTATGGCAAATTGCATCTGCCAAAGCGGGCATAACGAATACGCTCGATCAAACAGCAGTCGATACGTTGTTGACGCAAACGGTTGAAATTCCAACCAGCATCCCATCACTACCTACGGGCTGGCAGATGGATAGCTTCAAAGATGCGACCGACTTGATCGAAATGCGTACGCTGACACGCACCGTTGGTGCCGTCCTCAACAGCTTTGTCACCAGCGGACAAATTGAGGGCGCGCTTGGTCAAACCGACGACCTGACACCCGATACCATCACGCAAATGCTGGCGATTGAACCCACGCTCATCGAATATTTCGACGCGGATCAGCTTGCTGCCATGAGTGATGACGTGTTCGCTGTGCTGCCCGACGAATTTATTGCTGGATTGGATGGTTTCACGCGCGATCAATTGGCGGCGAAAGCGCTGGCGAACGCCATCACGGGTGAAACCGCAGCCGCCACGCCCGTCGATCTGCCAAATGCGTGGCAGATTGCGCCACCCCAGTTGATTACATTCAGCTTTGACGATCTGCCGTTGGCGACATTCAGTATCGCGGCGACAGGCGAGATCGATACGCAAGCCGTTTCCGCGTCGACCGATATCACGACGGGAACGACGCCTGAGGGCGCCGCCGAAACTACCGCGCCGAACATCGCAGCACAAAATATCCCCGAAGGACCGGAACTGCCGCCGTTGTTCGGTATTCTGGGTGCGTCGTTCGGCGTGGAGATCGATAGCGCTGACGACTTGATCGGGCTGGAACTCCCAGAAACTGCCGCTGCACAGTTTGGTGCAACAAGCTTGCCACCAGCACAGTTATTCAATTTTCTGGCACTGCTCGCAAACCCGGACTCGCTGCCCGAAGGCTTCCCGGCATTACCTATTCGTATCGACCCGGCGGCGATCATCGAATCGATGAATCCTGAAGTCTTCACTTTCATCGCCCAATACGATGCTGAATTCTTGCCGGCTCTATCGTCGCAAATTTATGACTGGATGAGCGACGAAACGTTGGCGATCCCCGAAATTGCGCCGCCACTCGATCAGGTATGGAATGCGTTAGCGTCGCAGCCGCAGTTTGCCGACGCACGCTTGAATAACGCGCGTGATGTCATTACGCTCGGTAATGGTTCAGCCGCCACAGTCTTAAATACCATCAACGACTCGGTGCCTGATCGGTTCGCGGGGTATGATGTCCGTATTTTCGATAGTTTAACACCCGGTACGATCCGTTATTTTGCGCAGCGAGAACCGGATTTCTTTACTACGCTCGAATCGGCGGTCTTGACAAAGCTGTCGTCTGCCACGCTTGCAGTATTGCCAGAGTCGGCGTTAACGTCGCTGGATGCCGAAACCGCCGCGCAAGTTACAGCCATCGCAAGCGGCGATGCACCGTCCGCCGTCGAACAATTAGCGTCGCTGTATACCAGCGATGTACCCCCTGCTGATCCGAACGCGCCTGTTATCAATGCGGAATGGCAGTTCATCGGTGACTTTATTGGCATCGAACTGGACAGCGCCGACGACTATTTCCGTTTTTACCCAGACAACGTGCCGGGTTTCTTCAATAGTCTGTTCGACACCGCGCAAGGCGTCGCGTTCGCACCCGGTCTGTTCGGCGGCTGGACGCCGGAAGTCGCCGCGTATATTCAAACCCGTGACGCCGAAATCTGGAATAATACACGTACCGAAGCACTACTGCTCATGCCCGAAAATGTTGTCGCGGTGCTGCCGCCAGACATTCAGGAACGTCTGACATCAGGCGCACAACCCTTTGTACCAACCGATCCGATCACGCGCACCGATGGTGCATCGAGCATGTTGGTGACAATCTTCAAAACAGACGACGCCAATACTGTTGAAGCGTTCCATATTTCGGAAGACATCATGGAGCGCATCGATGAAGAAAACGACAACATCGACGTTGCCGTCGGCTTTGAGCAAGCCAGCTTCATCGAAGAATCGATTAGCGGTGTCGCACGTGAAGGCGGTTTAGGGGCTATCTTCGCGATTATCGTCATCCTCGTGTTCCTGAGCGGTGGCGCGACATGGCGCCGCGGTCCGCGTGCGATTGTTGGTGCGGTGATGGCGGCGATCTTCTTAATTTTGTTGGGATTGGTCGTCACATCTAATGCGAGCGCAACGGGTGGCGATTTAAGCCTTGCCTTTGATCAAACCGATGTCGTTGTACGTGTACTGCTCATCGGCGGCATTGTCATCGGCTTGGGTATCGCGCTTTTGCCTGTCAAACTGCCGCGTCCCGCATGGCGCAGCACGCTCGTCACGGCTGTCAGCATTCCACTCTCAGTTTTAATGGCGCTGGCATTGATGCGTTGGCTGCCACCCGCCGTTCATACCGCTCTTGAACCATCCGCTGATGGTTCACCGTTGGTCACGTTCTTACTGCGTTTGTTCCCTGCCAGCCTGACGATCAATATTATGACGCTGTCGGGCTTAACAGTTGCCATCGGGCGTGTTGTGGATGACTCGATTGTCGTGCTGGAAAATATCTTCCGACAAATTCAGGAAGGTGGCGACCGCCGACAGGCGATCATTCAAGGCACGCGCGATGTCTCAGTCGCAATTTTCGCCGCGACGGTGATCACCGTCGTCGTATTCTTACCGCTCGGTTTGACAGGCGGCATCATCGGTGAATTCTTCCTCCCGTTCGGGCTGGCGGTGACGTATTCACTGCTGGCATCGTTCGTCGTGGCTATCACCGTCGTGCCGGTCGTCGCTTTCCTACTGCTCGATTCGAGCGAAGTTTCGCACGAACACCAACAAAGCTGGATTGAACGCATTTACGAACCGATTTTGCGTTGGGCGTTGAGCGGTGCAGGCAGTCGCGCCATTGTGCTGGGCATCGCCCTCTTTTCGCTCGTGCTGGGCGGTTACTTGCTCTCGCAGCGCCCACAAACGTTCCTGCCGTCATTCGGTGAACCACAAATCGCCGTTGCCATCGAACTTCCAGCCGGAACGAGCATTTTAGAGACCAACGCTCAGGTCGAGCAGTTTGAGACCTATCTCGAATCGCTGTCTGGCGAAGAAGTCGGGCGCGTGCAAACCCTGGTCGGCAATGCTGGCGCAACAGCACAAAGTCTGCTGTTGGGCGGCGGCGGTATCAGTGAAAATATTGCATCGATCACTGTCGCAGTCGATGGCACGCCGGAACAACTGGATGCGCTGACCGCCGATATCCGCGCTGAAGCCGAGCGTCAGTTCGGTGAAGAAAATGTGACGGTCTCGTCAGCATCGCTTTCTGAACAAGGTTTCGGTGGGTTCGCAGTCGTGCTAGCGGGTCCGCAGGAAGACTTGTTGGCGATCAACCAAACCATTATCGATACGCTCAACGGCGTCGAAGGCTTAGCCAACGTTTCGAGCAACCTGGCAGGGTTCGGGGCTAGTACTGGGGCAAATGCACCAGCGACGTATATCCGTGTCAATGGACAGTCCGCTGCGCAATACACAGGTGAACTCGAAACACAGAATACGCTCGGCGTGACCAACGATGCGCTCGACGCAGTGCGGGCGCTGCCTGAACTACCAGCCAGTATTACCGTTGGGCAAGGCTTTCAATCCGAGCTGCAAACGGCGGGTTTCGGCAGCGTCATCGTGGCAATGGGCATTGCGATTGTCATTGTCATCGCCATCTTGATCATCACATTCGGGTCGTTCCTACACTGGTTCGATATTATTTTAAGCATCGCCGTTGCACCTGTTGGCGCGGCAATTTTGCTCACCATCGGCGACCGTGTAGTGGGTATTTCTGCACTGATCGGCTTGCTCATGTTGATCGGCATCGTCGTCACCAATGCGGTCGTGTTAATCGACCGTGTGCAGTCGAACCGCCGTGAACGTAATATGACTATCAAAGCGGCTTTGCTTGAAGCGGGCGATCGGCGCTTGCGTCCGATCTTGATGACTGCAATTGCAACTATCGGCGCACTTGTCCCACTTGCCATTGGTTTAAGCGAAGGCGCGATCATTGCTTCGGAACTTGGCACAGTCGTAATCGGCGGCTTGTTCAGCAGTACAGTGCTGACACTGGTCGTCGTCCCGGTTATGTACAGCATCATTGCAAGGCTTTCTGGTGGCGACAAAAAAGTCGTTACCACGATCGATACAACCGCTCCGCAAGGTGCAGATTAATTACGACCTGTTATTGGGGGTCTGGCGTGTCCAGACCTCGCACCAAAGTCAATAGAAATCAAAAGGGCGACTGTAGTAGTCGCCCTTAAGCAAATGTGATGAGGGGTTTGGGATGCCAAACCTCTTTTCAATTAATCGCCAACGGCGACAAGCGCTTCCTTGTACTGACCGATGATATCCAGTCGTTCGCCAACAACTTTGAATGCCGCCAGCGCGCGATCGAGATGTTCCTTGCGATGCGTCGCCATATAGCTGGTACGGAGCAAGCTGCCGCCTGCTGGTACACCGGGCGGCACCACCGGATTGGTGTACACGCCTTCTTCGATCAGTGCGTGCCACGCGAGTACCGTGCGGAATTCATCGCGAATCAAAATCGGGATGATCGGCGTATTGCTGTTGCCGGTGTCGTAACCGAGTTCGTATAACCCTTTGCGCATATATTCGGCATTCGCCCACATATTTTGCACGTGCTGTGGTTCGGTTTCCATGATGTCGAGTGCTGCCAACGCGGCGGCAGCGTTCGGAGCAGGCAGAGCCGCCGAGAAGATCAACGAGCGCGCGTGATGCTGAATATAGTGAATTACATCAGCACTGCCAGCGATGAAGCCACCAACTGAGGCGAAACTCTTGCTGAACGTCCCCATGATCAAATCGACCTGGTCAGTCAACCCGTATTCCCACGCCGTGCCGCGCCCGCCACCCGTCACGCCGATGCCATGTGCATCATCGACCATGACTCGCGCGCCATGACGTTTGCAAATTTCGACGATTTCAGGCAGTGGAGCGATGTCGCCACCCATACTGTACACACCATCGACCACAACCAACTTACCCGCATCGGGCGGCAATTTTGCCAGCACATCATCGAGGCGGCTGACATCGTTATGATTAAACCGCTTCATTTCACCGCGACACATGACACAGCCATCGACGATACTGGCATGATCGTCTTTATCGACAATGACGTAATCACCTTTACCAACCAGCGCGCTGATCGTACCGACGTTGGTTTGATAACCCGTTGAAAACACTAATGCTGCTTCTTTGCCTACGAATTTCGCCAGACGGCGATCCAATTCGAGATGAAGTTCTAAAGTACCGTTTAAGAAGCGCGATCCGGTTACGCTTGTGCCATAGCGTCGCACCGCATCGATTGCAGCCTGACGTACGCGCGGGTCTGTGGTAAGCCCCAAATAATTATTGGAGCCGATCATCACCACTTCTTTACCTTCAAATTGCGCGACTGCACCTTCGGTATCGCTCAACGCCCGAAAGTAAGGATAAATTCCTGCTTCAATCGCTTCTTTAGCACGTGTATCTTGTGCTACTTTGTCAAATAGGTCAGCCACGACCTTCCCCTTTCAAACCCACTCGTCTTCGTTGCGATATTGCGACGATTCGACAACCATGTAAGTGTGACAACACCACCAACTGCTAAACGATGTCACATCGTTCAGAATTCTTTGAATTTTAACCTTGATCTCAAATTGTTACAAGCAGATCGCTTAGTGACCCACAGATTCATCAACCGGGAGTGGTGAATATTCTGGTGTTTTTCGGACAAGGCGTGTGTCATGTGCCTTGTCCCTACAAAAGATGTCCACGATATTTTCCACTCCCTTAAGTTCTGTCGAAGTTTCAGCACTGCCAAATCATGGTATCTTTCGAGTTGAGAAATGCGGTCGTGTATTTTTGAACAACTCAGGAGACGACGATGAAACTCGTTGCATTTTCGATCAGTTTGAATGTCAAAGATTTACCAGCATCCAAGTCGTTCTATGAAAAATTAGGATTTACGATTTTTGGCGACGATGCAGCACAAAACTGGCGCATTATGAAGAACGGGGATCATGTTGTCGGGTTATTTCAAGGCATGTTCGAAAAGAATATGTTGACCTTCAATCCGAGATGGGATCAAGACTCCAATACACTCGATTCTTTCACCGATGTGCGCGAACTTCAACAAGCGCTAAAAGCGCAGAACCTAAAATTTGAAACCGAGGCTGACGAGAGTACAAGCGAACCCAGCAGCTTTGTGATTGTTGATCCCGATGGAAACCCAGTCTTAATCGATCAGCACGTTTGAGCACTTTATCCGTGATATGTTTGCGTGCTCACACGAACGCGTTTTTGCTCAGCAAGCTGACCAAATGATGCGCTGACTAGGTATAGAACACTATCACGGCAATGGGCGAACTTGCGCTGACGCGAGAAAACGCGACGGGAATGCTCGTTTTGTTGATGAAGCATTCAGCACTATTATGACAATCTAGTCATCGTCGTCGTCACCGCCGCGTCCGCGTCCACGTCCACGTCCACGTCCGCGATTATCATCGTCGGAGTCGTCATCAAGACCGACTTCGGGTGTTGAAACGGGTGGCTGCACTGTGTTGGGTGTTATCTCTGGCGTACTTAATGGTGCAAGAGGCTGGGCGAGATCGAACGGATTATCGACGCGCAAAATCGCCAGCGCACTCCAAGTCGTTGGTGAAGTCATGATGACGAATGCGCGCACAGGCGTACGTACTTCGATGGCGCTGTTCAAAATTGCATTATCGTAACGTAGCTGAATACCGCTCACGGTCATCAATGAGTCGTTTGGGTTGATCGCTGTGACGATACCGCTCAGCATCATAATGCCCGGCAGCATTTGGCTTACTACAGGGTCGATGGCGACCACGCTGATCACCCCATTGGGAAGTACAGACGCACGGACTCGCACCCAATCACCAGCGAAGAAAGAAGCGGCGTTGACGCTCGCTTCGACCGTGAGCAGCAGCCCATTGAGTTGCAATGTGTCGGCGCTGATAAATTCGACAACGCCATAGATGTCGAGTGTGGGCGCGGCGTCGATGGGATAACGGACTTCAGGAGTTTCTACGGGTGGTGAGGGTGTTTGCGCAAATACAAACGATGAAACACTGAACGACAAAACAATTACAACGCTGAACATAAACGGCTTAACGCGCAAAAAGGGCATATTCATCTCCAATTTAAGGGGAGCATACCCTCTATTATAGCGGATTTAGGGAAGTTTTTTCACACGTTCACGCAAACGATCGACACGTCCTTGTTCTGGACGAGCGCGACGGATCGTATCGTTCATTTGGTGATTCATGCGTGTCACACGCGAACGGAAACGCGCCATCGCATATGTAAGCGCGCGGCGTTGACGTTTGAAACGCAACTGACCATCAATCGTCGGAGCACCCCAACGCACGACCATCGATGCCCATGTCAAGCCGCCACCGAAGCCGACAAAAACAACCGGATCGCCGCGTTGAATCAGTCCTTGTTCAACGGCTTCGACCAGCGCAATTGGAATTGAAGCGGCGGATGTGTTGCCATACCGATCTAAATTGCACATGAACAGGCTTTCATCGACTTTGAGCGCGCGTGCGGCGGCATTGATAATACGTAGGTTCGCTTGATGTGGAACAATCAGCTTGACATCGCGCAGCGATAACCCCGCTTTTTCCAATACCTGCAATACACTTTCAGCGATGACGCGAGTTGCGAACTTATAGACTTCGCTGCCGTTCATATGCATCTTGTTCAGCTTGTGTCCGTGTGCTTCTGGCAAACTGATGTCGTCACCGACATAATCGAGCGTACCAACACTCGGAATACCGAGTAAGTCGCCACCCGTGCCATCAGAACGCAGCACTGACGCCAGTACGCCGCCTTCATCGTGGCTGGCACGTAGCACAACCGCACCCGCTCCATCGCCGAATAAAATGCATGTCCCGCGATCTTGCCAATCCATGACACGGCTCATCGTTTCGGAACCGATGACGACAGCGGTCTTGATGCTGCCTGACTGGATCGCTTGCGCTGCCATCGAAACCGCATACACGAAACCCGAACACGCGGCGCTCAAGTCGAACGCGCCCGCACGGTTCGCCCCTAATCCCGCCTGTATCAGGCTGGCAGTGCTTGGGAAAATATGATCGGGTGTCGATGTGGCAACCACCACCATCTCGATCTCGTCGGGCATGATGTCGGCAATTTCGAGCGCGCGGCGCGCCGCTTCCAAGCCAAGCGTAGCCGTTGTTTCGGTTTCGCTGGCGATGCGTCGTTCGCGGATGCCTGTACGTGCGACAATCCATTCGTCCGTCGTTTCGACAAACGCAGCGAGATCTGCATTCGTCATGATGGTTGCTGGCAAGGCTTTCCCCCAACCTACAATGTGCGCATACAGCCGCCCATTGCCGTTCGCGGTGATTTTGCTGCGATTAGTGGTGACCATTGGAGTTTTCAGTGTACTTGCCAAAGATCAGAACCGCGTTGTGACCCCCAAAGCCAAACGAATTGCTCATCGCAATCTTAATCGGATGAGACTTGCCGATATTCGGGGTGTAGTTGAGATCGCAATCCGGGTCTGGATTATCAAGGTTGACGGTTGGTGGCACAAAATTTTCCTGCATCGCTTTCACGCAGAATACTGCTTCGACCGCGCCCGCCGCACCCATCAAGTGACCTGTAACACCCTTTGTCGAACTGATCGGAATTTCATAGGCAATTTCGCCGAGGGCGCGCTTGATTGCCATGGTTTCGCTGCGATCATTCAGCGGCGTACTCGTGCCATGCGCGTTGATGTAATCAATATCAGTGGCGGTTATACGCGCGTCGCGCAACGCGAATTCGATGGCTTTTGCCGCGCCTTCGCCTGTTTCGAGCGGTGCAGTCACATGATACGCATCCGATGTGTGCCCATAACCAAGAATTTCGGCGTAAATGTGCGCGCCACGCGCTTGCGCGTGTTCCAATGCTTCGATGACGAGAATCGCAGAGCCTTCGGCGCACACAAATCCGTCGCGGTCAGCATCGAATGGACGTGATGCGCGTTCGGGCGCATCATTGCGCTGAGAAAGCGCGGTCATATTATTGAAGCCTGCCATTGCCACATCGACTAAGCCCGCTTCGCTGCTGCCTGCGAGCGCGGCGACAATCTGCCCACGCCGGATCATTTCGGCAGCTTCACCGATGCTGTTATTACCCGTCGCGCACGCTGTCGAAATCGCGAAGTTAGGACCGCGCAAACCATAAACCATCGATATTTTGCTACAGGGTGAATCAGGCAACATCATTGGGATCATGAGCGGACTGACAGCGCGTGCGCCGCGATCCAGAAATGTCCGAATACTTTCAAGCAGTGATCCAATGCCGCCGATTCCCGAACCGACGAGAGTCGCAATTTCGTAGCGGTTGTCTTCGGTGACGACCAAGCCGGAATCTTCGATCGCTTGCTTCGCTGCGAACAATGCCATCTGCGTGACGCGGTCGGTACGGCGCGCTTCTCGTCGCCCTAAAAATGCTTCCGGATCAAAATTCCGGACTTCGCCGCCAAAATGGATCTCAATATGTGAAGTATCGAAACGTTCAATCGCGTGAATACCCGTCACGCCGTTTTTCGCGTTCGTCCATGCTTCTTCGACGTTGTTACCGGTCGGACACAGAATGCCCATGCCAGTAATAACAACTCTCTGTCGTCCTTCCACGATAACTCCTCGCAGTCGAGTCAATTGGTTCGACTGATCTGGTTAGATGATGCCGAACGCGCGTATTTTACACAAATCATACAACACTCTGTCAGCTTTCAGGTTACACGCGTCGCTCGCCATAGTTATGTTATAATGAAATATCCTCGAAAGTCACGATACGGATACCATGATTCTCATTACCGGATCAAGCGGATTTGTCGGTCGTCATCTCGTCACTCGGTTGATGGCACAAGGTCACGCCGTGCGCTGTTTGATTCCGGCGCACAAAACAGGAAAACTACCGTGGGCAACCCCGCCCGACATTGTCGTCGGCAGCATTTTAGACGACGAGGCGCTATTTAAGGCGGCAACCGGCGTCCAGGTCATTTTCCATTTGGAAAATGCTTTCTGGTGGGGCAAAGCGCGCGATCTCGACCGGATTGAACTCGGCGGTGCGCGACATTTGATTACCGCTGCGCGCGCCGCACGTGTCGGGCGTATTATTACGCTCAGTCACCTTGGTGCCGCGCCATCGAGCGCATATCCGCTGCTGCGCATCAAAGGACAAGTTGAAGATTTGATCCGCGCGAGCGGCTTGGCGTATACGATACTTCGTTCTGGGCTGGTCTTTGGGCAAGATGACGCCTTCATCAACCGGATTGCAATGCAGCTTCGTATGAATCCACTCGTGTATATGATGCCAGGTCAGGGCGAAATCAGCCTGCACCCGATTTATATTGACGATCTGGTCTCAGCACTCGTCGCTTGTCTGGATCGTATTGATGTTGTTGATGAAGTCATCGAAATTGGCGGTGCTGAATACATCACACTTGAAGACTTGATTCGCACTGTTATGCGCGTCAGTAACGCACCGCGTATGATTTTGCCGATACCCCCGTATGCGATGCGCTGGATCACGAGCATAACCGGGAAGTTTCTGCCACGTGTGATGATGACACCGCAGTGGTTGGATATACTTGCCTCGACTCGTACAGCGCGCATCGGCAATTTGTTTCAATACTTCGGCGTGCGTCCTCGTCGATTGGAAGACACGCTGGTCACGTATATGCGTGGACGCCGTTATACGCTGCCGTTAGTCCGATATACGCTGCGCCGTCGCCCTAGAGTGATATGACATAAATAAGCATGGATAAAAATAACAGCATCATCATTCGCCCGCTCCGCGCCTTCGATGAACTGCGCGCGGTCGTGGAACTGCAAAAAACGTATTGGGGACATGATCTGGAGTCGGTGATCCCCACCCACATGTTGTTCAGCATCGCTAATTCAGGCGGTCATGTGCTGACAGCGTTTGACGGTGATAAACCGATTGGCTGTCTGGTCGGGTTTTTGGGTACGAACACGACCGATCCAGATCGTCCCGCAATGGCAAACTTACAAGTTGTGAGCAAGCGCATGGTGGTGCTGCCAGAATATCGTAGTCATGGTGTTGGCTATCGGCTGAAAGTGGCACAGCGCGAGCTCGCGATTCAAGCCGGGATTCGCCTGGTTGTATGGACATTCGACCCGTTACTATCGTCGAACGCGCACCTGAACATCCGTAAGCTGGGCGCGGTTTGCCCTCGTTACGTGATTGACTATTACGGTACTAATCCCGATGGCGGATTGGTCTCGCACGGAACATCGGATCGGTTGATGGTGGAGTGGTGGATTACACACCGCCGCGTTGATGAACGCCTGACGGGTTCACGTTCACCGCTGACATTCGCAAAGTACCGCGAAGCCGATACGATCATCATGAACCCGCCAAACCTAACCGATGATGGCGTTTTTACGCCGGCACCGACTTTTTTGCCGCCAAAAAGTTCACTGGCATTGATTGAAATCCCGACGAACTTCACGATAATGGCGGAAAACAACGCGGCGCTGGCGAAGGCATGGCGTCGACATATTCGGGAAGCGTTTCAAAGCATCATTTCACAAGGTTATATCGTGACCGACTTTGTGCGCGAACATTATGATGGTCACCATCACGCCTTTTATGTGCTGAGTTATAACGGACCGCAGTTCGAGTCGTTTAGAGTAGACCCTTAACAACCAGAAACGGGAAAAACACATGGCACATATCACTGTAAAACAAATAAATTTGCATTCTGTGGCGATGCCGTTTGTCGAACCCTTACGGACGAGCTTTGGTGAAGAACCGTTCAAGACAGCAATCATTATCGAACTCCAGACGGATCAAGGGGTGACAGGCTGGGGCGAAACAACGACGGAAATTCATCCCGGCTACAGTTCCGAAACGATGGGGACAGCGCAGCATGTCCTGCGTGAATTCTTGATCCCGTTACTGTTGGGGAAGTCCATCCACGACGCGACTGATGTCCCCGATCTGATTCGGTCGGTACGCGGTCATAAAATGGCAAAGTATGCCGTCGAAGCTGCTGTATGGGACGCGCTGGCTAAAGTCAACGGAATGTCGCTGGCGGAATCGTTCGCGGCGCATTTGCCGGAAGGTCATGCGTCGAAGGGATATGCGACCGTTGGCGTCAGTATTGGTATCAAGCCGACCGAAACGGCAACTGTCGAGATCGTCAAGAAGCGCGTCGATGAGGGCTACGGTCGTATCAAGTTGAAGATTCAGCCGGGTTGGGATGTGCAGCCTGCGCGGGCGGTGCGCGCGGCATACCCCGATGTACTGCTGATGCTCGACGCGAATAGCGCCTATACCCTTGCGGACGCCGAACACCTCAAGCAGTTAGATGAATTCAATCTGCTCATGCTTGAACAGCCGCTTGGTCATGACGATATTTTTCAGCATAGCAAATTGCAGCCGCAGATCAACAGCCCGATTTGTCTGGATGAGAGCATCAAATCGGCGGACGATGTGCGCTTAGCGCTTGAAATTGGCGCGTGCAAAATCATCAACCTCAAGCCATCGCGTGTTGGCGGCTATACCGAAAGCCTTGAAATTTATAAAGTGTGTTTCGAGCATAATACGCCATTATGGATTGGCGGCATGTTGGAAACAGGCATCGGACGCGCGGCGAATATCGCGTTCGCTTCGCTGCCGGGGGTGACACTGCCATGTGATATTTCCGCGACCAGTCGATATTTCGCGCAAGACATCAGCGAACCACCGTTTGAACTGGCAGCGCACAGCCGAATTGCTGTGCCAAGCGGTCTAGGGATTGGCGTCGATGTGAAACTGGATCGCATCCAAGAAGCAGAAGCAGCATGGCGCGCGCAATATCCGTATTCTGATACACCTGCATCGTAGAAAGCGTAAGCGATGACCTTAAATACGCAAACCGTTGCCTTCATCGGGAGTGGGGTGATGGCGGAGGCGATGATCAAAGGGCTGCTCAACCAGCACTTGTTGAGCGCGTCACAAATCATCGCCGCTGACCCCAATCAGGATCGCGGCGCGGAACTCGTCGAACGTTATGGACTGACATACACTGCCGACAATGGTGCAGCAGTGGAGCAGGCAGACATCTTGATATTGTCGATCAAACCGCAAATGTTGGGGCATGTCGTCCCAGCGCTGCGACGCAAAGCGCAGAATGCCGCTATGATCCTGAGTATTTTGGCGGGGGTTCGCATCCGCACACTGGCGGAGGGACTAGCAAACCCCAGCATCGTCCGCGCGATGCCGAATACGCCCGCGCAAATTGGGCAAGGAATCACCGTGTGGACAGCAACGCCGGAAGTCCCCGAAGAACAACGCGCGGGCGCGAAAGCCCTGCTTGGCGCGTTGGGTGAAGAAATCTATATGGATGATGAGAAATATCTCGATATGGCGACGGCACTAAGCGGCACGGGTCCTGCTTACGTGTTTTTGTTCATGGAAGCGATGATCGATGCGGGCGTCCATATGGGATTTTCGCGCAAGGATGCTGAAAAACTCGTGCTGCATACGATGCGCGGATCGGTCGATTACGCGATGTCGTCGTCGATGCATCCGGCACAGCTTCGTAATCAGGTGACAAGTCCGGGTGGCACATCGGCAGAGGCGATTTATCAGTTAGAAAAAGGTAATCTACGCACGGTGATATCGCGCTCGATCTGGGCAGCTTATCAGAAATCGGTCTCGCTGGGCGACGCACAGGAGAAAGGTCATGAAAAACGCGACGACGCCGACCGTTGACAGAAGTGTTTGTGCAAGTTGTCACAATTTGACGAGTGTTGATTGTGAAAAAGTGGACAGATAATCGTGCATCCGGTACAATTAGAATATTAAGCATAGTCACTTTTAGCTCAAAAACAGCAGGAGTCCCCAAATGGCGGAACTTACTAACGGAATGTTTGATTCGCTCTTACAGCAGGTCAAGGACTACGCCCCGACCGTTGAAGCGGTTGAAGTGGGGTATGTCGATGAAGTCGGTGACGGTATCGCGCGCGTGCGCGGTCTGAACAACATCGGGTACAGCGACTTGGTCAAGTTCCCGAACGGCGCGCTCGGTTTAGCGTTCAACCTGGAAGTTGACAATGTTGGCGTCATTATTCTGGGCGACTCCAATTCAATCAACGAAGATGACGAAGTGCGCCCACTTGGTCGTATCGCGTCGGTTCCAGTCGGTATGGGCATGGTCGGGCGCGTAGTCAACGCGCTGGGCGAACCTATCGACGGCAAGGGACCCATCGCCAGCACCGAATTCTATCAAATCGAACGCATTGCGCCGGGCGTTATGCAGCGTAAGAACGTCAGTCGTCCGGTACAGACAGGTGTTTTGACGGTGGACGCGAACACGCCAATCGGTCGTGGTCAGCGTGAGTTGATTATTGGCGACCGTCAAACGGGCAAGACAGCGTTGGCAATCGACACGATTTTGAACCAAAAAGGCAAAGGGCTGTACTGCATTTATGTTGCCATCGGCAAGCGTCGCGGCGAAGTCGCCCGTTTGGTCGCGCTGTTACAAGAACAGGGCGGCATGGAATATACGACGGTCGTCGTTGCCAGTGCATCAGAATCGGCGGCAATGCAATATATTTCGCCGTACTCGGCTTGTGCCATTGGTGAATGGTTCATGGAAAACGGCAAAGACTCGCTGATCGTCTATGACGACTTGAGCAAGCACGCGTGGGCATATCGCCAGGTGTCGCTGCTGCTGCGCCGCCCGCCGGGACGTGAAGCGTATCCTGGTGACGTTTTCTATCTGCACAGCCGTTTGCTCGAACGCGCGGCGCAGTTGAGTGATGCGCGCGGCGGTGGTAGTTTGACTGCATTGCCAATCATCGAAACCCTACTCGGTGATGTATCGGCTTATATTCCGACAAATGTCATTTCGATTACCGACGGACAAATCTTCCTCGAAAATGAATTGTTCAACGCTGGACAACGCCCAGCCATGAACGTCGGTATCAGCGTCAGCCGCGTCGGCGGCGATGCCCAAACCAAAGCGATGAAGAAGGTCGCTAGCGGTTTGCGCCTGGACTTAGCACAATTCCGTTCGCTGGCTGCATTCGCGCAGTTTGGTTCGGGCGGCCTGGATAAAACGACCCAGCGTCAACTGGATCGTGGTTTGCGCTTGACCGAACTGCTGAAACAACCGCAATACCAGCCACTTGCGCTCAGCGACCAGACGGCGCTTTTGTACGCGGGGACACGCGGGTTGCTCGACGCGGTTCCGGTTGAACGTGTTAACGAATGGCGCGTCGCTTTCTTGCGCGCGTATCACAGCGAATATGCCTCGGTTGCAGATCGTATCGCTGCGGATCTTGATATCAACAAAGATACGGTGGAGCCGCAATTGCGTCAGGCGATTGTCGATTTCACGGCGAGTTTTCTGGGCTAAGTCCAATTAACGAAAGGGACACCCGTAATGGCATCGACACGAGAGATACGTAAACGTATCCGCAGCGTCAAGAATATTGCGCAAATCACGCGCGCGCTGGAAGCGTCGTCCGCTTCCAGAGTGCGAAAGTCGCAGGCACGTGTGCTTGCAAGCCGTGCTTTCTCTGAAAGAGCGTGGGAAATTCTACTCAACGTGCAAAATGCGGGTGGGTCGGGCGAGGCAGCACATCCGCTGCTCACGCCGCGTGAAGAAATCAAGAAGGTCAAGATTCTGCTTATCACGTCGGATCGCGGTTTGGCAGGGGCGTTCAACGCGAACATTATTCGCGCCGCGCGCCGCTTCGCGCAGCGACTGGGTAAGCCAGTTGAGTGGGTCGCTATCGGCAAAAAAGGGCGCGATTCGCTCATCCGTGCCGGGCAAAATGTGGTCGCAGATTTTAGTGATCTCCCCAACGAAACGACGGTTGGAAGCATTTCGCCGATCGCACGCGAAACAATCGATCAATTTCTGTCGGGTGAAGTCGACGAGGTTTTTGTCGCTTATACCGACTTCATCAATATGCTCACCCAGCGCCCAGTCGTCACACGCTTGCTGCCGCTGACCCCTTACGAAACAGAAGATCAGGTCGCGGCGGAATTCATCAAAGGCGCCCCACAGATTAGTAATGGGGCGCGTGATTACGAGTACGAGCCAAACGCATCCGCGATCCTGGATGAAATCGTGCCGCGCTTTACTGTCCTTCAGTTGTATCAGGCGGTACTCGAAAGTCAGGCAAGCGAACATGCGGCGCGTATGGTCGCGATGCGTAACGCCACTGAAAACGGCGGGGCGCTTATCGAAGATTTGACGCTGGTTTATAACAAAGCACGTCAAGCAGGTATCACCAACGAAATTCTCGATATCGTAGGCGGCGCGCAAGCACTGCAAGCGACGCTCGATAATATGGCGGAACAAATTCTGCAAACAAATCGCCCGACAACGGTGGATGAAGCTTCCACATTTGCATATGCCATCAGCGCACCGCCAAAACCAACCATGAGTGCTTTTCAAGCCAAGGCGCAAAGCGCGGCTGCGACCGAAGCAGTTGCTGTTACTCAAGCGGTGGACGATCTGACTAAAATTGAAGGTATTGGCAAGAAGATGTCGGCAGCATTGATGGCGTCGGGCATTGATACGTTTGCGAAACTGTCGGACGCGACTGAGGATGAACTGCGCGCCGCGATCCAGCGTGCGGGCATGAATTTTTCGCCCAGCTTACCAACGTGGGCGCAACAGGCAGCATTTGCGGCAAGCGGTGATTGGGATGGTTTACAGGCATACCAAATCCAGTTGACGAGCGGACGATAGACCACTATTCATATACGGGCGGGTCTCGACCCGCTCCTACAAGCGATTCAAAACTGAGGGAGAAAAAATCGCATGGCTGAAACGCAAGGGCGAGTGTCACAAGTACTCGGCGCTGTGGTAGACGTTGAATTTGCAGATAGCAATTCGCTGCCTGAATTATTCGACGCTATTCGTGTGCCGCGTGGTGAGGGTCAAGACGACCTGATTTTGGAAGTCCAGCTTCAATTGGGTCATTCGAGCGTCCGCACGGTCGCTATGGATACCACCGACGGGCTGCGTCGTGGGGTACCAGCGTTTGCAACGGGTTCTCCAATTCGTGTTCCAGTCGGTCAGGCGTCGTTGGGTCGTGTATTCAATGTGTTGGGTCGCCCGATTGACCTGGGCGAAGAAGTGCCAGCGGATTCGCCACGCCGTCCGATCCACGCGAGTGCGCCAGATTTTGAAGAACAAACCACGCATATCGAAGTATTCGAAACGGGCATGAAGGTTATCGACCTGATCGCGCCGATGACTAAAGGTGGCAAGACAGGTATTTTCGGCGGTGCGGGTGTCGGCAAGACCGTGACCATTCAGGAATTGATCAACTCGATTGCCACGCAACATAACGGATTGTCGGTTTTTGCAGGCGTAGGTGAACGTACACGCGAAGGCACGGCGCTTTATCACGAAATGGATGAAGCGGGTGTGCTGGATAAACTGGCGATGGTGTTCGGTCAGATGAATGAGCCGCCGGGCGTGCGTTTGCGCGTCGCGCTGAGCGGTTTGGCGATGGCGGAATTCTTCCGCGATGAGGGACGCGATGTGCTGCTTTTCATCGACAACATTTTCCGTTATTCGCTGGCAGGCGCAGAAGTATCGGCGCTGCTCGGTCGTATGCCATCGGCAGTAGGGTATCAACCGACGCTGGCAGACGAAATGGGTCAACTGCAAGAACGCATTACCTCCACCAGTACAGGCTCGATCACGTCGATGCAAGCGGTCTATGTGCCTGCCGACGACTACAGCGACCCGGCTCCGGTCGCGGTGTTTACGCACCTTGACGGAACCATTGCGCTGGAACGCTCGATTGCCGCACGCGCAATTTTCCCAGCGGTCGATCCGCTTTCGAGCACGAGTAAAATTCTGGACCCACTCATCGTTGGCGAAGAACATTACAGCACTGCGCGCGAAGTACAACAGGTGTTACAGCGCTACAAAGATTTGCAGGATATCATCGCCATTCTGGGCATTGATGAATTGAGCGACGACGACAAACTACTGGTGTCGCGTGCGCGTAAGATCGAACAGTTCCTGAGTCAGCCGATGTTCGTGGCGCAACAGTTTACGGGGCGCGACGGACGCTATGTCAAGATCAAGGATACTATTCGTGGTTTCCGCATGATTTTGGATGGCGCTGTCGATCAAATTCCGGAGCAGTTGTTCTACATGTCTGGTCCCATCGAAGACGTATTGCAACGTTACGAAGAAGCCCAAAAAGAAGAGTAGGCGACCGATCATGCCAATTGCTGTAGAGATCGTCACGCAAGAAAAAGTGGTGTTTTCCGAACCCGAAGCCGATATGGTCATCATTCCGGCGGCAGAAGGCGAAATGGGCGTGCTGCCGCGTCACGCACCTGTGCTGACTACGCTGGGATTTGGGGAATTGATCGTGCGTAAAGGACGCGCCGAAGAACGCTTTATCATTTATGGCGGGGTTGTCGATGTGCGCCCGGATAAAGTCATTGTGCTGGCAGACTTAGCCGGATCGTCATATGACATCGATGTGGAAGCCGTCGAAGCGGCGCGCACCCGCGCGACGGGCATGATGCGTGATGGGGTTCCCACAGAGCTCAATCGCGAAGCGACCCTATCACTCCGCCGGGCTGAACTGGCACTGCGCGTATCGCGTAAAATTCAAGCGCGTGGCAGCACGATGCTGCGTATTCTGGAACAACGCGAACAAGACGACGAGTAAACCACGCGTTTTGAAATCGAATGATTTTCGGAGGGGGGTGCACAAGTGTGTACCCCCTCCGTCGTTTCGCCACCGGGTATGATATAATTTGCGTCACTTAAACCTCACACAATTTCCACGCAGAGTAAACACATGGCATTATTCCAAAAGCGATTGGGCGTCGATTTAGGCACCATCAACTGCCTGATCTACGAAAATGAACAGATCGTGCTGCGCGAGCCGTCGTTGGTGGCGCTGACCGTCGAAGATGAACGCGTCGTCGAAATCGGTCAGCCCGCGCGCGAAATGCTCGGTAAAGTCGATGATGAGAATATTCAGATCGTACGTCCGCTTCAAAATGGGGTAATCGCAGATTACGAAGTGACCGAAGTCATGCTGCGTCATTTCTTTAGCAAAGTTGGCGGGCGGATGCGCTTTTTTAAGCCGGAAGTCATGATGTCTGTGCCATATGGTGTGACCGGCGTGGAAAAGCGTGCGGTGCTGGAAGCCGCATTGAGCGCGGGTGCGCGGCGCGCCTACTTAATCTGGGAGCCACTGGCGGCGGCGATTGGGGCAGGGCTGCCCGTTGGCACGCCAGCAGGGGATATGGTGGTCAATATTGGCGGTGGCATTACCGAAGCCGCAGTGCTGACCATGAACAATATAGTGCGCGCCGAAAGTGGTCGAATCGGTGGGTTACGTCTGGATGATGCGATCGCAGCCTATGTGCGGCGTAAATACAACCTGACCATTGGTCAGCCAACGGCGGAGTCGGTCAAAATTCAGGTCGGTGCGGCGGTGATCGGCATTGAAGAAACAAGTATGGAAGTTCAAGGGCGGGATAATGTCAGTGGACTTCCGCGCACTATACAAATCACCACCAGCGAGGTTGTTGAAGCAATTCAGGAAACTTTGAAAGAAATATCGGATGTCGTGCGGCGCGTGCTCGCGGGGACGCCGCCCGAATTATCATCGGATATTATCGATCGTGGAATTGTACTGACAGGTGGTGGTGCACTGCTGCGTGGCTTGGATCAATATTTGACGCGCGAAACTGGCGTGCCTGTGTATCGGGCGGATAATGCGCTGATCGCGGTGGCTGTCGGGGCGGGGCGCGCGCTTAACGACCCGGCGATGTTGCGACAGATGGCTGCGGTATAGGACGCAAATTGGCATTGGAAGGCGACTAAATGAATTGCCCTCCAATGTTTTTTGATACTTTAGGTCAAGTAGTAAGTCATACGCTGCAAATGCAGCACGGGGTCAATATACTGGACGTGGACTTCTGGCGGAACGTTCAGATTGATAGGCGCATAATTCAGAATTGCCCGTACGCCCGCCGCGATCAGCATTTCCGCGACGCCCTGCGCGTATTCGGCAGGAACGGCAATCATGGCGATGCGAATTTCTTCTTCTACAAGAATGCGCGGTGCCTGATCAATGGGTTGAATTCGATATGTGCCGAGCGAGCGCCCGATTTTTTCGGTAGAACTATCGAAAACATGCGTGATGTGAAAACCGCGTTCGGCAAAGCCGCGATAGCGGGCGACAGCGCTGCCGAGATCGCCCGCGCCTATCAGTGCGACCTGCCATTCGCGTTCGACCTTCAACACCTGGCGCAACTGTTCGCGCAAATAGGCGATTTTGTACCCCGTGCCTTGTTTGCCGAACCCACCAAAATGCGACAAATCTTTACGGATTTGTGCCGAACTAATTCCTAAACGCTTGCCGAGTTCGTGCGATGAAGTCACCTCATGATCTTCTTGCGCTAATCTTTCCAATGCGCGCAAGTAGACCGGGAGGCGGCTGATCACAATGTCTGGAATATCATTGGACGCCATAGGCGCGAAAACCCTTCAGCAGGCAAGCGTTAATAATCCGTTGATTGTGAAAGATAACACACGTATCTTACCATCAACACGCGAGACACGCTAGGTTTGCTTTAAGAAGCATCGATAAAACATTTAACACGCTATAAGCGTATACGTGACAAAGCGCGTGTAACATAGCTATTGATGATGATGTTCATGAGGGACTTCGATGTTGGTACGGCGGTCAATCATAATTCTGTTTGTATTAATGGCGTCAGCGCCGATTGTCGCGTTCAACGTCCGTGCAAACCGTGAGGCGCAGTCACAAACAAATCGTGAACTGCAAACCATTGTTGTGGCGCGTGGCGATGTCGAAGTGACAGTCACGGCACTGGGGACAATTCAAGCCGATCAAACAGCGAATATCAGCTTCGCAGCAGTCGGGCGGGTGACTGATGTGTACTTTCAAGTGGGTGATTACGTGATGATCGGTGATGTGCTGGCGCTGGTAAACAGCGATACGCAGCAAGCCGCTGTCGAACAGGCACAATTGGCGCTTGATCTGGCACTTTTGCAACGTGATCAACTGATGCAAGGTCCAACGCAGGGACAAATCGATATTGCCCAGGCAAACATCGATGCTGCCGAAGCTGCCGTGTACGCGATACAAAGCGCGGTCACGCCGGAAGATATTCGGGCGGCAGAATTGGCGTATGAAGCGGCTCTGGTCGCGGTCGAGGACGCCATACAGGCACGCGCTACCGCCTCTGGCGGGCAATCACCAGAAGCCTATGCGCTGCTCGACGCACAAAGCGGTGAAGCGAGCTTTAACGCCGAACGCGCGCGATTGCAGTTGGGAAGTTTACGAACCAGCAGCAGTGGGCAAACTGGCTCGGCATATGCTCGCGTATTGCAAGCCGAACGTGAACTCGAACGGTTGTTGGCAGGTGCAACCCAGGCGGAAATTGACCGCGTGGATGCCATAATCGCGCAAGCGGAATTGAGCGTGGCACAAGCGGAAGCCGGGCTGAGCCGGACACAATTGACGGCACCGTTCGACGGGTTGATCTCCGCGATTAATATCGAGGTTGGCGGAATCGTCGCGCCAGGCTTGCCCGCGATGCAAATCACCGATATCGACCCGTTACGCCTGACAGTGCAGGTAGACGAGATTGATGTCGAACTGATTGAAGAAGGATTGCCTGCGCGCGTGCGTCTCGACGCTATTCCAGAGACCGAATACGAGTCAACGCTGGAGCAGATTGCGTTGATCAGCACTGCCGATGGCGCTGTTGTGAGTTATGACGTGAATGTGCGGCTTGTAAACATAAATGATCCGCGTGTGCGCGTGGGGATGACAGCGGAGGCAGCAGTCGTCATCGAAGACCGTCGCGATGTGATTGTCGTGCCGAATTTGTACATCCGGTTAGATCGTCAGGCTGACCGCGCCTATGTCAATGTGCTGCGTGGTGACGAATTGGAAGAAATCGAGATTGCGCTCGGTCTGCAAGGCGCGGATGTAAGCGAAGTCATTGCTGGAATACGCGAAGGCGATATCGTTGCGGTCGATCTAGCGGGCGACGCGATTAGTTTGGGTGGCGGGTGAGGTTAAAACGATGTTGAGACGTTTGGTACGAGCATTTACCACGCTGTTGGTGATGGCGTTGATTGTCGGTGGGATAGCGCTGTTATTTTTGGGGCGGAATAGTCAGGCGGTGCCTGATCGTGAAACGCAGGTGATCGATGATACCGTTGTCACCGAAGGCGACTTGACAGTGTCGATCAGCGGAACAGGCGGGGTAACGCCAGCGCGGCAAGTGCCGCTGTTTTTCGAGCTTACCGCCACCGTTACCGAGGTAATGGCGCGTGAAGGCGACCGTGTCGCGGCGGGCGACGTGATCGCGCGACTCGATACGACCCAGGTCGATGAAGCATTGGAACAATCACGCGCCGCGCTGAATTTACAACGAATCGCGCTTGACGCGCTGACAAGCGTGCCGCGCGATGTCGATATTGCAGTGGCAGAGGCAGCGTTAACCAGTGCCCAAGCCGCCGCTAACGCCGCGTATTCGACCAACGCTGAAACACAAGCTGAACTTGCGCAACTGCAAGCCGAATTATCGCGTAATTTGTTATGGCAGGCGCAGTTGCAGCGCGACTTGAGTGCGGGCGCATCGACAGGTTTAGCAGTCGATGTGGGCGCGTTGATTCCCGACGACATCGATGTGCCGCAAGATGTAATCGATCAAGCGAATGCGGCGTTGGCGGGATTATTTCCGACAAGTCCGTTCACAACATCAGCGAGCGATTTCGATGCTGGATTGACGCAAGCCGAATACGGTGTACAAATCGCCGATGCGAACGCGGCGGCGGCGGATAGCCGTCCCGGTGACATTGCCGGAATTGCGGCGGCACAAGCGGGAATAGTCGCGGCGCAAGCGGCGCTCGATCAATTGATCGACGGCGCAGATGATATTACGCTGGAAATTGTGCAGATTGGGATTCAACAGGCGACGCTGGCAGTCGAACAAGCTGAAAACGTCGTCAATCGTGGTGTATTGACCGCGCCCTTCGATGGGGTGATTGTACAAAGCGCGCTGACAGTTGGTGAACTACCCTCGTCGCAGCAGCCTGCCGTTTTGCTGGTCGATGACAGTAGGTATTATGTCGATCTTGCCATCGACGAGACTGATATTGTGGATGTCGAAGTTGGTCAACAGGTCGAATTTCGCTTCGATGCACTGCGTGACGCAGCGATAACGGGGATAGTGACGCGCGTCGCGGTGACGCCGACCGTGATCGGGCAGTTGGTGACCTTTCCTGTTCGCGTGACACTGGACGAAACCGACGAGATGATCCGTATTGGCATGAGTGCGACGGCGACGATTATCGTTGATGAATTGGAAAATGCGCTCATCGCGCCAAATCGGTTTATTCGCATCGACCGCAATTCAGGTCAGGCGTATGTCACCATTGAGCGCGAACTGGGCGTTTATGAAGAAGTCGAAATTGAACTCGGTTTACGCAATGAAACCGAAAGCCAAATCGTAAGCGGGGTAGCGCTGGGTGATGTGTTGGTGCTGCTGCCACGCGCGCAGTTCGATGTATTCGGCGGACCGCCGAACTAGAGGAAAACACGCATGGTCGCATTCTTCAAAAAGAGCAAAAATGGGGTGCAGTCCCATGAGGCTGCACCTATCGCGCCAAAACCTGTGATTGAAGTGCGTGGCGTGACGAAGATGTACAAGATGGGTGATATTGAAGTCCACGCGCTGCGCGGCGTCGATTTGACGATTAACGAGGGTGAGTTCGTCTCGATTATGGGCCCATCAGGGTCGGGTAAATCGACACTGATGAATATTTTGGGCGCGCTCGATCAACCGTCGGAAGGTGAGTACTTGCTCGATGGCGTCAACGTGAGCAGATTGAGTGAAGCCGAACTCGCGCGCGTTCGCAACAAAAAAATTGGCTTCGTCTTTCAAAGTTTCAATCTGCTGAAACGCACGACTGCGCTGCGCCAGGTCGAACTGCCGTTGATTTACGGCGCGGCGGGCAACCGGACGAAGCGCGCGAAAATGGCGCTGGAATCGGTCGGTTTAGGTCAGCGTTTGGATCACTTGCCGAGCGAACTTTCGGGTGGTCAGCAGCAGCGCGTCGCGATCGCACGTGCGCTTGTCAACGAACCCGCGATGATCCTTGCCGACGAGCCGACCGGTAATCTTGACTCGCGCAGCGGCACGGAAGTCATGCAGATTTTTCAGCGTTTGAACCGCGATGAAGGCATCACGGTTGTATTTGTCACCCACGACTCGTGGATCGCACGGCACACAAATCGCGTTGTGATCTTGCGCGATGGCAAGGTGATCACCGACCGCGAAGTACAAAACCCGTTAATCGCGGGGCAAAGTGAACGTCCGTCTGCTGAAGACGAGATGGAAGAAATGCTGAAAGAAGTGTATACGACGGGCAAGCAAGAAGAATTCACGTAAAGACAGCGAAACTCGGTCTGATTCAAGTACAACCAACACATGACGCAAAGGCGCTTGGGCGCGAAGAAAAACGTGCATGAACTTCGTTGAAAATTTACGTATCGCGTTGAATGGGTTGTTAACCAATCGCCTGCGAGCGATGCTGACGGCGTTGGGGATCATCATCGGTGTGGGTGCGGTGATCGGGTTGGTCAGTTTAGGGCGCGGCGTGGAAGACTTCGTCGAAGGCGAATTTCAGTCGCTCGGTTCGAACGTGCTTTTTGTATTCGCGTCGCCGCCAACAGGCGGAACGCGCACGACGATCCAGCCGTTGACCACGCAGGAAGGCGAAGCGCTGGCAAATCCGATCATCGCGCCGAGTATTCTGCAAGTCGCTATGCAATGGGATGTGTTCGGTGAGGTGACGACCGGCGGACGGGCGGTACAAATCCCTGTGAGTGGGGTGACGCCGAATTATCCCGAAGTGCGCACCTGGAATGTGCGCGGCGAGGGAACGTTCATTAGTCAAACGGATGTGGATAATGCGGCGCGCGTCGCCGTGTTGGGGACAACCGTGGTCGAGCGGTTGTTCGGTGATAAAGCGATTGATCCATTGGGGCAGCCGGTTCGTATCAACGACCGCGTGTTCACAATCGTGGGCGTCATGGAAGAAAAAGCCGCCGGGTTTTTTGGCGATGAAAACGAAGTCGTCTTTGTTCCGATCAGTACCGCCCAAACACGACTGGATCGGGTACGGACGCGCGACGGTGGTTATCAGGTCAGTCTGCTGCATGTTCAGGCGCGCAGTGAAGAAGCAATGACGAGCGCCACCCTGGAGATCGAATCCTATTTAAGTGACGCACATGATGTCATGTTCGTCGGTGAACAAGACTTCACGATCATCAATCAGGGCGACTTAATCAACTCGTTAGGGCAAGTAACGGGCATTCTGACTGCATTTCTCGGCTTGATCGCCGGAATTTCGTTGTTGGTGGGTGGTATTGGCATCATGAATATCATGCTGGTCTCGGTGACCGAACGCACGCGCGAAATTGGCTTACGGAAAGCTGTTGGCGCGCGTGGAAGCGATATTTTGTCACAGTTTTTGATCGAAAGTCTGCTGTTGTCGGTATTCGGCGGCGCATTAGGCATTGCGTTCGGGGCATTCTTGACGTATCTGGGCGCGTTTATTATTCGCCAGTTGGGGTCAGATATCCAACTTTCGGTAACGGTGGACTCGATGATTTTGGCGACGGCGGTCAGTACGTTTATCGGTATCTTTTTCGGGTTGTACCCCGCCAGTCGTGCCGCACGAATGCGTCCTATAGACGCTTTGAGATTTGAATAATGCTGACCATTTTTCTTGAGAACACCCGTGTCGCGCTGATCGGCTTGCGTTCGAATAAACTGCGGTCAGCACTGACGATGTTGGGGATCACGATTGGTGTTTCCGCCGTGATCGTGCTGGTCTCGATTGGGCAAGCGGTCGATACGTTTGTGCGCGCGCAATTTCTGGGCTTGGGCACCAATTTAATGCTCGTGTTTCCGGCAGAGGATGCACGCGGCGAAACTATACGCCTGACGCTGGATGAAGCACGCGCGCTGCAAGACCCATCGCGCGTGCCGGATGCGCTCAATGTGATGCCGCAGTTAAACACCACACTGCCGATCAGTTCGGGCGGGCGTGAAGCATTCGGGCGGATTCGCGGGGTGACGCCAGCATTTTTGGAAATGCGGACTCGGTCAGTTGTCGAAGGGCGCTTTCTGGATCAGGATGATCTCGACGGACTAACACGCGTCGCTGTCGTCGGGCTGACAGTCGTCGAGCGTATTTTTCCGAATACCTACCCGGTCGGGCAAAATATACGCATTGGCAACGTCACCTTTCGTGTGATTGGCGTGATGGCTGAAGCCAGCAGTACAGGTTTTGGCGGTGACGAAAATGACCTGATTTTTGTCCCGATTACGACGGCGCAAACGCGACTCGTAGGCGAGCGCGTACTAACAGGCGACCGCCCAGTGACGAATATTCTGGTGCAGGCGCGCGACGGTAACAGTGTCGATTCGGCAGCGCGACAGGTGCGCGAAACGCTGCGCGATGTGCGGCGGATAAGTTTTCGTGACGAGGACACGTTTGAGATTTTCACGCAGACCGATTTGTTGTCATCGCTCGGTCAGATCACCGGGTTGCTGACGGTATTTCTTGGTGTAATCGCGGGTATTTCGTTGATGGTAGGCGGAATCGGCATCATGAATATCATGTTGGTAACGGTGACGGAACGCACGCGTGAGATCGGGTTACGCAAGGCGTGCGGCGCACAGCGGCGCGACATCGTACTGCAATTCTTGACCGAGGCTACAGTGTTGTCGTTGGTGGGCGGGCTGATCGGCATACTTTTGTCGGTTACGGGGTCGGTGGCGGTAACATTGGCGCTGCCCCAGCTTTCGGTGTTACCCCAGCTTTCGAGTATCCTGTTTGCAACCGGAATTTCGGTCGCTATCGGTTTGATCTTCGGTGTGTATCCCGCAAATCGCGCGGCGGCGCTAAATCCAATTGAAGCGCTTCGCTATGAATGATAGAATGACAAAAGGCTGGAATAGCCGCTCTTTGAGTATGTGAAGGCGTGAGGTCATGCTGCCGAACCGTAACGGTAAATATGAGGTCGATCCGCTCGGTATTGTTCACGATAGTATGCTGGATGGACTGGGGCAACTGCTCTATTATTTTGGGTTTAGTAAAGTGATGGGGCAGCTTTATGGCGCGCTGCTTTTGAGCGATAAACCGTTGTGCTTGGATGATCTGGTCGAACGGCTGGATATTTCAAAAGCAAGCGTGAGCATGAACCTGCGCTCGATTGAAAATTTGGGCATGGTACGCCAGGTGTGGGTCAAAGGATCGAGCGGGCGTCGTAAATTCTATGAAGCTGAGACCGATTTCTGGCAGATCATCACCAATATTCTGAAAGGGCGCGAAATGCGCGATGTTGGGCGCGCGCTTATGGTGATGAATGACAACGTGAACTTGCTCAACGAACGTCTTTCTGCGATGGATCAGGACGATCAACAGGTGGCGGCGCATTACATCGATCGAATTTCGCAGTTGCAAGGGTTGTTCCAGTTCGTGCAAATCATGATGACGACCATACTGACGCGCATCGGCAACGGGGACAGTGATGCTGAACAAATCAGTCAGATCGACCTGGTAAAATAGACAGGGTATGGTGCACGCTTTTGCCCTTGTTCTGATTGTTTTAGCGCCCTATAATGCACTTGATTAGCGCTGTTGGGGAAATGGCGGAATTGGCAGACGCGCATGACTTAGGATCATGTCTCTTACGAGGTGAGAGTTCGAGTCTCTCTTTCCCCACTTTCTACGAGGCGTCTCTGCCTCATCGCCCTCCACGTAGGTTTGTGTGCATAAAAGCGCTTTCCAGTGTCTGATCAACCGGAGAGTGTGTTTTCGATCTTGTCATAGAGTAGGGTAATCCGTGAATATTCAAGTAGAACGTCAAGAAAATCATACCGCCCGCGTCAGCGTCGAAATCGATGCGACTCGTTTCCAATCAGCCAAAGAACAGGCAGCGCGTCAGCTGTCGAATCGGCTGAATTTGCCCGGTTTTCGCAAGGGTAAAGCACCCTATCGCATTGTCGTCAACTTTGTTGGCGAAGATGCGATTGTAGAAGAAGCCGTCGGATTGATCGGCGAACAACTGTATATAGAAATGCTGCCCCAAACCGGAATCGACCCGTATGGTGCGGGCGCATTGGAAGATGTCGAAACTGACAGTGCGACCCCAACGTTCATTTATTCTGTACCGATGCAGCCCGAAGTTGATTTGGGCGCCTATCGCGGAACACGCGCCGAATACACCGTTCCGGATGTCGATGATGCACTGGTGGATCGGTCGCTGCGGATGCAGTTGGAGCAAAACGCCGTCGTCGAAGATAGCACACGCCCTGCCGAACTTGGCAACCGCGTGACGCTCGACATACACAGCTTTTTTGTCATTCCAGATACCGAGAAATTAATGGATGACGCTGGAGTCGAGGACGATGACGAACACGAAGACGGCGATGAAGCTTTTGAATATGAACACGACTATGATGAGAGCGACATGTATGATTATATTGACCCGACGCATGGCGAACACTTCATTCATCAACACGATTTCGCCACGCTGTTGAACAACGACTATGAACCGATCGTGGGCTTCAATGCGACGATTGTCAACATGAACATCGGCGACGCAAAGACCTTCGAGTTGTCGTTCCCTGATGACGAAGAAGATGCTGAATTAAAGGGGCGCACGGTCAAGTTTGAAGTAACGGTCAAGAAGATCGAAAACTTCACGGCACCCGTGCTGAACGATGATTTCGCGGCGCGTGTGACCGCCGAGCTAGAAAAACCGTTGACGCTGCTCGAACTGCGCATGGAAACGCGCAAGGATTTGCAAGAGGCGACTGAAAGTCGTTACAAATCCGAATTCGGCGCGGACGTTTTGGAACAAATCGTGTTGGGCGCGACGATCAAGTATCCCGAAGATGTAGTCGCAGACGAGATCAACCGCGCAATGCAGCGTTTTGACCAGCAACTGCGCCAACAAAACCGTGTCACACTGCAAGATTATATGAAGATCGCCAAAATCGACATCAACCAACTGTATCAACAGTTTCGCGTGCATGCCGTGCGGACAGTTGAACGGGCGTTGGTGATGCGCGAACTGCTGAAGGTGGAACAAATCAGCGTCGATGATGCAAGCATGAACACCGCTATCGAAGTAATTGTCGCGGCATTTGACGAAGCCCAGCGCGACAGTTTCCGGTCGTTGTTTGAAGCGCCGCAAATGCGTGAAAGCGTGGTGGATGACTTGCTGACCGATGCAGTCATGGAACGTCTGATAACGATTGCGCGCGGAGAAGCACCCGAACTACCTGCACTGCCCGTCGCAGTGATCGAAAACGAACCGACACTAGAAATAGTCGAGCCTGTAACCGCGTCAAGTGAAACAACAACATCGAACACACCAGGTCAAGGAGAGTAACACCCAATGATTCCAATGGTCATCGAGCAGGGAAGTCGCGGCGAACGCGCCTACGATATTTATTCACTGCTTTTGAAAGAACGCATTGTCATGCTCGGCACGCCGATCAATGACCAGATCGCTAATTTGATCGTGGCGCAGCTTTTGTTCTTGCAGCGCGAAGATCAAGAGCGTCAAATTCAGATGTTCGTCAATTCGCCCGGCGGTGTGGTGTACGCAGGTATGGCGATTTATGACACGATGCAGCAGATTAGCGCGCCCATCAGCACGACGGCGGTTGGCATCACAGCAAGCTTTGGTACGGTACTGCTGACAGCGGGTTCCGATGGGATGCGTTATGCGCTACCTAACGCGACCGTCCATATGCACCAGCCTCTTGGTGGGGCGCAAGGACAGGCGAGCGATATCGTAATCGCTGCTAACGAAATCATGCGCTTGAAAGATCGGTTACTCGAAATTTTGGTCAAGCACACCAAGCGTGACCGTGAAGTGATCGAACGCGACACTGATCGTGACGTGTATTTGAGCGCTCATCAGGCGGTTGAATATGGGTTGATCGATTCTGTGTTGGAAGGTGCAAAAGCTGGAGTGAAGGTGCCGTGAATTACGCTCCAACCCATCAACGATGTTCATTTTGTCGGCGCACGCACAATGAGGTCGAACGACTGATTGCGGGTCCCGATGGCGTCTACATCTGTGATAATTGCATAGAACTCTGTCAACACATCCTCAAAGATGAAAATGCTGCCGAACAGCGTTCGTTGGAAACGACGACCGTGGATTTTGGTCGGCTGCCCTTGCCGCGCGAATTGATGGCAAAACTGGACGAATACGTAGTTGGTCAAGAACATGCCAAACGCGTACTAAGCGTGGCGGTTTACAATCATTACAAGCGTATTCGAAGTGGTGGCGTCGTTGAAGGCGTTGAAATCGACAAGAGCAATATTCTGGTTGTCGGACCGACAGGTAGTGGAAAAACACTGCTGGCGCAAACCCTCGCGCGTATTTTAGATGTGCCGTTTTGTATCGCAGACGCCACGTCGCTGACCGAGGCGGGCTATGTCGGTGAAGATGTCGAGAATATCCTGTTACGACTCGTGCAGGCTGCTGACGGGGATATTGCACGCGCCGAAAAAGGCATCGTGTATATCGACGAAATCGACAAAATTTCGCGCAAGACGGCGGATAACCCCTCCATCACGCGGGACGTGAGCGGCGAAGGCGTGCAGCAAGCGCTGCTCAAGATCATCGAAGGTACGGTCGCCAATGTGCCGCCGCAAGGCGGACGAAAACACCCCCATCAAGAATTTTTACAGGTGGATACGACCAACATCCTATTCATCGCGGGGGGTACGTTTTCGGGTATCGAAGATCATATTGCGCGTCGCATCGGTAATAAAGGCGTGCTGGGCTTTAAGACGCCGGATCAAGCGGCGACGGGATTTTCGAACCGTGATAAAGCAGCATTGCTGCGTCAGATCGGACCAGAAGATTTGATGCAGCACGGCTTGATCCCAGAATTTATCGGGCGTCTGCCTGTGCTGGCGACCGTTGAACCGCTCGATCGCGAAGCACTCATTCGTATTCTGGTCGAACCGAAAAATGCGCTCATCAAGCAGTATCAGCAGCTTTTATCGCTTGATGATCTGGCTCTCGAATTTGAAGAGTCAGCCTTAGGCGCAGCGGCGGATTTAGCGCTTAAACGCGGAACAGGGGCACGTGGTCTGCGCTCAATTATCGAAGCGCGCTTGCTGGATATCATGTTTGAGGCGCCAGGACACCATGAACTGAGCCGTGTCATTATTGATGCTGATGTCATCAATGGGGTGGCGCTGCCCAAACTATTCGGCAAAGACAATATTCAATATGTCATGAAAAACGACGGGTCGCTGCATACAGCGGCGTGACATCGTATTGTAACGATAGTGTATTGTAAGGGGCAGGTCTGCGACCTGCCCGTTTTATTTCTGTGTTTCCGAGCATTACTTTGGAGGTGGTTGTAAGACAATTGTTTCCGCCAACCCGTTCAAATCGCGCGCGACATTGACCGCGTCGAGCCGCGTCGCGCCTTGTCCGCCCCAATTATAGGGGACAACCCAACGTGCGCCGAGCGTTTTAGCGGCGCTTACTGCGTCGGCGGGATTGAGTGTGCCGTCGCCATCAATGGGGAGCAGCGCAATATCTGGGCGTAAGCGCGCCATTTCGGGGATTAAGCCGGAGTCGCCCGCGTAGTAAATATCGTAGAACTGCATCGAAATGACGAAGCCGATTCCTGCATCGAGGTTTGTGCGCGGGTCATAGGCAGGGATCGCTTTGACACATAAACCCGGCAGGTTCAAACTCTGCCAGGCGCGCAGGACGGTGCTGCCGGGAAGTTGATCCGCGGCGCGTTCAGACACGATCACGTGTGTATGATCGCTGCGCACTTTTTGGATATCCGCCAATGAACACCGATCAAAACGCTCGCTGCTGATCAAGAGGATATCAGCGTGGCGATCCGCGCGGGTAATACGCCAGGGATTAATGTAAATGAGGGGCGAAACGGCAGGTGCTTCGGGGCGGATCAAAAACGACCCATTACCAAGCCATTGAATCTGTTCAATCATTTTTTGATTACCTAGACAATTGCTGAAGGCGTCGATGCAAGCGAGAAACGCAGCATCTGATGACAATAACGCACGGATACAAGTGGTGCAACTTTAGTCCTGTTTGGCTATCGCCTCAAGCCTGAATTGCGTGTACGCTAAAATTTCATGTTCAAACTTGTGATAGCGCGGTAAGAATTTAGCGCCATAATAAGGGTTATCTCGTTTGAAAGGTGTGGTGGAAGATGTCTGACAACGTAAATGTACCGCGCTCATCCCCGTCGATTCGTAGTATCGGCGGCGGCGGCTCGTCACGTTCAACGGGGGGTACAGGCGGCTTGCCTGGCATATGGTCACCTCCGCCGCTTACATCGCTGGATGATACGGGGCTTAATCTGCTCAACGTAGGCGACCTGGTATTGAAAGTCCTGTACTTCGGCGGTTATATGGCGGGTCATCAAATCGCGGAAATCGTCAAGCTGCCGTATACCAACGTGCTCGATGCGGTCATCGACTTCCTGAAGCGCGAAAAATACATCGAAGTGCGTGGATCGGGCGGTGTTGGTGAGGCAGGCTACCAGTATTTGATTTCGCAAAAAGGCGCGGATAAAGCGCGCGAAGCGATGGATCGTTCGCAATATGCAGGCGCCGCACCCGTTACATTGAATCAATATATCCGCGCCATGCACGAACAAAACCGCGAAAAATTGATCGTACACGAAGACCAGATGAAAAATGTGATGAAAGAGCTGGTTATCAGCGACGAAATGTTGGCACGCATTGGTCCTGCGATCAATTCCGGCAAGTCGGTGTTCTTGTATGGTCCGCCCGGTAACGGCAAAACGACCGTCGCGGAAACCGTAGGGCGCATGATCCTGGGCGGCAACATCTGGATTCCCTATGCCGTCGATGTCGATGGACAAGTCATCCGCGTGTTCGATAATGTCAACCATGAATTGGCAGAAGGCGAAGAACTGCGTCGCCTGGGCACAGGCGTGATTCCTGACCCGCGTTGGGTACGTATCAAGCGCCCAATGATCATGGTCGGTGGTGAATTGACGCTGGCAGGGCTGGACCTCGTTTACGATGACACGAATAAATATTATGAAGCGCCGTTTCAGATGAAAGCGAACGGCGGTATGTTCCTGATTGACGACTTTGGTCGCCAGCAAGTTCGTCCGCGTGACTTGCTCAATCGCTGGATTGTGCCGCTCGAAAAAGGTGGCGACTTTTTGACGTTGGCGACGGGGCGTAAAATCGAAGTGCCGTTCAATGTATTGATCGTGTTTTCGACCAATCTCGACCCACGCGACTTGGTAGACGAAGCATTCCTGCGCCGCATTCGTCACAAGATTGAAATCAGCGACCCGACATATGAACAGTACCGCGAAATTTTCCGCCGCGTGTGCGTCGCTAAAGGTCTCAAGTACGATGAGCAAGCGCTGGCGTATTTGCTGAAAGAATGGTACATCAACCAGGAGCGCAATCTACGTTCGGTGCATCCGCGCGATTTGATCTCGCAGCTTTTGGATATTGCGACCTATCTGAATAAACCGCCGTTGTTGACCAAAGAAATGATCGATCGTGCGGCGGCGTCGTATTTCGTCAAGCTGTAAAGCAGTCATCGATATAAATGTGGGCGGTCTTATCGGTCGTCCACACCTATGATTTTCGGCGATTTGTGGGGGGTCAATCCCATGTCGAGTATGCAAAGTAGCACGCCGTATCCGCGCACGCAGCTTTTTACGCTGCAAGATGGCACGGCGGTGATCCAGTGGGGCGACCATAATGTGCAAGATATTGCGACGGGGAATTATTCCGCCTACACATCGCATGATTTTGGGCGTTGGTTAAGTGATGAAGAGTTAGCACGCCTTAAAGAACAGCACATCATTCAGCATTACAATCGCACTTATATATGGCTATATGCGCTGCCAGAACACGGGCGTTTTCGCGAGCTGCGAACGCAAGAAACCTCGAACCTGCCGCGCCATTTCTACCTGAACACGACGCTTACTCCTGAATATTTAGGCGATGTAACCCAGTATCTGATCGATTCTGGCTTGGCGTCGGTAGGTGCAGAGGCTCATGTGCGTGATGAAGTCATCGCCATCACTGGCGAGCGGGCGGCATTGTTTCTCGATCTCGACGAAGCCGAATCGGCATTGAGCGCCCTACTTGCCAATGCACCTGATTGGATGACAGCGACGACGATAGCCTTCGCTAATGCGATCACGTTTGAAGCCGTCCAGGCAGCCGACGCGTTTTCTTCTATCGACCTCGATGCGTTGATCGCGGCGCAAGATGCGCACCGTTTCGAGGGCAATTTCGACGGCGAAAATTAGCACAATGCTGGCACAAATCGGCGTTGTTTTTTGGAGATGCTGCTGTTAGAGTCGGCACATCACCCCAGAGGATAACCTGATGACTGTCAACAACACTGGGTCGCTGCCGTGGCATGATCGGATGCGCCGTCTCGACTCCGAGTGGCTTGCTCCGCAAGACGTGCTAACGCAAGTGCGCTCGCATTATCTTGAAGCCGTAGAGTGGATGCATAATTCGCTCCTCACCCGTTCGGCGCGCTTGTGGTCGATGTCGGGGTCGTATCTGAGCGGGGCGTACTGGCAGCGCTGTCAAGACTTTTTGCGCGACCAGGTGAAATATCCGCGTACACTTGGGGTGATACGTGCCGATCATCGGCTGGATGTTCGATATTTTTCGCGCACTGGCGCAGTATGTCACGTGATTGATTACCAGATCGGTCGGCGGATGGCGTCGTATGAGCCAACACACATGACGCGCATCGGCACGCAGGATTTGGGAGATGGTGCGGATGTCTATTTGATGCGCTACGATGCGCGCGATCGGCGCTGGAAAATCGATGCGTTCGTGCAGGAACTATCGATGACGTGGAACCAACAATATCAGCCTATTCGACCTCTCCTGAAGAAATTCGATCAGCATTTCGGACGCGATAGTTAAGGTGTGGCATGACCGACACCGTGTTCGTGACGGGCGGCACGGGATTTCTCGGTCGTCATCTCATTCCAGCGCTGTGTCGAGTTGGATATGCAGTGCGTATACTGACGCGCCACGCTGAACAACATGCATGGCTCTCTCGTTATCCCCAAGTACAAATTATCGATGGCGACATCAACGACGAAATCGCGGTACGTAACGGCGTGCAGGGCAGTCGTTTCGTAATCCATGCTGCGGGGTATTTTCGTTTTTGGGGCGATGAAGCGGCGTTCGAGCGTACGAATGTTGGGGGTACTGAAAACATCCTCAAGGCGTCGCAACAGGCTGGGATAGAGCGCTTCATTCATATTTCCACGATTGCGCTGATCGGTCAGCCAGACCCGGCACGGGTCATCGATGAAACCTACCCTCCGCAGCCCGCCGACCCATATCAAGCGAGTAAGTTACGCGCCGAACATGCTGTCTTGCACGCATTCACCAATCACGGCGTCCCGGCGATTATTTTGCGACCGGGCGCGTTTTATGGCGTGTTTGGCGATTACGCTTTCAACCGCTTGTTCTTCAAAGACCCGATGCGTGGCATCATCATGCAGTTAAACGGGGGTCGCTTCATCACGTTCCCGGCGTATGTGCCGGATGTCGCATCCGCCGCGATCAGCGCGTTCATACGTGGACGCTTAGGGGAGATTTACAATATCTGCGATGATCCTATCACGCATAAAGAAGTGTTTAATCTGGTCACGCGCGAAGCCAACCTGAAGTTTCCACGCATCCCGCTTCCAGAATGGCTCGGTATTTTATCGGCGCGTGTCCTGACATCTTTTTCGCGTGTAACAGGGCGCGAACCCTTCTACCCGATTAATTTGCGCTCTTACGTGTATAATTACTGGCGCGTCTCGAATGAGAAGGCGCGGCGTGAACTTGGGTTCGTGCCGACGCCGTTCATCGATGGAGCGCGTCAAACAATTGCGTGGTATCGCGCGGGACAGCCCGCGTGGATGCCCGACGTGGAGTAGTCAACTCGTAACCTCATGATCGATCAAATCAAAGTTTTTGTGCAAAGCGGCACCGGTGGCGATGGTATGGTCGCGTTCCGGCGCGAAAAATATATCCCGCACGGGGGCCCCTACGGCGGTGATGGCGGACGTGGAGGCGATGTCATCTTCAAAGTTGAGCCAGCGCTGAATACGCTCTCACCATTTGCAAGAAAAATTCACTTCAAAGCAGGTTCGGGAATGCGCGGCGCGAGCGCGGCGAAAACCGGCAAAAGCGCTGATAACATGGTTGTGCTGGTGCCGCCGGGAACGGTGGTCAAAGATGCCGAGACCAACATGATCCTTGCCGACCTGGTAAAGGCGGGTGAACAAGCCATCATCGTTAAGGGTGGACGCGGTGGACGCGGCAATATGCATTTTGCGTCGTCGCGCAACCAGGCACCCCGCGTGGCGGAAAAAGGTGAACCCGGCGAAGAAAAATGGGTGATCCTAGAGCTGCGACTGATCGCGGATGTGGGCATCGTCGGCGTGCCGAACGCAGGTAAATCGACACTGCTTTCGGTGATTAGTAATGCACGCCCGAAAATCGCGGATTATCCATTTACGACGCTGGAGCCAAATCTGGGCGTGGTCATTTATGACGACCTTGATCTGGTGATCGCAGATATTCCTGGTCTCGTTGAAGGCGCGCATATGGGCGTGGGCTTGGGGCATTCGTTTTTGCGCCACGTGCAGCGCACGCGCTTGATCGTGCATTTGTTGAACGGCGCGAGCGACGACCCATTGGCGGATTACAACCAAATCAATGTCGAACTATCGTTGTTTGACGACAAAATGTCAGAAAAGCCGCAAATTGTCGTCTTGAACAAGATGGATATTCCCGAAGTCGCCGCCAAGTGGGAAACTATCCGCGCGGAACTACGCGCTCGCGGTGTCGAACCCCTGGCAATCAGCGCGGCAACGACTGAAAACGTCAAGCCGTTGATTCAGCGCGTGTTTGAAACGATGGCATCCGTGCCGACCGCGTCACCGTTTCTGGATGAGATGCCCGTTTATGAACTCAACGAGGACGAAATGGGGTTCTTCATCGTGCAGGAAAAAACCGGTACGTATCGTGTAAAGGGTAAACGCATCGAGCGTGCCGCCAACATGACCTATTGGGATTATGAAGAAGCCGTGCTGCGCTTTCATACGATCTTGGAGACGCTTGGCATCTCGCAGGCGCTGAAAAACGCGGGCGTCGAAGAGGGCGATACCGTGATTATCGGTGAACACGAACTTGAGTGGACAGTTTAACGACAAAGGCGCATCGCATCTGACTATGCAGCGAATAGGCATTCTTGGCGGCACGTTCGACCCGCCGCATATCGGTCATCTGGTCTTGGCGGAATACGCCGCCGAAGCACTCAGTTTCGAGTACGTCGTGTTTGTCCCCGCCGCCGACCCGCCGCATAAGCGCGGCGAAACGCGTATGTCGATTGAACATCGCATCGCTATGTTGGAATTAGCGATTGCAGGCAACCCACGTTTTGGGTGGTCGCGGGTAGATGTAGACCGTCCAGGACCGCACTACACCGTCGATACGATTCGCATTTTGCAAGCCGCCGACGAGAATGCAGAATTATATTTCGTCATGGGTGGCGATTCGCTGCGTGATTTGCCGAAGTGGAATCGTCCGCAAGAACTGCTCAACGCGTGCAAACTGGTCGTATTACAGCGACCGAATATGGAACTTGTCAGCCCGGAGATGCACGAAACACGATTTCCGGGTTCATCCGAGCGCATTATCATCTTAAACGATCCTCTGCTCGGTTTTTCGTCCACTGGCATCGTCGAACGTCTAAAGGCGGGTAAGAGCATCCGCTATATGACGCCCGACACGGTGCTGGCGTACATCCACGACCATCAGTTGTATCGGAAATAAGTATGATTCATTCACATCTTCGCCATGTTGGAACGGCGTTTATCGTCGTACTCACGTTGGCTGCACTTTCGGTTTCGCTCATTGCCGCACAAGACACAGTACCACCCGTGCCAACACTCACACCACCGACACTTGTCCCGTATTCCGAAGCGTCAATCATCGATATGCTGCCGAGCGAAAGCGGCGTCGTGCGTATTCAACGTGAGGGTAAAGTCCGTGTCGGCATTCTATTCAATGAACCATTTTTCGGAGAATTAGGCGTGCGCTGTTGTGATGTCGTCGGCTTTGATGCTGACTTAGCGCGTGCGATTGCCGAAACGTGGGGGGTAACGCTCGAAGGCACACAGGTGACACGTCAAACAGGAATCGATTTAGTCGCTTCGGGTCAAATCGACCTGTTGATCGCCGCACAGCCGCACCTGCGCGGTTTAGATGCACGCGTCGAGTTCAGTCAAGCGTATTATCCGGGCGCACAGTCGATGATGGTGCGCGATGGAGATGGTGCCACGATATTGAATCACATGGCAGATCGTATCGTCGGCGTTGTGGTTGGTACGCGTGGCGAAGCTGCGGTACGCGATTGGATTAGCCGTGTCGATTACGCCGTCAATATACAACCGTTTTATACGCTTGACGCGGCATTAGCTGCGCTTAACGCCAGCGAGATCGATGGGGTAGTCTCGGAACGGATTCGCCTTTCGCGCTATATCCGCCAGCCTATCGATGGGCGACTGCTCGATGTGCCCGTCAGCGCGGAGCCTTATGCGATTGCGCTCCGACGGCAGGATGTGCATTTGAGGAATGCCATCAATCGCACGTTGCAATATCTATACGAGACCGACCGCCTCAATCAAATTCACAAGAATATCTTCGACGGGCAAAATTATCCCGATTCGTTGTTCACGACATGGCAAAATGTCGGCGAAAATGCACCGACGCTCGATCAATTTGGCGGCGATGTGCCGATTCCGGCAACGTATGTCGTGCCGCGTTTGCAAAATCAACGGGAACTTCGTGTCGCAGGATTATTCAGTTTGCCGGAAGATGCGCCTGAAAGTCAGCGGCGACTCGATCAAGTCAATCGGCTGTTGGTCAACGCGCTGGCGGAACGCTGGCAAGTCTCGGTTATCGATTTGGATGATAACGGACAAAATCCGCTCGATTTGATCGCTAACGGTCAAGCTGATCTCGCTCTTGGCGTACAAGCCGATTGGAATGACACGTCGCGCGTCGATTTCACCGGATATTACCTGTTCCACGGACGGCGCTTGATGGTCGAAACCAATTCGACGGTGCGCTCATTTGGCGATTTACGCGGTAAATGGATCGGCGTATTCAGCGATGAACCAGATGCGCGCGCGATAGTCGCCGCCCAAGCTGAAGCCGAACGCGCGGTCATCGATGACTACTTCAGTATTTTGCGCGAACAAGACGCGGCGTATGGAATGCTTGTCGATAACAATTACGACGCGGTGCTGGGCGACAGCTTACGCTTGATTGCCCATGTAGAAGCACAGCCGGATTTGCTCGAACTGACGACGACCGCCGATGGTGCAGGGGTGTGGTACTCGCGTGCGTATATTTCAATGGCAGTGCCGCGCAATGACATCGATTTTCGGCTGCTCGTCGAATATACGCTGCAAGAGATCGCGCGTGATGGCTCGCTCGCTGGGTTTTTGACGCCCGTCATGATGCCGGACGATGTGCCGCAGTTCGAGACATGGCCCGGTTCGAGCGATTATCTGGGGTTCGATCTGGATCGGCGTTAATGGAAATAAAAATGTGTGGCATGACAGCTTGGGCGGGTCTGAGTCCCGCCCCTACAGCATTATTGTTGATTATGGACGCCACGAGAGCGCGGGCGGAAATGCCGACTCAAAGAACATGATACGCTCGACCGTGCCACCTGATGCCGGAACGGTATAAATCGCGGGGCGTCCCTCAAATGTAGCGTTGAAAGCGAGCGTATCGCCTTGAGACGACCATGTGACTGTCCATGTCATATCGCTGCGGCTTGCGAAGGCATCGGTGACGGGGTGCGGGTCGCTGCCGTCGGCATTCATGACGTATAAACACATCTGATCGTTATCGCGCGTACTCCAAAACGCAAGCTGTAAGCCATCGGGCGACCACGCCGGGTTGTAATCGTAAGCGGCGTTTTCGGTCAAACGCACGCTTTCGGTTTCGCGCACATCACGCACATATATTTCTGGTAATCCATGCCGATACGACACCATCGCATAACGCGATCCTTCGGGCGACAATGCAAATCGCGCGTCGGCGTTGGGAATCATCGGATCGAGCATCGGTTGCGCGTCGCCTGTATTGACATTCATGGTATAAACGCGCCGGAATCCTTCATCGCGCCACGACCAAAATGCGATCGTGTCGTCGTCTAACCATGTTGGCGCATCTTCACGCGCGGGGGTCAGTGTCAAGTTACGCGAATCGCCCGTGCGGATATCGATCATGAAGACATCGCTGTTAGTTTCTTGCTGCACGATGAACGCAAATTTTGTCCCGTCAGGCGACCAGGCGATACTTGTAGGATAATCGAGCGTATCTCGATACACAGGCAGCGCGACATTTTGTTGTACATCCATCAAGTAAAACACCCCGTTGTCACGCCCACCCTTGAACGCAATCTGTTCGGTCGGGATTCCGTCACCAATGACCACGAAGAGGGCGACCAAAAATATCGAAACAGCGCCGATCAACATGGTTAAACTCAATAGCGAGCGTAGGAAACGATGCTCGCGTCGATCAACGGTCAGCATAAACTAAACCTCATTTTCGACGATATGGGGTTCGCGGGTGGCTTGTCCATAACTGGCGCACACAACCCCAATCAAGATCGCTGTACTACCGATGACCTGTGTCGTCGTCGGCAGTTCGCGGAACAAAATAATCGCCGCAATTGCGCTTCCAATCGGCTCAGCCTGAGTGATAATGCTCACGACCGTTGCCGGGACATATTTTAGCGCATAATTGAACGAGGTATGCCCGACCAACTGCGGCAAAAGCGCCATGACGACGATCCACAAGTAGCCGCTGGTGCTGTAGCCCGTGATTTCCAGGCGTGCGAGCGCAACGAAAAGCAGCAAGAAAATCGCGGTCATCGAATACACGAGCCAGATGTATGGAATCAGCACCAATTTCGTGCGCAGAGTACGCCCAATGACCAAATAAACTGCGACTGCGATCGCGCCCGCCAGTGCTAAAGCCGCCCCTAAAGGCGGGTTGCTGCTGTTTTCGTCAGGTGTTGAGGCATTCAATGATGGTTCGTTACCGTCGCTGATTGTGGTGCTCGCATCGGATGCGGTATTACCGAACAGCGTGTCACCGACTCCGATAAGCAAGCCGCCGATCAATGCCACGAATAACCCAATCCATACAAGCCGCTTAAACCGCGCGCGCAAGAAAAAGACTTCGAGCAGCGCCACCCACAACGGACCCGTCGTGACGAATACCGTGCTGATCAAGACGCTGGTATATTCGAGGGACGAAATCCAGGTCGCAAAATGCAGCGCCAGCACGAGACCGCTCAGTGCCGCCAGCGCAAAATCACGCGCGTGTAACTGACGTAAATCGGGGATGTGGCGACGCAGCACAAATGGGAGCAAAATCAGTGACGAAATCGTCAGCCGCCCCGCCGCAATGACAAGTGATGGAATACCTTCGCCCTGTGCGAACCGGATAAAAATCGCGGACAGCGATACAGCGGCGACGCCGAAGGCGAGAAAAATAAAGACATTGAGGGGGATTTTGGCGGGTGCAGCCGCGCCGGGTTGTACTGCCACTGTCATCGGATAACTACTTTCACGATTGAAATTGGACTCATCGCCCCTATGTTAGCATTCGATGAAAACACGACCAAAAGTGATGGATATAAGTCCGTTGGTCGTTCAAAAGCTAAATTGAGCATGTTAGAATGAGAATGTACTACACAGTTTGTACTAACCTCACAATTCAAGGAGTGAAGTGCATGGCTTTTGAACTCCCCCCTCTACAGTATCCGTTCAACGCGTTAGAACCGAACATCGATGCGCAAACAATGGAAATTCATCACGACAAGCATCATCAGGCTTACGTCAACAATTTGAATAACGCGCTGCAAAACGCGCCCGATTTCCAAAATCATGGCATCGAACAACTGTTGCAAGCGCTTGACAGCTTGCCCGAAAATGTGCGCCCTGCCGTGCGTAACAATGGTGGTGGTCATTGGAATCACAGTTTGTTCTGGGAAATCATGACGCCGGGTGGCAGCAGCCAACCGTCTGGCGAACTCGCAGATGCCATTGACCGCGCGTTTGGGTCATTTGATGCGTTCAAGGATCAATTCAAGGCAAAAGCAGTTGGTCAGTTTGGGTCTGGTTGGGCGTGGTTGGTGGTCGCAGCCGATGGCACGCTGACGATAGAATCGACGCCGAACCAGGATAACCCCGCAATGCAGGGGAAGCAAGCAATTCTGGGCGTAGACGTATGGGAACATTCGTACTATCTCAAGTATCAGAACAAACGCCCCGATTATGTGACGGCATGGTTTAATACGATCAATTGGGATATTGTCGCGCAGAAATACGCGGCGCGCTAAGGTATCCCAATCGTTCGCTCATAATTTCACAAAAGCAGGCAGAGGCGCTACAATACGTAGCGCCTTTTGTTGATTAAGACCGACGGAGTTTTGAAGATGACAGATTTTCGCACCGAAAAAGATTCTTTAGGGGAAGTGCGCGTTCCGGTAACGGCGTATTATGGCGCGCAGACACAGCGTGCGGTTGAAAATTTCCCGATCAGCGGTTTGCGCCCGTACCGCGCATTTATTTGGTCAATGGCGACGATTAAGCGTGCGGCTGCAGAAGTGCACCTCGATCTTGGGATGCTGCCAGAGGATATCGCCCGTGCCATTATGCAAGCGGCGGACGAAGTCATTGAAGGCAAGTTTGATGACCAATTTGTAGTCGATCCGTTCCAGGCAGGGGCGGGTACAAGCCACAACATGAACAGCAATGAAGTGATCGCGAATCGCGCCAACGAAATTATGGGCTTTGAGCTTAATGATCCGAAGAAGCCGATTAGCCCGAACGATCATGTCAATATGGCGCAAAGCACGAATGATACGATTCCGACGGCGATCCGTGTCGGCGCGTTGTGGCGTTTAGAAGAACTGAAGCAAACGCTGAATGAGTTGGCGGATGCGTTATACGATAAGGCGCACGAATGGCATGACGTCGTAAAAAGTGGACGTACGCACTTGCAAGACGCGGTGCCGATTACCCTAGGGCAAGAAGTAGGCGCGTGGGGCAAGGCGATTCGCCGTAACATTGAAAAGATCGATGCAGCGGCGGAAGGTTTGCGTCGCCTGGGCATCGGTGGCACTGCAAACGGTACAGGTTTGAACGCACATGCTGAATATCACGTGCGTATGGTACAAAAGTTGACCGAATTGACCGGCATCCGCTTCGAAACGTCGGATGATCTGTTTGAGTCGATGCAGTCGCATCAGGATGCGTGCTTCTTCAGCGGTGCGATGCGTTCAACGGCACAAGATTTGACGCGTATCGCCAACGATATTCGTTTACTTTCAAGCGGACCGACGACGGGCTTGGGCGAAATCACCGCGCCAGTCGTGCAGCCAGGTTCGTCGATCATGCCGGGCAAAGTCAACCCCGTGCTTGCGGAAATGTTGAATATGGCGATGTTTCACATCATGGGCAATGATTTGACCGTGACTTTAGCGGCACAAGCCGGGCAGTTGGAACTCAATGTGATGATGCCGATCATCGCGCATAACTTATTCGAGTCGATGCATGTAATGATCGGCTCAGTGCGCGCATTCACGTATAAGTGTGTGGTCGGGTTGATAGCCAACCCAGAACGCGCCGAGGGCTGGTTGGCGAAGAATCCGATTTTAGTGACCGTGCTGAACCCCAGAATCGGTTATTTGAACGGTGCGGCGGTCGCCAAGAAATCGTTGGAACAAAATCGCAGCATCCGCGAAATTGTCGTCGAAATGGGTTTCTTGACCGATGCTGAAGCGGTAGAACTGCTCGACGCACGCAAGATGACCGAAGGCGGCATTCAGGGAATCGCAGCGGCGGGATAAAGTTTCTGGCTATCGGTGAAATACGAAGAATGTAAATTGTCGGGCGGCATTGACCAGTTTGCCGCCCGTCTCTTTTACGAAAATGCTGGTTGTTCGTTATACTGTACACAGGTCGCACTTCGTGGCGCATTCATGGCGTGTTTAGGGTGGCATTCATATAGTGTCAAATCGACGGCTTGGAAAATATGAAATAGTGGAGCGGCTGGGACGCGGCGGGATGGCGGAAGTCCATCGTGCATATCATCCCAGTCTTGATCGTTTTGTGGCGATTAAGGTGCTGCATCCGTTTTTGGCAGATGACCCACAGTTCAAAGAACGTTTTGAACGTGAAGCGCGTAATATTGCGCGCCTTAAACACCCGAATATTGTGCAAGTTTATGACTTTGAAAACGACGATAACCAAGAAAATTATTTCATGGTCATGGAGTTGGTTGAAGGGCAAACCCTCAAAGAACTTTTGACCGCACAAGCGGAACGCGGCGAAATGATGACGCTCAAAGAAGCGTTACGCATCACACGCGAAGCCGCCAGCGCCTTAGCCTATGCACACGGGCAGGGTATGATCCATCGCGATGTCAAGCCTGCCAACTTAATGCTTGACCGCGATGGGCGCGTGGTACTGACAGACTTCGGCATTGCGAAAATCGTCACCGGCGTCCAGTTCACGCAAAGCGGTGGCATGGTTGGCACGCCCGCATATATGGCACCGGAGCAAGGCTTGGGTGAACCGGGTGATGAACGCTCGGATTTATATTCTCTCGGTGTGATTTTATTTCAACTGGTCACGGGCAAGCTGCCGTATGATGCTGAAACGCCTCTTGCGATCATACTTAAGCATCTCAACGACCCAATTCCCACCGTGAGCAATCTTGAAGCAAGTATTCCAGTTTCGGTAGAGGGCGTGGTCAAGCGCTTGCTGGCGAAAGAACCGGATGCACGCTATCAAAGCGCCGCCGATTTAATTGCGGATATTGAAAAAATCGAACGCGGCGAAACGCCCGACACGCGTGAAATGGCTCGTCCTCAAGCGTTGACGGCAGGCGTCGAGGGCGATACGACGCTTAATGTGAAGAATGCCCGCGCTGCACTTGACCGAGCCGCTTCAAATCGGGGCGTTGTGGGTGGTGCCGTGCCAACACGCCGCAGTACCCCCCTCGTTTTTTGGTTGCTTTTGATCGGACTAATCGGTGGAGGTATTTTCGCAGCGGTCGCTTCGGCTGCGCCCGGTGGGATTGGTGCGGTACTGCCGTTTCTCGCATCCGCGACGCCGACGAATACGCTGACACCTACTTTGACACCGACACCGACACCAACGTTTACGTTGACGCCGACTTTCACCAGCACATCTACCTATACCAGTACGCCGACATTCACGGCGACCGATACACCGACCATTACACCGACGGCGACGCAAACCCCGACATCGACTGATACGCTGACACCGAGTCCAACTGCAACGGATACCGCGACGAATACCGCAACTTTTACCCTGACATCGACACCGACGATAACGCCGACGCCGACTGCTACCTTGACCTTTACCCCAACAATGACGCTGACGCCAACGCCGACATTAACGCCGACGCCGACCCCAACGCTAACCCTCACGCCGACGCCTACAGCGACTTTTACACGCACGCGCACACCAACGCGCACGCTGACGCCAACCATCACGTTGACGCCGACCTCCAACGTCACGTTAACCCTGATACAGGCGACTCTGTTCCAGGAAATGCAAACTGCGACGATTGCGGCGTGCGACTTCGATTACGAAATTATCGAACAGATTCCCTTAGATGGTGAGTTTTTCCCAGCGAATCGTGCCTATATGCGCTCGATCACATTCTTGAATACAGGAATATGCGCGTGGGAACGCAATACATCGCTCGCGTTTGTCGAAGGCGACGCCTTCAATACCGAAGGGCGGTTCTTTATCCGCCAGCGCATCAATGTGGGCGAAGAAGTCACGATTGAATTTGTCGGAATCACGCCGAGCGAGTCGGGCATTCGAAGCGGCGTGTGGGAACTTCGTACACCCGGTCAACTTCTGATCGGGGAGCCGTTGATCATCTCTGTCAACGTATATCAAGCGGGTTGAATAAATGGATCGCAGTCAAGCATGGGAAACAGTGTGTGAGTTCGTAAAATCTGACAGCCTACGCAAGCATATGTTGTCTGTCGAAATTGCGATGCGCGCTTACGCGCAGCATTTTGGAGAAGACATCGAAAGCTGGGGGCTGGTAGGGTTGTTGCACGACTTCGATTGGGAAGTTCACCCGACATTGGAACAACACCCGATGGATGGTGCGCCGATATTACGCGAGCGTGGCGTGAGCGAAGAAGATATTCGGACGATTTTGAGTCACGGACCGCTCGGTGCGGATGATCGCGTGACGTTACGCGACAAAACGCTGTTCGCTGTAGATGAATTGACCGGCTTGATAACCGCGGCATCGTTGGTGCGCCCGTCAAAAAATGTCCGTGATGTTGAAGTCTCTTCGATTCGTAAAAAGTGGAAAGACAAGGCGTTCGCGCGAGGAGTCAACCGCGAAGATGTCGAAGTTGGTGCGGCATCGCTCAATGTAGATTTGTGGGAAGTGCATGTGCCGTTGGTTTTGAAGGCGATGCAAGAAAATGCGGAAATACTGGGTTTGCAAGGGCAGAACGAATAACCCTGCTCTTTCCATCTCGCTTTACCCAACTTCAGTTGTCGGGATGTAGGTAAAGTTGCCGCCCTCGCCCGACTTATCGATGCCGTCGCAGAAGCGATTGCAATCAACAAGTACAAACACCCCTTAAATCCCTAAAATGATAGGTGATCAAGGGGTGTTTTGGGGTAATTTACGCCTGTACGTTGATCGGCGTGCCGATATCGGCAAAATTATAGAACCATTCAGCTTCGGGCGTCGGCAAATTGACGCAGCCGTGACTCATCGGCTGACCAAAATTCTCGTGCCAGTAGGTGCCGTGCAGCGCATAACCTGCGTAAAAATACACGACATACGGGACATCGGGCAAGTAATAGCCGGGACCGGTCATAGTTTGCGCGGCATATTTGCGCTGGGCGGTAAATTCGCCACGTACAGTTGGCGTCGCGGGCAGCCCGGTTGAAACCAGAACGTTACGGACCAGCACGCCGTTTTCATAGGCGTAAATGCGCTGATCACTGAGATCGATAATCACTTCGCGTCCCATGGTGAGTGTTGAAGCAGGTGCGGCGGCAACGGTGCTGACCCCGGCATCAATCACCGACATGTTCGCTTCTGGAATCGCTAATTCCTGCCCGATGTAAATCGTATTGGCGTCGTAAATATTGTTCGCCTGAGTGATCGCCAACATGCTGACCGAATAACGGCGCGCAATCGCGGAGAGGCTTTCACCATAGGTGACGATATGTTGGGTCGTGCCTATTGTCGCAATTGACGACGTGACAGCAAGTTCGGCGGACGGCGGCAGAATTACACTGTAGCTCGGCATCAGCGGTGCGGGGGCAGGCGCAGCAGCTTCGACCATCGCATCAAGTGCGGTCGCAGCGGCGTCGCCTATCGTGGAGGCGTTGGTATCGTCAGTTTGTGATGTCGATACGATCAACTGTTGTCCGACATAAATTAAATCGGGGTTGGTAATATCGTTCAAACGCGCCAACGCATCGAGAGTCATCCCATAAAGGCGCGCCACTGTGCCAAGACTTTCGCCCCATGTCACCGTATGGTATTCGGTCGCGGTATCAAGGGCTGGTGCAGCGGCGACCTCAACGGCGGACTCGGCTTCATTGCTGGTGGTTGTCGGGATCAGCAGCGAATCTCCCGGAACAATACGCCATGTATATGCGATGTCGTTGGTTTGTGCCAGCGCATTGACCGTGACACCATATAACTCGGCAATGCGATACAAATTGTCACCCGGCACTACCGTGTGCGTGGTTTCTTGTGCCGAAACGGCAGTGACGGCAGTCAATACCACGAATGTCGTTGCAACACTGATGAGATGTTTGCGCGCGAACATCACGAAACTCCTCGAAACGAATGAAAAAACGGACTGAGACATCCCTATAACAGTACATCAGGCGGCGAAGCGCGTCAATTTTCCACCGATTGCCGCCGGGATCGTTTGCGGCTACAATGCTGCATTGATTGTTCGATTAGCGATGAAATTTAGAGACACGATGTTATTACGTGCCTATCGGGTGACTGACAAAATTGGTGTGATCGTTCTCAAACTGAGCGCTGCTTTAGTTGATGCGACTCTGAACGGTTTGAGTGTTGTCTCGCAGGCACTCCTGATTGTGCTGATGATATTGCTGCGCATTTTGCGTGTGGTGCTGCTGCCGCTCACGGCGCTGCTTGGTATGGTGGCACGCCGTAACGGTGGCGCAGGAAGTGCCAGCGGCGGAACATCGATGGCGCGGCGTGCGTCGGGTGCGCGTCTTGATGTAGCGCCGCGAGAAGACCCCTTGAAGGCACAGAACCGTGCGCTCAACGGCTTGACATTGATCCTTCTGGTAGCGCTGGTGGTCGTGCTGTTGTGGGCGACCAATCCGGCGCGGACTAATCCGGGCGGTACGCTCTCGGTCACAGATGCCGGCTTAAGCTTAAATGCCGAAGCCTTCGCATCTGCCAATACCCCGTCTGCCCCAACGCAAGTGGGTGGCGCAAACTTAATCGCGTCACCGTTCCCGACCGCCAGCCCGGTTCCCGAACTACTGCAAGTGCGCGGCACGATTGCGTACACCGCACGTGAGGGCGCACAGACGGATATTTGGGTGATTCCTGTCGATGCACGCACACCACTCCGTTTGACCAACAGCCCAGTCGATGAACGCGACCCTGTATGGTCGCCGGATGGACGGCGGTTGGCGTATGCTGGGCGTGAAGCGGGTGAGACCGACGATAACTGGGAACTTTATGTGTACGATGTCAACGCCAGCCAAACCACGCGTTTGACATACGACTTATCGTTTCAAGGCGCGCCTGATTGGAGTTTGGACGGTCAATTCCTGGTGTACGAAAGTTATCAGGGAAACAACCTCGATATTTTCATTGTGCAAGCCGACGGACGCGAAACGCCGATCCGCCTGCCCGCTAATTCTGATGCGCCTGATTTTGCGCCCGCATGGTCGCCGTCTGATGGTCGGCGCATTGCGTTTGTGAGTTGGCGCGATGGCAACCAGGATATTTATGTATTTTCACTTGACGAGCAATCTGTCGTCAATTTGACCAATACGCCTGACCGCCATGAGGATTTCCCGGTATGGAGTCCCGATGGCAATACAATCGCGTACAGCGCGCTTGACGAAGGCTTGGAGAAAGTCTTTGTCAAAGCGGTCAACGATCCGAATGCGCCTGCGCAAGTCATCGGTCGCGGACGCACACCCGCATGGTCGCCAGATGGTCAAAGCGTAATCGCTGCGATTGACAGTATCGATAGCACGCAGTTTGTGGCGATCCCGTTCGGTGGCACGGGTGTAGTCACGCCAGTGTTTCAAGTGCAATCAGGTGCGAACAGCCCATCATGGACAGAAGCCCCGCTCCCTCGTGCGTTGGTCAATGCTGGCGGAGTTCCTGCGGCGATCACCGACGCGCTCTACATCGAACAAGAGCAACGCTTGACTATCGATCCGCCGTTCCGGTTGAGTTCGCTCACGAACGTCGTGGTTGATCAGTCATCGTTGAGTGAGCGCGTCAATGATTCGTTCAATGCACTGCGTCGTGCCGCTCTTGAACAAGTGGGTTGGGATGTGTTGGGGCGTTTGGGGGATGCCTTCTGGGAGATCGACCGTCCGCCTGCACGAGGTGAAGAAATACGCAGTTGGTTCAAAACAGGACGCGCGTTCGGCTTACTCCGGTTGGATATTGTTGGCAATCCGCCACCATTGGAAATCGTACGCGAGGATATCGGCGTGCAAACGTACTGGCGTGTGTATATCCGCGTGGCAGAAGCAGCGCAGAGTGGTCAGCTTGGCGAGCCGCTGCGTCAAATGCCATGGGATTTTACAAGCCGAACGGCAGGCGATGTAGAAGCGTATGATCAAGGCGGGCGGTTGAAATCGGTGATGCCACCTGGTTATTACGTCGATCTCACCCAGCTTGCCGAAGATTATGGTTGGGGACGCTTACCTGTCGGCAGCGATTGGCGCGCCAACATCAACAGCGCCAATTATTGGCTGTTCATCAGAAGTGACGGCTTGACATGGTACGACGCCATGCGCGAGTTGTATACCGAAGGCGCATTGTTTAATTTCGCGCCTACTCCGATCCCGGCGCCGCCGCTTCCGACCGCAGAATCTAGTACTGGAGAAGGATAAAGCCGATGCAGCGGGGAAGTGGACTGCCGATCTTTTTGCTCGTGCTGGTTGTCATTGCTGGATTCGTGTTCGTGGTGTTCAACAATTCGCGCCCGACACCAGAACTGCGTGTGATCGTGCCAACCGAAGCACAGCCGACTGCGGCTGACAATGCGTGGCAAACAATCTTGCGCGAAGGGTTTGGCAGCGACACCACGCCGATTCCGACTGTCGCTATTCCGACGGCAGCATTTGTTGCACCAACACTGCTGCCTGCCTCTCAACTTGATCTTACGCCGTTCGCACCACAAGTGGCGAATGTGAACGACGCGGCGCCGACATTATCTGCCAGCACACCGACGCGCGCGGTGTCCAGCCCAACGCCGTTGGCGACCAACATTCCGCTTACGGTTTTGCCGATCACACGTGAAGCGCAGGAATTTCAGCCGCCACCATTGGTGCCGCCGTTGTCACGCGATCCGTTGGGGCGCGATCATTATTGGATGCGTCGCCCGGTTGATTCGAACGCGCTCAATAATAGTGGTTTGTTCTACTATGCGTATGGTTCGGATGGACCCGAAAATGCGTGGCGTATCCACGCGGGCATCGATATGCCTAACCCGATTGGTGAAACGGTGCGCGCGGCAGCAGCCGGTGTTATCGAATGGGCGAACGAAGATTTTCAAAGCACGTATACGTATGGCAAAACGGTGTTCGTCCGGCATGAATTCGGCTTTGATGGACAACCGATTTACACACTTTATGCACATCTTGCCGCCATCCTCGTTTTTCCTGGTCAGATTGTCCAGGAAGGCGACGCGATTGGCTTGGTCGGTAATACTGGGCGGGTGAGCGGGCCACACGTCCATTTTGAAGTACGTATGGGTGGCGACGATTATGGTGCGACCTACAATCCGTTATTGTGGATGGTGCCCTATGTCAACACGGGCATTATCGCCGGGCGGGTGACAGACGGTAACAACGATTTGGCGATGGATGTCGATGTGACCATCCGCAGCCGCGCGACGGGTTTGGTCGTGGATACGACGACCACGTATATTTATCGGGGTACGTCGGTCGATGTCAACCCTGACCCCGTTTGGGGCGAAAACTTTGTGATAAGCGATATTCCAGTAGGGCGCTATGACGTGATTGCCACCATTAACAATGAACGCATCACGCAGACGGTAGATGTGCTTGAAGGTACGACATCGTTCGCCGAGTTATCGCTGTTCTTACAACAAAGCGGCGGCTAACGGCGGTTAAGCGTAGGTTAGATGGCGTATTGTCGGTTGGCTCGGTAACGACTATACTGAAAACCCTTTTCACGATGGAAAAGCACGCTTGCTTTTGGGAGTGAACTCCATGATTCAGAAACAACTGCGGCGCTTTGTGCCGTTGTATCTTCTTGTGTTGGCGATGTTCGCTATCGTCGTCAACGCGCAAGAAACGCGCACGTTGACGCCCGGCACCACGATTACAGGCACTTTCGATAACAGCAATTTTATTCAAGTCTTCACGATTGACGTACAAGCCGGGCAAGCGCTTACAGTGAGCGCGACGAACGTCATCGGCATCCCACTCGCACTGGTACTGACGGACGTGACCGGCAGCACGATCAGCCAGATCGCGGATTCTGATGTCGATGGTGAAGTTGTGCTACGCGATATCACGTTGGAACAAACAGGAACGTACTACGTGACTGTTTTCAAAGCGGCGGGTGTTGGTTCAGTCAGTCAGTTGGAGTTTTCACTGACGGCGGAACTGACCGATGCAGCGCAAGTCACGTTAGAAGCAGTCGCGACCAGCACTATACAAGCGACGCCGATTCCGACGAATGCGCCAAATACAACGGTGGTGGAAGTCACACCGGAAGTCGCAGCCGAAGCGACTATCGGTGTTGTGGCAGTCGAGCAGTTGATCACCACGCAAGGCATGACAATCAACTTGAATTGGGGTTCGACTGATGACCTCGACTTAGAAATTCGTGATCCGATTGGCGGATCGCTGTATTTCCAAACACCGACCGTACCGAGTGGCGGTACGTTGGGTACCAATATCAATCAAGGCTGTGCTGCGACAACGACGACGGGGACTGAAACTGGCGTGTGGTCGCCGGGCGGTATTCCCGTAGGTAGTTATGAAGTGCTGGTCTATTTCCAACAAAACTGTGATGACGAAGCACCTGCGACATTCAGCATTGCGCCGACGGTCGATGGGGCAACGTTGGGCGAACAAGCAGGTACGTTACTGCCTGGTCAAGTCTTCGCTACCAGCTTTGTCGTCAATGCTGATGGCACGGCAGCATTCACAGGCTTGAGCGGTGTAGTTGAAGATCAAATTTTGCCAGACACAGCGGCAAACATACTTGCCGCGGCGACGCCAATCACGATTGGCTCAGCCGTCAACGGCACAATCACGACCAACGATCCGTACGATGCGTATTCTTTTATCGTCGAAGCCAATGACATCGTGACAATCACGCAAACCGCTTCATCTGGCAGCCTGGATACGTTCGTACTGCTTCTGGATGCACAGGGGGCTATCGTCCGTTCGAATGACGATCTTGCGGACGGCATTACCAACTCGCAAATCAATAACGCGCTTTTGACACAGCCAGGAACGTATACGATTGTCGCAACCCGCTATGCGAAGCGAGTCGGTGGTACCGAAGGCACTTACGCGGTGACGATCAACGCGCAAGCGACCAATCTCCCCGAAGAATTCGTCAATTTGACTCGCGGATCGCTTGAATTCACATTGGTATGGAATACCGACGATGACTTACAACTGCTCGTCCGTGACCCGGCAGGCGACGCGGTCTTTGATGATACGCCGCAAATTCGCAGCGGCGGGCGAATTGCTTCTCAAGGCAATTTGAACTGCATTCCGGCGACGACCAGCAGTCCATTCTCGTATGTGTATTGGCCACAGGAAATTCAACCGCGCCCTGGTGTGTATGAAGTCGAAATCTGGTTCCAGAGCGAATGTACCGCGACTGAACCTGTTGATTTCAACTTATTCGCGACGCTTAACGGTCAGGAAGTTTTGAATGTGAGCGCACAGCCGATCCTGAACGAGCGCTACCTGATCAGCTTTACGCTCGAAGTAGATGGCTCGACGACCTTGAGCGACGGTGGCATCATTCGTGGGTTGGATACACTCCCGTATCAGGCAGACATCGAGAATGCGGTCGTGGTACAATCTGGGATTGCCGTCAACGGCAGCATCACACAAGACAACAAGTTCGATTTATACGTCTTTACGGCACAAGCGGGTGATCTGATCAACCTCAGCATGAATGCGACCAGTGGTACGCTGGACCCGACCCTGTATTTGGTGGGACCCTTTGGCAATCTCGTCGCGGAAAATGACGATGCTGTCGTGGGCGAAAATCGAAATTCGCTGATCGCCAATCTCACCTTGCCAGAAAGTGGACAGTACATTATCATAGCCTCGCATTTCGGTGCGTTATACGGCGGCACAACTGGTACGTATTCTGTCACCTTGACGCAGCTTAATTAACAACGCCAACCAGTAACGTGGAGCAGTCAACAGGATTGCTCCATTTCTTGAGTCAAAAGACCTGCTCAGAAAAATCCGTGATGAAAGCGACATACCAATGAAAGTTCGCCCACTGCCGTTGAGCCTTGCTGCTCTGGTGCTTGTATTGGTCTTGGCTTCGTGCAGTGTGCCTCCGCTCCGCGACCCGAATTTATTGCAAGATACCAGCTTAATTGATAATAACCCATGTGCCGCTCCATGCTGGCGCGGAATTACGCCCGGTGTCACCGCCTGGGGCGAAGCGTTAACTGCGCTGGAAGATGATGCGACGCTGGAAAATGTCACGGCGGGTGCTGACGAAGCCAGTGAAGGCGTGTACGCAACCTGGCAAGGGCGCGGCGGAACGGCACAGTGCTGCCAGATGGTCAGTTTGGGCGGCGAAGTCGTTGATGTTTTTTTCCTACGGCTCGCGCCGACGGTGACTCTTTCGCAGTTGATTGATGCTAAAGGCGCGCCAACGTATGCGCTTAGTAGTGAAGTATCAGGCGACCAGGCGATTATCAACTTGATTTACCCCGAAGTGGAACTCGTCGTTAATGTGTTCGTCGCTGGACCTGAAGCCGCGTTGTTGGATACCAGCGAAATCGTCGCTGCCGTCTATTTGTCACCCGACGGCATGGACGTTTTATTGCAAACCAGCCCTCTGCACGAATGGGAAGGCTATTTGACCTTTGCGGATTATTCGCAAGCAGCACCGTTAGAGATAACCCCAAGCATTACGCTGACGCCCGCTGGCACGCCAGCCGAAGCGAGTCCTTAAGCACGATTTTTCAACCCAAGGCGGTCATCGTGACTAGGCATGACGACCGCCACATATTTTGAGGAGCGGGAACGCATGACTGATCAAAGCACGATAACCAATGAAAGTATGACAATGAACGAAGGCGCGAGTACTGAAGAAGGCATGGCGATTAACCAGAGCATGACAATGAACGAAGGCGCGAGTACTGAAGCAAGCGCAGCGCTTGACCAAACCGTGACAACGGACGAAGGCGCGAGTACTGAAGAAGGCGCAGCGCTTGACCAAGCCGTGACCCAGAACGAAGCACCAAAGTCGGTCAACGTTAAGCCCAAATCGACCAACGAAGCACCGAAGTCGATCAACGACTTGAAGGTGGGTACGGAATTAAAAGGGCGGGTGAAGCGCATCGAACTGTACGGCGCATTCGTGGATGTTGGCGTCGGTACCGATGGTCTGCTGCACATTTCTCAGTTGGGGCAGCAGGTTCGTAATGTCGAAGACGCAGTGAAAGCTGGCGACGACATCACCGTGTATGTCCTGCGTGTCGATCCGGCTGCTGGACGTATCGCGTTGTCAATGCAGCAGCCCGCCGCCATGTCCTGGGATAACATCCAGGAAGGCATGATCGTTACAGGCAAAATTGTCAAACTGGAGAAGTTCGGTGCGTTTCTCGATTTTGGCGCGGAACGTCCCGGCATGATCCATGTGTCGGAAATGGCGAATGGCTATGTGCAGTCGCCCGGCGATGTGGTCAAAGAAGGCGACGAAGTGAAAGCCGCCGTAATTAAGGTTAACCGCAAGAAACGGCGGATCGATCTGAGCATCAAGGCATTGGAAGCGCCGCCCGAACCCGTCGTTACGGTAGCCACGCCGGAAGAGCCACAGGAATACGTGCCGAACGCGATGGAAATCGCTTTCCGCCGTGCGTATGATACTGCTGGAGAAGAATTCCCCGAACAACGCCGTGAAAAAAGTGGTGAGCGCCGCCGTCCGGATAAGAAAACCGCGAAACGTGGCGATCGCCAGCGTGAAATGGACGAAATCTACGACCGCACATTGAAGAATCATCGCGGCTAAACACAGCAGTGAATCGATCAAAAAAGAGCCATGTCAGGCTCTTTTTTGTTGAGTGTATTCACCGTTGGATTTACGCGACCGCCGCCAGTTGATCAGCTTTCATGCCGCGAATTAATCGAATCGACGCAATGATAAGCAGCATCGTCATAATAAAATGTGCAATCAGACAGTATGTACAAAGCGCACGCATTGTGTAGATAGCCACGTAAAACGTCAAATAACAATGATACATGAACCCGAACAGCGTGATCCCGAAAATGAGCGCGCGATTCCAGGTGCGTAACAATGCAATTCGATTTTCCAGCGTATACAAACTCAATAACAGACTATGACACATAAAACCTAAGAATGCCGTCGGGATGATGATTGAAGGGGTAAAGACGAGCTGCGCCCAAGCGCTGTTTTCCAACACCGCACAGTTGAAAACGCCCGTTGCTGAGCATTGAAGCGACTGCGCGCTGAATTTCTGATAGCTCATATAGCCAGTGAGGACGAGTGCAACGATGATAAACCCGATGGCGATTCCGCGCAGCGTTACACGGGGCGCGCGCGTTGTATCCTGGGCGACGCTTGGCGTCGTATGCTGCTGTGTGATATTCAATGTAGTCATGTGGCTCTATCCCTGAAAAATTATGCCCGAAACTGTCTAACCGGATAGGTTTCACCCGCCAGAGCGCGTGTCACCCCTTCCGGTATGATCAATAAACCATCAGCGCGCACCATTGACATAAGCGCGCCAGAACTTTGTGTGCCCGTCAGTCGCGCCAACCAGCGTCCATCTTGTTCGGTCAATAATACGCGTATATAGCTGCGTCGTCCGTCGGATTGCACGTCTTCTTGCAGTACCGCGTCTACGAACCGCACATTATCCCGTACATGACCGCTCATTTTCAGAAGCGCGGGGCGAACGAACACGTCGAAGGTGACGAGCGCGCTGACTGGATTGCCCGGTAAACCAAAAAACGGCACACCCTTTATACTGCCATAGGCGAGTGGTTTGCCAGGTCGAAGATTGACGCGCCAGAAACCAATATTCCCCATCGACTCAAGTACACTGCGCACGACATCGACGGTGCCGACTGAAACCCCCGCCGAACTTACGAGGATATCGGCACCCCAATCGAGCGCATCGGTGAAGGCGCGGCGCACGTCGGCTTGCGTATCCCGTGCTGGCGGGATGCGGGTGACCTGTGCACCCATGAGTTGCGCAGTTGCGGCGAGTGCGTAACTGTTGGCGTCGCGGATTTTTCCGGGTTCGAGTGCTTGATCGACGCGTAAGAGTTCATCGCCGCTCGTCAAAATGGCGACGCGCGGACGCTGCACGACCGGAACTTCACTAAAACCGAGCGCCGCCAGCACACCGATTTCGACCGCGCCAATGACAACGCCTTCGGTGAGCACAGTTTCACCTCGTTGAATATCTTCACCGACGTGGCGGACATAATCGCCCGTGCGCACGCCTTTGATCACACGGACAAGCGGCGCAAGTGCTGCACTACCATCGGATTCCCAGCTTGAATCTGTTTGTTCAACTGGGACAATGGCGTCCGCCCCGTTTGGGAGCATTGCGCCGGTCATGATGCGTGCCGCCTGACCGGGTTCGAGCGTGCGCGTTGGCACAGTTCCGGCGGGAATATCTTCAACGACTTGCAGTTGTACGGCGTTAACCGAAGTGAGCGCTGCGAGATCATCGGCGCGTACTGCATAGCCGTCCATACTCGAATTGGCAAACGGCGGTAAATCGTCGCCGGCGCGCAGGTTTTCTGAAAGCACACGCCCTAACGCATCATCGATACTGATGCGCTCGGTAGGTAAGCGCGCGAAATCGGTTAAGATTTGCACCAATGCCTGGTCTACACTATAGAGATCGGACAATTGAATATCCTTTTCATCGCTATCTGAATTATACCGCGTTTTGTGACCGATCCACGTCGCCACGACTAGAAAATGCGGTACAATTCATTAAACGACCGTTGAAAGTATTCACGAACGTTAAACATCATGAACCAAACGCCTATCGCCAGCTTAAGTTTAGAGTCCTTATACACGGCGCTGCCTGAGCTATCGCCCGGTGATAGTCTATTAATTGAGCGTGCCTATCACAAAGCGGAAAAAGCTCATGCAGGGCAGTTTCGCAAGAGCGGCGAACCGTATTTTACGCATTGCGTTGAAGTCGCACTGATCCTTGCTGAAATGAAGCTCGACGCCGAAGCGATAGCGGCGGCGCTAATGCACGACTTGATCGAAGACACCGATACAACATTTGATCAGCTTAAAGACGAATTCGGACGCAGCGTCGCGGATATTGTCGATGGCGTGACCAAATTTAAAAATCTGGCGAAAACCAGCCCCGATGGGGTCGCACGTGCTAAAAATGATCGCGAACTTGAATATATTCGCAAAATGGCGCTGGCGATGGGCAACGATGTGCGAGTCGTCATCGTTAAGCTGGCGGATCGGCTGCACAATATGCGGACGCTTGGTTATATGACGGTGGAACGTCAGCACGCCATTGCACAGGAGACGCTGGATATTTTCGCGCCGTTGGCAAATCGACTCGGTATTTGGCAGATCAAGTGGGAACTCGAAGATTTGAGTTTTCGCTATTTAGAACCGTACCAGTACAAAATGATCGCCGCACAGCTCGACGAACGCCGTATTGATCGCGAGAGTTATCTGCAAAAAGTTACGGCGACCCTGCGTAAAGAACTGACTCAGTATGATGTAAACAGCGTCACTATCACTGGACGCCCCAAACATATTTACAGTATCTATAAAAAGATGGAACGCAAGCGCGTCGATTTCGCACAGATTTACGATGTGCGTGCTGTACGTGTGATTGTCGATACCATTCCACAGTGTTACCTGGTGCTTGGGGTGGTGCATAATCTGTGGCGTCCCATACCTGGTGAGTTCGATGATTATATTGCCGCGCCCAAAGACAATTTTTATCGCAGTCTGCACACGGCAGTCGTCGATAGTTCGGGCAAAACGGTAGAAGTGCAGATTCGCACGTGGGATATGCACGAACATGCCGAATATGGTATTGCGGCGCACTGGCGTTACAAAGAAGGCGCGAAGGGCAAGCGCGACGAAGAATTTGAGAAACGACTCAGTTTTTTGCGCCGCTTGATGGAGTTTGGCTCAGAAGAAAACGACCCCGCATCATTTGTAGCGACGATGAAAGCCGAAGTATTCCAAGACCGTGTGTATGCATTCACACCTAAAGGGGATATCGTCGATTTACCCAAAGGCGCAACGCCGCTCGATTTTGCGTATCATATTCATACGGATTTGGGACATCGTTGTCGCGGCGCGAAAGTACACGGACGCACGGTACCGCTCAATTATGTTTTGAAAATGGGCGATCAAATCGAAATTCAGGTGGAAAAACGCGGTGGACCCAGCCTGGATTGGCTAAATCCTGAACTTGGTTATGTAACGACCACGCGCGCTACTTCAAAAATACGTTATTATTTCCGTAAGCAGAATCGAGATAAGCACATCGTCAGCGGGCGAGATGTGCTGGAACGTGAGTTGAAGCGGCTTGGCGTGCTGGGGTCAATGGCATTCGAGACGATTGTCAACTGGTTCGGTTATGACAACCTTGACGATTTTCTAGCCGCGGTCGGTGCCGGAGATATCAATGGCAGTCAGATCGCCAACCGTATTCTGGAACACGAGCGCAAAGAACAAGAAGCACGCGAACGCGAGACGTTGGTGGCGCATCCTGCCCGGGCGACGAGTGGTGGTTCGTTGGGGATTAGCGTATCTGGCACAAATGGTATGTTGTATACGTTCGCGCGCTGCTGTAACCCCGTCCTGGGCGACCCGATTGTTGGTTATGTCACGCGCGGACGCGGTTTGAGTGTGCATCGCACCGACTGTACCAATATTGTGCGCGAGCCAGAACGTTTGGTCGCTGTTTCATGGGGGCTGGTCGATCGTGCAGAGCGTTACTCTGTGCCCATTGAAGTGATCGCCTATGACCGAAGAGAACTGCTGCGCGATATCAGCAGTGTGATCGCCGACGAATCGGTCAATATGTCGCAGGTGAACGTACAGACCAAGAACAATATTGCTACACTGTACCTGACATTGGAACTGGCGGATATGCAGCAGTTGACGCGCATCCTGAATCGGCTGGAAAATGTCGATCAGGTCGTCGAAGCACGGCGGCGTGGTGTCGTTTAATCTGAACTTTCTTTCCAATGGAGACGCTCCATGAACGCTCCACTACATCAGCTCGCTTTGCAGCAGCTTCATGACGCTCTGCAATCAGCGTCGCGTGTCATTTTTGTTCACCCTAATTATGTACCCAATCACATATTATTTAACACACTGATTAAAGATGCCGCTTATGTGCGCTTTCATGGCATCGATTTGGATTCCACAGCCCTCAACGATCAATTGGACGCAATGTTAGACGAACAAGATGTACGCATGGCATCATTGACCAGTGACGATAAGGTCATTTTGGATGAGTGTGATCGTGCGCTAAGACCAGATTTCGACGCGTTTCTTAAGCACTTGTTGGAACGATATGCGGTGAAATTGATTGTCATTAGTCGAATTGTTCCATCCATCATGCTCCACGATCAGGGGGTGCGCGCCACGACACGCATGATTCCTGCCACCGATTCACAAATGTTGTGGGATTACACGCAGCATGATTCGAGCGGCGGTGTACTGCTTGAAGTCCGTGCGTTGGGCGATGGTCGCGTACAGGTGAATGGTGAAAATGTCGATAACTGGGATGGTCAACTGCCGCGCGCGCTGTTTTTCTTCCTCGTAGATCGCGGGATGGTGACACGCAACGAAATTTTTGAAACCTTCTGGCCCGCGCTGACGACGCGTGAAGCGACCAATGTGTTTCATGTGACCAAACGTAAAATCAGCGAAGTATTGGGTATCGATTTGACTGTGTACTGGTCGGGCTTTTATCACATATCGCCGCGTATCAATTTGAGCTATGATGTCGCCTTATTTACGCGGATGATTCAGGATAGCGCGGTGATGCCTGTTCAAGAAGCGATGCTGTTGGCACAACAGGCAATCGATGTGTATCGCGGCGATTTTCTTACGTCGGTCGATATGTCATGGTCAGAGCATCGCCGTCAGGATTTGCGGCAAATATATGGTGAAATTTTAATTGCGCTCGCAAAAAACACCGAAAAACTTGATCAACCGTGTGAGGCGCTCGGTTTGTACCTGCAAGCGGCGACAACGCATCGCCAACGCGAAGACCTGGTGAGCAGCATCATGAGCTTGTACAGGGCGTTAGCGATGCCTCACGACGCATTGCTGGTGTATCGCCGATTAGAACAAGACCTTTCTACCGCGTTGGATGTCGCCCCAATGCCTGCACTACGTGAACTAGCAGCTCAAATTGAACGCGACATCGAACGGACGTAGAGAACTACTCAGCGCGGCAGAATCATCTCTGGCTGTTCTGCGTATTAGGCGTTTTCGGGTTCTGCTGCCCCGTTAATCACCATAGATGGAATGTATAACAACTGCGGCTTCATAATACTTCGCACTTGTTCTGCGTCCTGCATCGACATGACAATATCGCCTTTGATGGCACGCTTCCCGTTGGGCGCGCTGTTCAAGGCGATCAACTTGCCACGATTAGCACTCGTCAAAATCATCAACCTATCGTCTAAATCTGCGATGACGGCGGCAGCTAATTTGCTGGCGGGGGATAATTTCATCGTTTGTACGCCCATTCCGGCGCGCCCTTGTGTGGGGTAATCGGTAATCGGCGAACTCTTGGCGATGCCATCATCGGTAATCGTCCACAATGACAGCTTGTCTTCAACAATCGCCGCGCCGATAACTTGATCGCTTTCATCGCTGAACTTGATTCCGCGCATTCCGCCAGCGCCCAGACCGGTCGGACGAACGTCGCTTTCTTTGAAGCGAATCACCTGTGCCTGCTGTGTCGTCAGCATGATTTCGTCTTCGCCAGTCGTCGCAAATACCCATCCAAGCGAGTCGCCGCTGTCAATGTCCATCGCCTTAAACATATCCGACCGCATCCCTGGCAAATCGTCCAGTTTCAAGCGTTTGATTTCACCGCCGCGCGTGGCGAATACGACATAACCGTTATCGGTTTTTGGCGGCAGCGTCAGCGCGGATGCGACACGTTGGTCGCCCTTAAACGCCGAAATATCGATGAATAACGCACCGTCTGCGGGGTCGTTGAACTGTGGAATTTGCTGGACGGGTACAGTCGTACAGATGCCATCTGTCGTGAATAAATACAAAAGCTGCGCCGTTGTCGTTTGCATGAGGAAGCGTGTCGGGTCTTCAACCTCATCGGTGACGACCAGGGCGGTCGCGTCAAATGTGCGGCTTAACTTGCCTTCGACCGTCAATGTCACCCATGTATCTTCTTGCGGTGTGAGCAGATCAGCATCAGTGACTTTGCTCGTCATACCGTCAACAATCACCGTACGACGCGGGTCATAATACGTCTTTTTGATAGCCGTCAGTTCTTCGACAATCACCGCGCGCATTTTTTCCGGCGTCGCCAGTAATTCGCTCAAATACGCGATCAATTTCATCTTTTCGTCGTATTCTTCGTCGATTTTCTTGCGTTCCAATGCTGCCAGACGCCGTAACTGCAATTCCAAAATCGCATTCGCCTGGATCAAATCAATGCTGAGCGCCTTGATCAGATTGTTGCGTGCGCTATCGGCAGTGCGTGATCCACGAATGATCTGAATGACCGCGTCGAGATTGTCCAGCGCTTTGCGTAAGCCTTCCAAAATGTGCGCACGGGCACGCGCAATTCTCAAATCGTATTCTGCGCGGCGGCGCACGACATTGAGTCGATGATCGAGATACACACGCATTGTTTGTTTCAAGCTCAAAATGCGCGGTTCACCGTTGACCAGCGCGAGCATAATGATGCTGAACGTTTCCTGGAGCGGCGTTAGCCGGAACAATTCGTTGAGTACGGGCGCGGGTTCAACACCGCGCTGAAGTTCAACCGCCAGTCTCAGCCCTTGACGATCCGACTCGTCACGTAAATCGGCAATGCCTTCAATTTTGCCTTCGCGTACCAGATACGCGATACGTTCTATCAACGACGATTTATTCGTTTGAAACGGCAGTTCACTTACGATGATACGCGATTTACCGCGCCCCATATCTTCGACGTGACAGCGCGCGCGCATCGTAATTTTGCCGCGTCCGGTCGCGTAGGCTGCCACCATCGAATCGCCGTAATCGAGGTCGTCGGTTGTTTCCGCGTGGCGATAGACTAAACCACCAGTTGGAAAATCGGGACCTTTGACAAACTTCATCAAGTCCTGGATGGTAATATCATCTATCCCTGCCCAACGGTGCAGCATATAGATCAACGCATCGCAGACTTCGCCCAGATTGTGCGGCGGAATATTTGTGGACATGCCGACAGCGATGCCCGATGACCCGTTGACCAGTAAATTGGGGAAGGCGGCAGGCAGCACGGACGGTTCTTGCAGCGTGCTGTCAAAGTTATCGACGTAATCGACGGTTTCGCGGTCGATGTCGGTCAGCAGGGTATCCCCAATGGGTGCCATACGCGCTTCGGTGTAACGCATCGCTGCCGCACCGTCTCCGTCGACGCTGCCAAAATTACCTTGACCGTCGATCAGCATATAGCGCATCGAAAAATCTTGCGCCATACGCACGAGAGATTCGTAGACGGCGACATCGCCATGCGGGTGATATTTACCTAAGACTTCACCGACGATACGCGCGCATTTTTTGTACGGCGTATCAGAACGTAAGCCTAAATCGTGCATAGCATACAAAATGCGCCGATGCACTGGTTTTAGCCCGTCACGGGCATCGGGCAGCGCGCGTGCGACAATGACGCTCATCGCATAATCGAGATACGCTTCGCGCATTTCCTGGTCAATATTGATCTGGCGGACAAATCCCAACGTCATGCCGTTATCCTAAATTCGAGGCGTGCAGCCGCCACATTCTATGAAATCGTGTCATCATCTGTCAAAAATTGAACGTCTGTTCTGATTATATCACAGAAGATTGTCCTACGCTTCCCCTATTTTTAGTATATTTCCCCGTGCAGCACCCTATAGGTTGTGGTAGTATGCTGTTTATGATTACACAAAAAACCAGCATTTCCATGCTTTTGATCGTCGGGTTGGTACTTTTGCTCACCGCATGTATGCCGCCAACACCGATTGCTGTGTATATGACGGCGACGTTCATTTCGACAGACGCCGCGCCGACCGCAACCGTCGAAGCGCCGACATCAACCGTAACGGAAGTCGTAGCGGTCGTACTCGTACCGACCGCTACGGCTGCGCCGCCGACACAAACGCCCGCTCCAAACGTGACCTGGCGTGGCTCAGTCGTTGGCGAAGGTTATGTCGCACCAGCGACGAATACGCCACCCATAACCCCATCGACGACGCCGTCCCTGCTCGAAACACTGCCCACAACTACCGACATTCTACCGCCAGAAATTACTATGACACCTACGAGTACACCCGGTGGCGTTGTCAACTTGCCAAACCTTGATCCGAATGGAATCGGCGTCCAACTGGATATCAACCTATCGCAGGATGATTGGAACGATGCGATGGGGCGTATCGAGACTATAGGCTTGAAATGGGTGAAAGTCCAGATTTCATGGCGCGAATTGCAGCCCAATAACCGCGATGAACGCGATAACGAGTTTTTTAGGCGTGTCGAACAGTATCTTGAAGATGCAAATCGACGCGGACTGAATGTCATGGTCAGTGTCGCTAAAGCGCCGAACTGGGCGCGCGCCAACCAGACTGAAGATGGTCCGCCCGATAATCCAGCAGACCTGGCAAACTTCTTGACGATTTTGCTCGACGTGGTTAATCCCGGTCAAATGCGCGCCGAGCTCGGCGATTTTATCGATGCCATCGAAGTATGGAACGAACCCAATCTGATCCGCGAATGGCAGGGCGCGCTGCCGTTTACAGGTGGCGGTTACATGACGCTGTTCGCGCCCGCTTATGACGCGATTCGTGCTTATTCTCCAACAATTCCAATCATCACGGCGGGGCTTGCGCCCACTGGAAACAGCGCGGGATCGGTCGATGACCGCGATTACTTAAGTCAGATGTATGCGGCTGGCTTAGCGCGCTACAGTGACATCGTTATAGGTATTCATCCGTATAGTTGGGGCAATTCGCCCGATGCAGTGTGTTGTGGTACACGCGGGTGGGATGATGATCCACATTTCTTCTTCGCGGATACCGTGCGTGAATATCGCACGATCATGACCGCAAACGGTCACGCGGCAATCATGATGTGGATGACCGAATTTGGCTATGCGACATGGGATGGTCTTCCGGGTGATCCACCCGAAGGCAGCGCATGGATGCGCTTCAATGATAAATGGACGCAAGCGGGCTACACAATTCGCACCCTGCAAATCGCGCAGGAAAGCGGATTAATGGGACCGATTATGCTGTGGAATTTGAACTTCGCGGTATTGGCGGGGATGATCGACAACCGCGACGAACGCGCTGCTTACAGCATTATTGTTCCCGGTGAAAGCTGTCAGCTTCAACCCGGCAGCGCCAGTCGTACTGAACGTCCTTTATTCTGGATGCTGTACGACGCCGTGCGTCCCGATGTCCAGCTTCCTGATTTTTGCGGCGTTCCGCCACTCCCAATCCCCGGCTTTAACTAAGCGGACAAAATCGAGTAACCGAATCAAAAACGGACGCGCAACGCGTCCGTTTTTGATTTGCGCGACCACGACTTAGTTTAGTCGTCGTCGTTGTCTTGACGTTTGCTGCGGCTGCGAGGCTGTTCGTCGTCGTCCTCAAGTTCAAGGGCTGCGGCGGCTTCAGCATCGAGCGCGCCTTGCAGTTCGAGCGACGTATGCGGTGCGACCAGCTCACGATCCTGATAGGTGTGGAAACCACGACCCGCCGGGATCAGTTTGCCGATGATCACGTTCTCTTTCAAGCCGTACAATTTATCGACCTTGCCTTCGATGGCTGCACCTGCCAGCACACGGATTGTGTGTTGGAAGCTCGCCGCCGACAGGAAGCTGTCGGTGCTGAGCGCCGCTTTGGTGACGCCGAGCAAAATCGGCACGCCCGCTGCCGGCTCTTTGCCTTCCGAAATCATGCGGTCGTTCATGTTGATCAATTGCAAGCGGTCGATCAACTCGCCCGGCAGATCGCTCGATCCGCCGCTCTTGGTCAACTGCACGCGCGACAACATCTTGCGAATGACAATCTCAAAGTGCTTGTCGGCGATGTTCACGCCCTGCGAGCGATAGACCTTCTGGACTTCAGTCAGCAAGTATAACGCCGCCGCGTCCGAGCCTTGCACGCGCAAAATGCGATGCGGATTCTTCGAGCCTTCGGTCAACTGCTGACCCGGATATAACACCGTGCCATCTTCGATACCTGGCAGCAAACGCGCGCTCGAAGGGATCGGATATTCTTCTTCTTCGCGCTTCTCGTAACGGATGTAAATCTTGCCCGCTTCGACATGCACAATACCTGCCATGCGCGCGACTAATTTACTGCCGCTGTCTTCGTCGAGTGCGAGAATATGACCCGCGTTAATCGCCTGATCTTCATCGACCATGACTGCCCAGCTTGCAGGAACGTCATGTTCTTCGTTGATGACTTCCGAATTGATCACTTGCGCGATGCGGACGCCATCTTTCTTGATCAAACGCAGTGTGCCGGGAATATCGGTGACGACCGATTCACCTTTTGGCTTCTTGCGCGCTTCAAAAATTTCTTCGACGCGCGGCAAACCGCTGGTGATGTCGCCCGATGCCTGCGCCGTACCACCTGTGTGGAAGGTACGCAGTGTCAGTTGGGTACCCGGCTCGCCGATCGACTGTGCCGCGATGATGCCGACGGCAGTACCGATTTCGACCATTTCGCCACGACCCAGGTCACGACCGTAACACAAGGCGCACACGCCGTGAATCAGCGCGCAGGTCATAGGGCTGCGAACGTGCATATCTTGAATCTTGCTATCCTGAATGCGCTGCGAGATTTCTTCATCAAGCAGTCCGTTACGCAGCACGATCAGCTCGCCCGTTTCCGGGTCATACGTATCGCTTGCGGCACAGCGCCCCATGATGCGTTCATAGACCGATTGACCCGCCACATCTTCGTAGCGCTTGATCCAAATGCCCGCTTGAGTGCCGCAGTCCGTGCGGTTGATAATCATGTCCTGCGCCACATCGACCAGACGGCGGGTGAGATAACCCGCGTCGGCAGTACGTAACGCCGTGTCCGCAAGACCTTTACGCGCGCCGTGCGTCGAAATGAAGTATTCGAGCGCGGTGAGACCCATACGGAAGTGCGAACGGATGGGCAAGTCGATGATACGACCGGAAGGGTCTGCCATCAAACCACGCATTCCCGCCAATTGTGTGATCGGTCCGAAACCACCCTTAGTCGAGCCGGACAACGCCATAACAGCGATGGGTCCAAACGGGTTTAGGGTGCGTTGGATCAAATCTTGCAGTTGATCTTTGGCACGATTCCACACGTCGATGGTGCGTTGATAACGCTCATCTTCTGTCAGCAGCCCACGACGGAAGTCGCGGTCAGCACGTTCGATCACGCCGTCGGCTTCACCGATGATTTCAGCACGTTCTTCCGGGATTGTCAGGTCGGTCACTGCAATCGTCGTGCCGGAGATGGTGGCATAGTAGAAGCCCAAATCCTTGATCGCGTCGACCATATCGGTCGTGCGTTCTGAGCCAATCCGTTGATAAGCGTCAGCGACCAGATTTTGCAAGCCCTTCTTACCCATCGTCTCTTGCATGAAGCGCATTTCATCCGGCAAAATCCGGTTAAACAATGCGCGCCCGATCGTGCAAGGTTCTGGTTCATCTTGTGGTGGCAGCAAATCGTAGTAATTTTGCAGCAAAATCGGTGTGTGCAGCTTGACCATGCCGAGATTGTACAAGAACTCTACTTCGTCGATGTCCACGACCATACGCCGCTCGGTCAGGTTAGAAAAGACGAGTTCGCCCGTCATCTTCTTCTTCTTGAGCAGTTTCTTCATTTCGAAGACATTCGCCAGCATACAATCGACTTCGCCATCGATAACGGCGCGAATGGTGCGGTCGACCGCGTTTTCGGTCACTTTACGGCGCCCGTTATCGGCAATTTCGACGGTATCTTCGAAAATTACCGTGCCCGGAATTTCGTGCTGAAGCGAGTAATAGTAGCCGTTGCTGCGCAGTGCGATGCCGACTTTAACATCTGGCTTATCGATGATGGTTTCCATGCGGCGGAAATCGTCGGCGCGGTCGGGGCGTGTTGCGATCTCGACCGTTGGATCCATCGTCAGGTAGTACATGCCCAACACCATGTCTTTGGCGGGCGCGACAATTGGCTGACCGTCGGCGGGCTTGAGCAGGTTGCGCGTACTCAGCATCAATTCGCGCGACTCTTGCACCGCTTTATCGCTCAACGGCACGTGAACTGCCATCTGGTCACCGTCGAAGTCGGCGTTAAACGCCGCGCACACGAGCGGGTGAATCTGGATGGCTTTGCCTTCGACCAACTGCGGTTCGAAAGCCTGAATACCCAGACGGTGCAGCGTCGGCGCTCGATTGAGCAAAACAGGTCTTTCCTTGATGACTTCCTCAAGCACTTCCCAAACTTCTGGCTTTTCGCGCTCGATGATACGTTTCGCGCCTTTGACATTGCTCGCGTAACTCTGACGGACGAGACGGCTAATCACAAATGGGCGATACAATTCCAGCGCCATTGTCTTCGGCAGCCCGCATTGGTGCAGCTTGAGGCGTGGTCCAATGACGATGACCGAACGACCGCTGTAGTCCACACGTTTACCGAGCAAGTTGCGGCGGAAACGACCTTTTTTACCCTTGAGCATATCGCTCAACGACTTGAGTTCGCGGCGACCACGACGGCTGAGTGCCTTACCGCGCTGGCTGTTGTCGATCAAGCTGTCAACTGCTTCCTGGAGCATACGCTTTTCGTTGCGCACGATAACATCAGGCGCGCCGAGTTCAAGCAAATGCTTCAAGCGATTATTGCGGTTGATGACACGGCGATACAGGTCATTCAAGTCACTGGTGGCGAAACGCCCACCGTCCAACTGAACCATCGGGCGCAAGTCCGGCGGAATCACCGGCAGAACCGTCAGAATCATCCATTCGGGACGGTTGCTGCTTTTGCGCAGACTTTCGATGACGCGCAAACGCTTCGTCGCCTTCTTCTTACGCTGCTTCGACCGCGTGGTACGGACTTCAACCCACAACTCCGCCGACAGCTTGTCAAGTTCCATGTTTTGCAGAATCTTGAAAAATGCTTCCGCACCCATGTCTGCCTGGAATACCTGACCATAACGCTGCTTGAGTTCGCGATAACGCGGCTCGCTCAAGAATTGCAGAATCTTGAGGTCGTTCAGTTCGTTACGTGCTTTATCAGCGCTGGCGCGAATGTGCGCCATGCGTTCATCCAACACCTGAACCTGCGCATCGATAGTCGTCGTCGCATCGCCCGTCGCCACATTGGCTTCGTCGTTTAAGCGGCGGAGTTCTTCGCGGCGCATGTCATCAACTTCATTTTGCAGTTCACTCAAGCGCGTATTGACAATATTTTGCACACGCGAGATATGATCCATGTTAATCGTCTCGCCTTTAGCGGCGATGACGACGTTAGCAGTGGAAAAATCGATATCCGACGCGGCGGTTTTGCCCATCTGTGCTTCGATGCGCGCTTGCGCGTTCTGCGCGTCACGCATTAACTCATCGGTCAGGCGGTGCAGTTCTGTTTCAAAATGCCCGTTGATCGCTTCGGTTTGGCGTTCGAGTTCTTGCAGTAAAGCGTCACGTTCTGCACGCACACCGGACATCTGCACTTCAAGATCGCCACCCAGCGAAGATTCTTTCTGGATCACTTCGCGGTCGATACGACCGAGTGCTTTATTGCGTGCTTCTTCATCGATGTGTGTTATCACATACTGCGCAAAATACAGAACGCGATCCAGGTTGCGACGGCTGACATCGAGCAGCATACCAAGATAGCTCGGCACACGGCGCGTATACCATACATGCGCGACAGGTGCCGCGAGTTCGATATGTGCCATACGTTCACGACGCACGGATGCACGTGTAACTTCGACGCCGCATTTATCGCAAATAATGCCGCGATAGCGGACGTTTTTGTACTTACCGCAATAACATTGCCAATCGCGGGTGGGACCGAAGATCGTTTCGCAGAACAGCCCATCTTTTTCAGGGCGCAGCCGGCGATAATTGATCGTCTCCGGCTTGGTCACTTCGCCATACGACCACGACCGAATTTGATCGGGCGATGCGAGACTTACGCGCAGGGCGCTAAAATCTTTCGCCTCCAAGGCGTTCCTCCGAGAGCTATTCCGGTAACAATACTGCGTTGATACTGTTGTGTGGAAATATGCATAAACGACAAAACAGCGCATGGAATCCGCAGACCCATCGCTGTACCAAGAAAAGAACCAACATAACTAATCCGAACGTACCCAACATTATACCTAAGTCTGCTTTATTGTCAAGCAGAACTTTATCAGGTATGGGAGAGGAATATCAGGGGTCAAAAACATTCATTGGGCGAAATATAACCGATTTCCCAAATCGAGTCAAGCAACTGGGAATTAGAGCTTATTCACCCAGCGTAGGCGGCGGCGACAACACCAAACGGGTGACACGAACACTGGACGTTGTGGTATCGATATCGATACGGCGAATTTGACTGGTCGCGTTTCCGATGCCGCCTAAAGCGATAATTTCGCCTGGTGTCATGGTCACGGAAGGTGTCGTCAAAATTGGCTGCGTACCGGCAGCATCGCTGTAGTAAGTGAGCGTGGCGCTACCCGCTTCTTCTGGTAGCAAGAACACCTGCGCATCGCTGACAAAACGACGCGTCACTATAATGCTGAGCGGTAGCTCGGCGCACGTGGGTTCAGCATCATCGGCGGTCGTCATGAGCGTATCGCCATCGACATCGATTAACTGGAGTGGCGTCGCAAAACAGGGGTCGGTTTGCGGTGCAGCGGTATTAAACAATAAATTCCAGGCGACATATTGATCGCTGCCCAATGCCAGCGGCGGTTCAACGATAGTGGTATCGGGAAGCAGCGTGAAGTCGATATTGAACGGCAGTTCTTGAATGTTGACGTTGAAAATGAATTCGTTATTGCGATTGTTGCTTTCTTCTACATCGTCATCGACATCGACCTGAACTTGCGTTGTGTAACGCCCCCACCATCCATACAGCCACGAAAAACTAACGCTGCGTGATGAACCCGGCAGGATATTGTCGACTTCCTGCACAATGGTATCGAGATCGACCGATGTCCCTGTCAAATTGCTATCCCACGACCAATTGAACCGACCCGATGACGAACTGCCCGCGTTGGTAATGGTGATGTTGACACGGAAAAATTGACCCGGCGCGATACTTTCGGGCGAAATACGAAAGCGTGTAATCTGCAAATCGGGCAGCGATGCTGGGTTGCGCGGCGTCACGGTGGGTGAAACCGTCGCGGTCGGCGTAATTGTCGGCGTCAACGTTGGCGTCGCAGTTGGCGTGGGTGGCGAAAAAATCGGACTGATGCTGTTCAAGATAAGCAAGAGCACGATAAAGCCTGCGCCGATCCCGCCTAGAATTGCCAGCCACGCCCTATTAAGGCGTTGTGGCGTGGAGGCGGCGGGCGGAACAATCGTTGTCGTCGAATCGAGCGTGACTGCCGACGTTTCGCTGGTCTGGAATAAGAGTCCAGACTCTGAACGCATATAAAGTACGGGGGTCGCCCACTCGGTATTTTGCACGACGTTGGCAATTGCGCGCCGTGCTTCACTCACCGACGTGTCTATTGGCAGGAGTTCAGCCAGCGCGCGATAAAATTCTTCCGCGAAAACTTTCGCCGCGCGATCCGTGATCTCGAACTGCATGGCGACGACTGCTGGAATGCCACGCGCGACCAGACTGCTGGCGACGCCCGCAAACGGATCGGCTTCGACACGCCGTGCGCTGCGGCATGAATTGAGGATCACCAGCCGAAGTGTGGTTTCTTCGCCCAGTTCACGCGCAAGCGCCCCGCCACCGATGAGTTGCCCTTTGCTCAAATTCGCCGGGTCTTCGAATACCAAGACACCCTGATTAGCGGCGGCGTCAAAGTCACTATGACCGATGAAGTGAAACGCATGATACTCGCCGCCACGCAGCGTTCGCTGAAGATCGAGCAGGGTTGCGTTATCCAACCGCTCAAGCAGAATCATGCCGCGCGCTTGTAGGTCTTGGGTGGCTTCTTGCAACCGTGTCCATTCGCCTTCGACATCGAGCTTCGGAAAATCTGTCGGCGACGAGATCATCACCAGCACACGAAGGGGAAGTGTGATTGGTACGGGTGGGCGAATGCTCAACTGCTGCGTATAACGCACAATCGGCGTCGCACGTGATAAACCGACATGTTCGCGCGCTGGATCGCGCAATAACTCCCACGGCAGATGACTTAGCACGCCCGCACGTTCGACCGAGAGCCGAATACGTAATCCATCGTTGCCGACGCGCGCAAGACTGGCGAAGTACGCGTTGCTGATGTCGGAATTCGATTGCAGCAAGAAGGCGAACAGCTTATCGCCAAACGCGCGTGCAGTCTCGATCATTTGCGGTTTGGTAACACTGGCACGTTCGCGCCCTAGAATTTGCAGCGCGTCGGTGATTTCCGCCGTTGTGAATGGGCTGCTGACATCAGCGGTCGCTTCACCGACAGGCGAAGCGACCTCAATGCGAAAACGTCCATCAGGGAGTGCCGAGAGTTCTACGGCGAAGTTTTGGTACTTCATCCGGCGCGCACCATTCTGTAAGAGGGCTAGGCTTCGAGTTCACCTTGTCCCTGCGGCTCGAAATTGAGGCTGTCCGTGATCTTCGCGTGCAAGAAGGCTTCCATGAACGGAGTCAGTTCGCCGTTTAGCACTGCGTCAGTATTCCCCGTTTTATACCCCGTTCGATGATCATTCACCAAATGATAGGGATGTAACACATAAGATCGGATTTGATTGCCCCATTCCGCGCTCACGGTTTCGCCTTTTAGCGCGGCGAGCTGCTGCTCACGCTTTTTGCGTTCCATTTCGAACAAGCGTGCCTTGAGAATTTGCGTGGCGCGCTCACGATTTTGCTTTTGACTGCGCTCATTTTGACATTGTACAACGATGCCCGTCGGGATATGGGTCAGGCGGATTGCCGTGTCGTTCTTTTGCACGTTTTGTCCGCCTGCACCGCCCGCGCGATAGGTTTCGACCTTGATGTCTTTTTCGTTCAGGTCAATATCGATGTCGCCTTGAATATCGGGCCATAATTCGACTTTGACAAATGATGTATGACGACGATTCGCCGCGTCGAACGGACTCAAGCGGACGAGACGATGTACACCCTGTTCGCTTTGCAAATAGCCAAACGCATAACCGCCACGAATGCCGAGCGTCGCGCTTTTCAGACCTGCTTCTTCGCCCTGCATTTCTTCGATGGTCTCGATTTTGTAGCCGTTTTGTTCCGCCCAACGCCGGAACATGCGCTCCAACATCGCCGCCCAGTCTTGTGAATCGGTGCCGCCCGCGCCAGCATGAATCGCGAGAATCGCGTTTTCGTTGTCGTATTCGCCCGAAAGCATAGCTTGCAGCGACATGCGCTCGACTTGTTCGGTCAGGGCGGTCACTTCGCGTGCCATTTCGTCCGCTAAGGTCTCGTCGTTCATACGTGCCAGCTCAAGCGTATCGTCGATCTGGTCGCGCAGCCCGTTCCACTGGTCAATCTCAGCGTTCAATTTCGAGATCGCCTGCATAGTTTGCTGGGCGTTTTTCGAGTTGCTCCAGAAATCGGCGTCATTGGTCAACGCTTCGAGTTCGTTCAACTGCCGTGTTTTTGCGTCGATTTCAAGGCGCTGATACAGGCTTTCAATGCGTGCCTTCATCCCCGTGAGGAGGTCAACCAGATTGGTAGTTTCCATTGCGTGTTCTAGTTCTCGTCAAAAAGACTATCTACGAACGAATCCGGGTTGAAAAACACCAAATCGTTGATGTCTTCGCCCAGTCCAAGATAATGAACGGGCAGTTTTAGATCATTGAATATGGCGAAAATCATCCCACCTTTTGCCGTGCTGTCTAGCTTGGTCACGATCACGCCCGTCACATCGACGAACTCACGAAATTTTTCGGCTTGTTGCAGCGCGTTTTGTCCTGTGGTGCCATCCAGCACCAAAAGGACTTCATGCGGCGCGTCTGGGATTACTTTTTGCGAAACGCTCTTAATTTTGACTAGTTCTTCCATCAAGTTGTGATTGGTATGCAAGCGTCCTGCCGTATCGACCAGCAGCACATTGATGCCGCGCGCCCGTGCCGCCGCCGCCGCATCATAGACAACCGCCGCTGCATCGGAGCCGGGTTTATTGGCGATGACTGGGATATTCACCCGTTCACCCCATTTTTGCAGTTGCTCGATGGCTGCCGCACGGAAGGTGTCGCCCGCTGCCAGCATGACTTTACGCCCCGCCAAATCGAGTCGGCGCGCTAACTTGCCAATCGTCGTCGTCTTGCCCGACCCATTGACACCGACGATTAGAACGATCGATAATTCGCGTCCGCTTACATTCAATGTCGGCGGGTCGCTCAGCAGCGAACGTAAGCTTGCTTTGAGCGCCTTTTGCAGTGCTTCCGGTTTCGTGATGCGCTCTTTACGCACGCGATTTTGTAAATCATCCAATACTTTTTTGGTCGTGTTGATGCCTAAATCCGCCTGGATCAACAGCGACTCGATATCTTCCCATGTTTCATCGTCGATCTGCGAACTGCCCAGGAGCTGCGAAATGCGCCCGAAAAAAGATTGGCGTGTCTTCGACATGCCACTGCGGAATATGCTCAACGATTCAACTCCACTGGAACAAAGCGCGGCGGTGAGAACAGGGTTCAGCCCCACCGATGAGAAGGTAGATAAGTGACGAAGTAAGCCTTAATTATACAGAAAAGTCGGCGTCCTCACAAGCGTTTTTTGTGTAGAACGCTTTATAATGAGCCATACGAAAGGATAACTCGTGACTGATCAACTCACTCATTTGGATGAAGGCGGGCGTGCACGCATGGTGGATGTCGGCGCGAAGCCAGACACCGAACGCACGGCAATCGCAAGCGGTACTGTATACATGCAGCCCGAAACCCTGAGATTAATCCGCGAGGGTGCGCTAAAAAAAGGCGATGTCCTGACCATTGCACGCATCGCTGGAATCATGGGTGCAAAGCGTACATCCGAATTGATTCCGTTATGCCACCCGATTCCGCTTACCCATATCGAGGTTGAGATCACGCTCGATGAAACGACAAGCAGTGCCCACATCACCGCGACTGCACGCACCATTGGAAAAACGGGCGTCGAAATGGAAGCCCTGACCGCTGTCACGACCGCCGCGCTGACAATTTATGATATGGCGAAAGCCGTAGACCATGCGATGCGTCTAAGCGATATTCGATTACTTGAGAAACGCGGCGGACAGCATGGCGATTACGCCGCGAAGGAATGACCATGCAAGTCACGATCTTGTTGTTCGCTACACTCAAAGATGTGGCGAAAGAGAATAGGTTTGTCCTCAATCTTTCCGGTAGTGCCGCGACTGTCGGTATGGTACGCGACGAACTTGCACGTATGCATCCGATGCTGCTTGCGCATCTGCCCAATGCGATAGCCGCTGTCAATCGCGAGTATGCATTTGGCGCTGACGCTGTGAAAGATGGCGACGAAATTGCATTTTTCCCGCCTGTGAGCGGCGGCGACGGTGCATATCCGCAAATTATTCGTCTTGCGGATGAGCCGTTCAGTACCGACGAACTTGTAGCGGCGATCACGACGCCAGATACAGGGGCGGTTTGTGTTTTCAGTGGAATGGTGCGTGGTCAAACACGGCTTGAACATGACACGCACGAGACCGAGCATCTCGAATACGAGGCGTATGCGCCAATGGCGCTGCATAAAATGACACAGGTCGCGGATGAAATTCATGCACGCTTTCCGCTCGTGCAGGGTGTGGCGATTGTGCAGCGCGTTGGCTGGCTCGAAGTAGGTCAAAATACGATCCTGATTGCGTGCGCATCAGGACACCGTGATCAAGGGTGTTTTGAAGCTGCTCGCTATGGAATCGACCGGCTGAAAGAGATCGTTCCGGTTTGGAAACGTGAAGTCCGCCCCGATGGTGAGGCGTGGGTCGAAGGGCACTATCAACCGACTCCTGATGACCGCGCTATCTAACGACTGGGCACGCACTGCAACGATTCGACAGCTTGCGGATTATCATGAGTGTGGTACAACCACCTTCACGTCTTTTAATTTTTTGCATACAGGAACAACCGATCATGACGAGACGAGTGGTCGTCACCGGCTATGGAATGATTAGCCCGCTAGGGCAGTCAGTCGATGAAACATGGGAAAATATTAAAGCGGGTAAAAGTGGTATTGATTTCATTACTCGCTTTGAGACTGACAAATACAACGTAAAAGTCGCGGCTGAAATCAAGAATTGGGATGCGACGCGCTATGTTCCCGCTAAAGAACTGCGTCGAATGGATCGGTTTCAGACCTTTATCGTCGCCTCGGCGCAGGATGCAGTCAAGCACAGTCATTTAGAGTTGACCGATGACCGTTCGCGTCAGCGCACGAGTGTCATCATTGGTTCATCGGTCGGCGGCATCGAAGCGTATTTCGACAACGCCAAGTTGTTGTTTGATACAGGTGATCCGCGTCGTATTTCGCCCTTCGGCATACCAATGCTCCTGGTTGATGGTGGCAGCAATCATGTCTCGATTAAACTTGGTGCGCGCGGCACATCGGCGACACCGATTAGTGCGTGCGCGACAGGCGCGGATTGTATTGGTCATGCTTTTGATTTGATCCGCCTCGGTCGGTTGGATCAGGCACTCGCAGGCTGCGGCGACGCACCAATTATTCCGATCGGTATCGCCGCATTTGATCGTATGGGCGCGTGTTCGCGTGAGGATGAAATCCCATCGCGCGCATCACGTCCATTTGCGAAAGACCGTCCTGGTCTGGTCTTTGGGGAAGGCGCTGGTGTCGTCATTTTAGAAGAACTGGAACACGCGAAAGCGCGCGGTGCGACCATTTATGCCGAAATTGTCGGCTTCGGGACGACCTCTGACGCGTTTCATCTCACCGCACCGCAGCCCGATGGCTTGGGCGCGATCGCTGCTATGCAAATGGCGCTCGATGACGCCGGATTACAGGGACAGGACATCGATTACATTAACGCGCACGGCACTGGCACACCCCTCAACGATTTGATGGAGACTAAAGCTGTCAAACATGTGTTAGGCGAACATGCCTACAACGTGCCAATGAGTTCAACCAAGAGCATGACCGGACACGGTATGGGCGCGACCGCCGCAATGGAAGCGATCTTCTCGTGCCTCGCGATCCGCGATCAAATTGCGCCACCTACGATTAATCTGAACGACCCTGACCCGGAATGCGATCTCGATTATGTCGCGCATGTCGCGCGCCCTATTCCTATTGAACACGTCATGAGCAATTCGTTCGGGTTTGGCGGTCACAACGTCGCCCTGATTTTTCGTGCTTATGCGAATTGACCTGATGACGCCTGAATCGTTCGCGCAGCGTAATGGGCTAACTTTCAATCAGCCTGACATTCTTGTCGAAGCGCTCACACATCGTTCGTATGTCAACGAACATGAAGAACCGGGTTTAGCGGATAACGAACGGCTCGAATTTCTTGGTGACGCAGTGTTAGGGTATCTGGCGGGTGAATGGTTGTTTCATCGCTTTCCAGACCTCCCGGAAGGCGAATTAACCCGTTTGCGTGCGTCGGTAGTGCAGCGGGATGCATTGGCGATATTGGCGCGCGATGCCGATTTAGGCGCAGCACTGCGAATCGGTAAAGGGGAAGAAGCTAGCGGCGGGCGTGACCGCGATAACAATTTATGTGATGGGTTTGAAGCGGTATTGGGTGCAATTCTGGTCGATCAAGGGCTGGACGGCGTGCGGGCGTTCATCATGCCGCGCTTGCATAAACAGTTGGAAATTGTACTCGAAACGCAGACCGATAAAGACGCCCGCAGCATGTTACAAGAATGGAGCCAGGCGAAACACGGCTTGACTCCGCAGTATCGCATCGTTGAAGCGACAGGTCCCGATCATGATCGGGAATATACAGTCGAGACGACGATAGGCGATCACGTTGTTGGGCGCGGCATCGGGCGGAGTAAACAAGCGGCGTCGCAAGCCGCCGCCCGCGACGCCGTGTCTGGTATTGACCGAGATTTACCTACGGGCTTAGATTGATCCCAACGACCGCCAGACGATGATCCGATGGGGCGTTGGGTTGTACATTGATCCCGAACGACTGCAAATTGCGCAGCCACAGGTAATCAAATCGTGCCCGTGGGAGTCCGGTTCGTACGAATGTTGCACCCAGCTCGATAGGATAATCGCTAAAGGGGTCTTCAAAACCCGCGATTTGCATTTGCGCCAGCAGATCAGAATCCGGCACATTGTTAAATGTGCCGCCGATCACTGTGCGCCCAAGCAACCCGTTGGGGTGATGCGCTGCGACCACGCCAAACAGCGCGTTCAACTGGGCGTTTTGATCTTGCTCCTGCATTGCCATTTGATCGCTCGCGGTGCCCGTTTCCAACAGTGGACTCAGCCACGTATTGTAAATCGTAATGACAACGCCTGGCAGCGGTTGAATCTGGACGCGCTGCACGCCTGTTTGCACCCCTGCGCTTGGCAGCAAATTGCCGTCATCGAAGGCAATCGGGATGCGTGACAACACCGCTAAACCTTGCAAGCCTTCATTGGTCGGAAAAAAGCGTCGATCCATACCCAGACGCCGCGCTAACCATAACGGTTGATCGACACCGAAACTTGTCAATCTGCCCGCTTCAATTTCTTGCACGAGTATGACAGTCGTCCCGCTTTGTTCAATCGTTTGTGCAATCGCTTCAAGCTGATACCCATAATAAAATTCGTCGAACCCCGTGTGAATGTTGTAAGTAGCGACGCGAAACTCGCCACTTGTTTGGGCGACTAAAGGTGGACGCGCTGCATAAGCCACGCCTGCACTCACTGCCGCGACGACGATGACGCTCAAAATTGAGCCGACTGCCGTACCATTCATCCAGGGTACGCGGCGGCGTGTTTGGATCATCGGCAGGAGTGCCAGGAACGACGCCAGCAAGATCACACCGATACCCAAGCCGCGAAAACCGCGCAAAAGCGGTGGAATTACATCGTTCAAAAAGCGAAAATCGCCCGCAAAATCGCGTACAAACGCGTAATCATAGGTAAAGTTGTCGGCGACCAACAGCAGCCCAAAAATCAACATCGTAAAAATCAGCCACAAGCCGCCAAAATTGCGCTCGCGTGCCGCTTTTGGTCGTCCAATCCACCACCAAGTCATGCTTAAGAAGAACTGCGCCAGCACCAGTACCGCGCCGAACCCACCGACGCGCAGCCCGATGACTAAGGTGAGCACAATAAGCATCAGCCACAGCCAACCCCGTGTTCCACCATCGAAGGTACTGATGAAGTTGCGGGCGATGCCGCGCACTGAGGGGATGATCGGTAGCAATGTCGCTGCCACTAAGAATGGTGCAAGAGTCGTGTAATCGAGATCGCCGCGTCCCGCGACGGCATTCGGCAATGCCAGCAGTGAAAGCTCAAGAAAGAGCGCGCCGCTCAAACCGATTGCACCCCAAAACGGAAGCAAGCCTTGATCAGGGGAGACTGCACCCTCGTTTTCGTCGCTAACGCGCGCGCGTCGAAATTCCCAGAAAACCAGCAGCAAACCGATGACCGAAATAGCAATCGACAAACCTAGTTGTATATCGCGGTAGGCAGGCGACCACGAGGGATCAAATGTGTTGCCGACAGCGCGCAAGACTTGATCGGCACCGAACCCTAAAACAAAGAAGTAGGGCAGTGCGCGCAGTCGATGGCGCACAAGGACAGCTATATAAAGCAGTCCGCCCACCACTGTGAGCGCGGCGGCGGGCACAGCAATCGCCGCGTCTGCGCCGGGCATCAACGCGCGCCCGACCGCGACGACGATGACAGCGACCCAAACCATAAGTCGGTAGTGTCCGATCAAGAGACCCGCCAATGGCAGCGCCAATAAATATGCGATCAGCGTGATTTCGTTGGTCACGGTCGCTGCATCTGCGGGAATCGCTGTACCTGGCGGGATCAACCCTATATCTATAGCGGAAAGTACAGTCGCCCCGCCGACGCGGCTGTATATCAGCCCAAGCAACAGGCGCAGCGCCTGAATGAAGAATAATCCGATCACCCCAGCTTCGAGTGAGGTCAGAAAAGGCAGTAGACGTAAACGTCTCAACATTGCAATCTATGCTCCTGAGCCGACGCGAATCCATGCAGTATCCGGCGCGATGCGTGAAAGTGTACAACACCTCGTATAATACACACAATTTACTCGTAATTTGGACAACGCGGGGAAGGAACGGATGCACGATGCAAACAGTAGATACCCTGTTGGTAGGTGGCGCAGTCGTCACCATGAATCAGAACTATGCCGTATTTATGGATGGCGCCGTCGCCATCCATGGCACGGATATTGTCGCGGTGGGGGCGCGCGCGGATATTGCTGCGGCGTACACATCAGCCAATACGGTCGATTGCACGGGGACATACATCATGCCGGGTTTGGTCAACGCGCATACGCACGCGCCAATGACCCTGCTGCGTGGTTTAGCGGATGATCGCCGCCTTGATGTCTGGTTGATGGGGTATATGATGCCCGTCGAGCGCGAGTTTGTCAGCGCAGAATTTTGTCGATTGGGCGCACAGTTAGCGTGTGCTGAAATGATCCGAAGCGGCGTCACGGCATATGCGGATATGTATTATTATGAAGCGGAAATCGCGGCGGCGACGGCGGACGCGGGCGTGCGTGGCTTACTCGGTCAAACGATTTTGAAGTTTCCTGCGCCCGATGCGGATAGCTATCAGGATAGCTTACGGTATACGCGTGCGTTCATCGAACAATGGAAAGGGCATCCGCTGATTACACCCGCCGTTGCGCCGCACGCGCCGTATTCTAATACCGATGATACGCTGCGTTTATGCGTTGAATTGGCGACCGAATACGATGTGCCGCTCTTGATCCATCTTGCCGAAACGCGGCTCGAAGTCGAAAACAGCCAGACTGAGTTCGGCGTCACCGTTGTCGACCGTATGAAAGCACTAGGATTGTTCGCGGCGAAAGTGCTGGCGGCGCACTGCGTCCATATAGCCCAAGACGAAATTCCAGTGTTGTACGAAGAAGGCGTGACGGTCGCTCACTGTCCGACGAGTAATCTTAAATTGGCAAGCGGTATCGCGCCGATAGCGCAAATGCTCAAAAACGACGTTGTTGTCGGCATCGGCACGGATGGTCCCGCGAGCAACAATGACCTCGATATGTTTGAAGAGATGCGTCTAGCCGCGATCCTCGCCAAAACCGCCGCCTCTGATCCGACGACGCTGCCCGCACGTCAAGCATTGTTGATGGCAACACGACAAGGCGCGGAAGCGCTGTTTATGGGCGATATCACAGGCAGTTTAGAAGTCGGCAAGCGCGCCGATATCGTGGTATTGGAGGCGCGTTCGCTGCACAGTATGCCATCGTTTGACCGCGACCCAAACAATATCTATTCGCGCATCGTTTATACAGGTCACGCCGCCGATGTGCGTCATGTATGGTGTAATGGACGCTGGTTGATGCGGGATCGCGCTTTGCTCACGCTGGATGAGAAGACGATCATCGAAAAGGCGCATGATTACGCCCAGCGTATTGATGCGTTCGTCGGTGCGCGCGAAGGGGATGTCTTAAGTAAACTGCTGGCAATCGGGGGTTTGGAGCAGGGCGAAAGTTTTGAAGTGCAGGTCAAGGCGAAATTATCCGACGATACGCGCTTTGAAGCATTGCTTGAACACTCGGATGTACAACTTGTCCTTTTCAATCACTATCGTCAATACGATACTTATTTCCTGTTTGATGACCCTGCCAGCGGGCGCGTCCGCTATCGAGAAGATGATAAATTGACCGAGACGGGCACGGTCGAAAGCGTGCGCTCACGCCTGACGTACACGTCTCCTGTCAAAGAACGTGAATTCAACAACACGATCTTGCTGTCGCGTTCGCGATTTATCGCCAAAGCGGATCGTCCGCTGCGCTTCTATCGCGAGTATTTCCGCCCGTCGAGCGAGCGCGAATTGGAAAAAGATCGTCAGCGCTGGCATCTACTCTATCAAGGCGTGCTTTTTTACGTCAACCTGGATAGCGTGGTCAAACCGGAACTTCCAGAACGATTTTTGGAGATCAAAAGCCGCACATGGTCATCGCAGGATGCCGAAATCAAAGCGCAGCGTATTCAGGAAATGCTGTCGATTCTGGGCATCCGCGATGAGCAGACCATTCAGATGGAATACCTACAAATGATCCTGTAAGTCTTGCAGGATCAGCGCGCGCATGGCGGCGGTTTCAAAATGTCCGCTCGTGGAGCGAAACAGCCGCCAATGTGCGGGTGCTCCTGCCTCTGCATACACGCGTGTCAATGCGGCGTCGATGCGGTCAAGCCCTGCAGGAGGTGTAAGCGGATCGAATAGACCAGCGTAACTCGCATGAAAACGCGGCGCGATCAGCGCATTGATTTGCGCCGCGGAAAAATGATTGAGCAGCGATGGCACATAGTAGTAAATGCCGTGTCCATCCAGTCCGCGTGTATCAATGAGCGCATCAAAGTCGGTCAGGCAGCACAGATCAATGCATACCTTGATACGTGGATCGAGCGCGGCAAGCCACCACGCCATCGTGCTGCCCATCGATAAACCGAGTGTACCAATACGCTGTGAATTCATATCGGGGCGTGAGACGAGATAATCGACGGCGCGCAATGAATCGTAGAGCATCATGCCCCACAAGACTTGACCACGCCACAACATGCTTTTGAAAACCTCGCTTTCAGTTCGACCGCGACGTTCTCCAAAACACCAATGGTCGATGCACAATGCCGCGAAACCGTGTGCGGTGAGCGCTTGCGCATACGGAATTGGCTGTATGCCGCCACGACCCGTCAATAATTCGTCTTTGCCGAGCCTGTAATCGTTGCCATGTGCATGGTTGTACAGGATGACGGGATAGGGCGGCGGTGTATGTAGAGGCTTGACAAGATATGCTGGTACTGATTCGACACCGTTGAGCGACAATACCAGCGTTTCGACCACGTAGCTGTCGCGCTCAGACTGATCGATGAGCGTGACGGTGATTGGCAGATGACGATCGGGCAAATCACCGAGCAGGGCGTAGAGTTGTAGGCGTCTTGACGCAGACACGTCAGAATCAGCCATTTTGTAAACGGAATCCATGTCCGCGCATGGTGACGATATAATGCCATTCCGGGTCAACTTCTGCGATGCGGTCGCGTAAGCGGCGCACAAGTGCATCGATGGCTTGTTCGCTTACGCCCTCGCCGATCACATCGGGCCAGACCGCTTCGATAACAGCTTCGCGCGTGCAAATGCTGCCCATGTTGCCATACAACAATTCGAGCAACCGATACTGCGGCGGGCTAAGCGGCGGATCGATCTCTTTATCACCGATAAAGACTCGGCGTGCATCAGGATCAAGACGCAGTCGTCCCTCTGACTGGGGCGCACGCGATGAGCCGATAAATTCGGGGGCATCAAATGTATTGGGAGCAGTTGCGCCAGACCCTAAGAATTGAATGTTGATCGTTTGCGCGAGATTGATCTCATCACCATCGTATAATTTCTGTTCACCCATCAGCTTGTGACCGTTGAGCCATGTCCCGTTTCGGCTGTCCAGATCGGCGATGAACCAGTCTTCTTGATCTTTGAAGACGCGGATGTGTTGGCGCGACACTTGACGTTCTGCGACGACAACGTCGCAATCTTCGCCGCGTCCAATAGTCACACTGTCTTGAGTCATCGTTTTTTGCGGTTCGCTCACCTTATCCGTTTGAAAAAGCAAGATTGGGCGTTCTCCGCTCGTCTCCGACATGCAGCGCGCTCCTTTAAGGCGACATCCGACTTTCCATTAGTTGCGTCCATTATACACAGTGTTGCATCACTGACCAGAAACGGCGATTCGCACTGGTTCAGATGTAGCGACACCGGTCGGCATTCCTTGATCGGGATAAATTGGGGTCGGCGCACCTGCCGGGACACCCGCTATCGAACCGCGTTCGTTGCCGCGATAATACGCGATGACCGAGGCTTGTCCACTCGTAAACGCTGGATTCGTCAAGATATTGCCTGCCGGAATTTCGAGCGTGTGCAAACAGCGCTGACGCGGTCCCAAAACCCGAATCTGCTCTTCGGGAATGGTTGCGCCTGTGCCACCGCGCGAACCCGTATTGGGGATACCGACCTGCGGCGTGAAAATAATGCCCATTCCACTTGTGCTGTTATCGCCAATGATGACCTGTTGTGGGTCATAAACGATCGGAATAGTGCCAATCGAATTATTGATAACGGTGATCGTCACATACAGAAATCCCGCTGGGTCGGTTGGGATTGCTGATGTGGACACACGCACCTGCACCGGAAAATCGCTGCTTCGCCCCAATAAGGATTGATGGTTGGCACGGTCATCGGCGCGGCGTAAATTGGCGCACGGCACGCCTTCAAAATAAGGCGAAAGCGGCGCCAGAAAGCGTGACAACGTGCCAGGACCCGCGAAGAATGCCAGCACGATCAGCAAAATAATGCCAACGACCACATTTTGATTGCCGCCGCCACCCCGTAATATTCCCATCACTGCCTACTTGGTGAAATCGATTTGTTGACCTAGTGTAGCGATTACATGGGCGATGTCGAATGTTGCCATATCCAGCCACGTCGCCTCGCGGTTGTATTTACGAAACCACGTCTCTTGACGTCGAATGTAATTGTGAGTCGCACTATAAATCGCGTTGATTGCGACGTCAAGCGGCGCACCGTCGATGATATGCGATGCGAGTTCGGCATAACCGAGACCGCTCATTGACGGCAGCGACGGAGAATAACCAGCTTTAAGCAGCGCGCGCACTTCATCGATAAATCCGGCTTGTATCATCGCATCTACGCGGCGATCTGCCCGTTCGTATAACGTGTCACGCCCCAAAGCCAGCCCAATCTGTATGATGTGATAGGGCGGGGGTGATTTAGTCTGCTGAGCGCTAAAGGGCTGCCCGGTCGCATCGATCACTTCGAGCGCGCGGATGACGCGTCGCACATTACGATAATCAATCGTTTGATACGCCGCTGGATCGAGCGCACGTAGTTTTTCGCCTAACTCGAATGCACCGTGCGTGGCTGCGAAGGCTTCCAATTCAGCGCGCAGCGCCAGGTTTGGCGCGACTTTTGGCACGCTCCACCCATCGATCAATGCAGTGATGTACTGTCCTGTGCCGCCGACAAGAAATGGCAGTTTGCCGCGTGTGTGAATATCGTGGATTGCCACATGTGCGAGATCTAAATATGAGGCGAGCGATAACGTATTGTCAGCATTGACTACATCCAATAGATGGTGCGGAACGCTTATGCGCTGTTCGGGTGTCGGTTTCGCGGTTCCAATGTCCATCTGTCGATAGACCTGACGGCTGTCCGCGCCGATGATTTCACCGTTGAAGGCTTGCGCGAGTTGAATCGCAGTGCCTGTTTTGCCGACAGCGGTTGCACCTACTATGACGATCAATGGCGGAAAGTTCACCAACTTAGCGCGTCCTGCACATGTTCGATAATCGGCGCGCGATTAGTCACCAGTGCAACCGAGATCACATCGATGCGCCAAACAGCTTCGTTGAGCGTATGCGCACTGAGATAAAGCTGCGCCGACCGGATCAGGCGCGCTTGTTTACGCGGCGTCAGCGCTTCGAAGCCGGCGTCTGTGGTATTGGAGCGGCGCGTTTTGACTTCAATGAATGCCAAAACCGTACCGTGTATCGCGACAATATCAAGTTCAGCGTTGGCAACACGCCAGTTAGTCGCCAAAATCGTATAGCCATGTTGAGATAGGTATTGAGCAGCGATTGCTTCGCCGCGTTGTCCGGTGGTAGCACGGGAAGTGGTCATGTTTTAGAACGGGCATAGTAAGACACCATGCCCTGATTATAGAGCTTAAACGCGTGGTAGGGTCTTGCGAAATTTGTAGCCGTAGATAATCATACCGCGCGCGCCTTCGGTGGTCAGTTTGCGTGTCACCATTTCCACACGGTCGCCAATCGTCAGTTCGCTGGCGCTGGTAACGTCGGTGATCTGTGCAGTAATCATCGCGCCTTCATCGAGCCTGACGAGCGCCAACACATAAGGCGCATTGTCTTCAAAACCTTCAGGCGGCTCCTGTACTGTGGTAAAGCTGTAAATTTCACCTGTGCCAGCAAAGCGAACAATTTCGCCCTGTGTTTCGGTAGGGTTTGGCGTCAACATCGTGGGTAATCCCTGTGTCAATTCTGAAAATAAAAAACGCGCGCTCAGGTTTCCATGAACGCGCGTCTGTAGAGGACTAGCGACCGACGACAGTCACACGAGCCGGTTCACGAATGGTGGGCGTGTTCGCTTGTTCGCGTTCATAGTTCGGAGTCGGACGATTTTGCAGGCTGATTTCGCCATTCTGAAATCGCACGCCTTCTAAACGATAACGCTGTTGTTTAATCCGCCAGTGGCGAGAAATTTGCATGGTTGAAACTCCTGAAATCATGTGATTGATTGTGCAATCTGTAACGATTAAAACTAATTTTAGGGTGCATCGCCTTTCAAAACCTCTCACATGACTGTAATCGTTCTTTCAAAGGCTCTCAAAACTACTACCGAAAGTGCTTGGCTAACAGATATCATGAGGTATCAAATTTTTGCAACATCTTAATGGTTTCTTGATCGAATGCTCATTATGCTAAGGATGCAATTTGTTCACATCACCCAATATCAGGAGCAAGTGATTATGTATCGTCGTCATATGTTAAGCGTTATCATCGCCGCTGTTTTTGCAGTTATCGCGTTGGGAGTTACAACCTCACGCATTGAAGCAGGCCTCAATCCTCAATTTTGTTTGACTATCAACCGCACGAATATTAGCCTTGACGAAGCCGTGACGGGGTTAACGCGCACCGTTACGGTCAAATTGAACCAGGCACCGCCCGCCTATTCCAATATCACGGTTTATCCCGACGCCGCGCAGCCCGATTTCACGGTTTCACCAGCATCACGCGTGTTGACCACGAATAACTGGAATACCGGTCGCACCTTTACATTTTCGGTCGTCAATGACCTAATCGATGAAGTAGACCCGGAATTTTCTTATACTGGCTTCTACGGCGTCCTGAACATGCCGCACCAAAGCCCGCTGACAATTTATGCGTGCACATCGCTAACTATTGGAATTCATGACAACGATTCTTCGGACGTGTAGGGGCGACCACACGGGGTCGCCCCTGCTTTTATGGCGGGAGGGGACATTGCTCCTCCCCTACGAGCATTCTTGACCCTTGATGAACTCCCAGAAATTTTGATGCGTTTGACTTGGCTGGGTATCCCCTTTCCGGCTTAGTTTTTTAAATTAAACGGGAAGTCTCAGACTTCCCGTTTTTTCTCACAAATCAATGGCTAAACTGTTGTTTGTAAAATGTGCGTGATGGCGGTATTGCCAACGCCGCCAATCGACTGAATCATCGCGTAACGTGCATCTGCTACCTGGTTGAGTCCCGCCGCACCGCGTAGCTGTAACACCGCCTCAACCGCTTGATACACGCCTGTCGCCCCAACTGGATTACCACGACTCTTAAGCCCGCCAAACGTGCTAAGCGGCAATCTGCCCGTCAACCCGATTTGATTTTCTGCTGCAAGTCGCCAACCTTGACCTCGTTCAGCAAAGCCCGCCGCTTCTAAACTCAACGCTGCCAAAATTGTGAAGGCGTCGTGTAATTCAAGCAGTGATAAATCATCGCGCGTGATAGTTGCCTGACGGAGCGCACGTTCGGTCGATACTTCGACGGCACGCAAAAACAAGAGATCGGCACGGTCATGCAGTGCGAGCGTATCCGACGCGACGGCGCTCCCCGCAATAAGTACGGGCTGCGGGACTAAATCCGCTGCACGTTCGGCACTGGTGATGATCACTGCCGCTGCACCATCGCCATCGGGCGCACTATCAAACAAACTGACTGGATCAGCGATCATCGGTGCTTTGCCAAATGCGCCGACTTTTAAGATATTGCGATACATCGCGTATGGGTTCTTCGAACCGTTCATGTGCGCGTTGATGCTGAAATTTTCGAAAGCCGACAGTTCAACGCCATATTCATGCATATAGCGCCGCATAAGCATAGCAGCTTGCGCAGTCGCGGTCGCACCATGTATCGCTTCATAATCTGCATCCAGGCTAATGCTGCGCGCACGGTTACGCGCCGTACCGACGGTATCGGTCGATTTCTCGACGCCCACGACCAGTGCTGTTTCCACTTGCCCGGAGGCAACTGCCAAATACCCAGTGCGTAATGCCGCTGCACCAGAGGCTTCGCCCGCTTCGACTGTGTATGCTTCAACTCCACCGAGTGCAGCGTAATCCGCGACCAGTGCGCCGACCTGCGATTGACTGCTGAATGCCGCGCCGTACGCATTACCGACGTATACCGCATCGACACGCTCGATTTGTGCGTCGTTCAGCGCGGCACTGATCGCGTCGGCTGCTAACATACGCAGCCCGCTTTCCCAATGTTCACCAACAGGGGTTTGACCAACACCGATAATGGCGACCTTCGTAGTCATAAAAATCTTCCTCGTTACGGGGTCGGTTTAAGACCAGCCCCTACAGTATTAGCAAAATAACAGATTAGTCGCGGAGCAATCCGCGATAGCGTGCGTAGGTCGCATAGTCGATTTCCGTTTTGCGCGCGATGTAATCGCGGGTTTTCGGTGCGCGACCTTGCACAGCAGTAATCCGGTCAGTGACGATCATATCGAATGAATCTGACCCCGCACCACTGCCATAGCTGACCATTAGAATGCGGTCACCCGCTTTTGCCTGATCAAGGATCGCAGTCAAACCTAACATGCACGAGCCTGAATACACGTTGCCGATTTCGTCTGCGAGCAGACCGATTTTATACTGTTCTTCTTTGAAACCGAGTGTCTTGGCGGCGCGTTCAGGGAATTTGACATTTGGCTGATGAAAGACCGCGTACGTGTAATCGGCAGCGGTAGTCCCCATTAACTCCATCAGTTTGCTGGCGGACGACTGCACATGATTGAAATATGCGGGTTCACCGGTGAAGCGTTCGCCGTGACTGGGATAGCTCTCGTCAGCACGCCGCCAAAAATCGGGTGTATCGGTGACAAAGCTGTAGCTGCCCTGATAGATCGCAACGGCTTCTTCTGCACGCCCAATGATAAATGCCGCTCCACCGCTCGCCGCCGTATATTCCAGCGCATCGCCCGGACGTGATTGCGCAGTATCCATGCCAATGCTCAGCGCATATGCGCCCATTTCGCTGCCAACCAAACCAATCGAGGCTTGGACAGCTTCCGTACCCGCTTTGCACGCGAACTCCCAGTCCGCCGCCTGAATATTGGCGGACGCGCCGATACTTTCTGCGACGATGGTGCTTGTCGGTTTGACCGCGTACGGATGACTTTCGCTGCCAACCCACACGGCGCGCAGCGCGAGCGGGTCAATCGCTGCCCGCGCCAACGCGTTACGTGCTGCTTCAATCGACATCGTGGTCACATCTTCGTCGGGACCTGCGACCGCTTTTGCTTTGATCGGACTGCCGCTCAAGCCACCCGTCCATACGCGCGCGACCTCTGCACCGGGTAAGCGATAACGCGGGACATACGCGCCGTATCCGACAATACCGACCTGGCGGAGCGGACGCATCAAGACACTATCAGGGTGTGCTATTGGATTACTGCCATTCTTGAACATTACGCTTTTCCTTGCATGGTTTGGAGGATTTGTACTGCCCGTTCGGGGCGAATATTTTGTTCTTGGATCATTTGCTCGACAACCTGCCCGACTTGTGCGCCACTTGCGCCCGCCGCAACGGCTATCTGACGCGCGTGCATTCGCATATGTCCGTTTTGAATCCCTTCAGTCGCCAGCGCGCGAATTGCCGCCAGATTTTGCGCCAGACCGACCGCAGCAATGATTTGGCTGAGTTGGCGGGCGGACGTGATATTCATGATTTTGAGCGCGATTTGCGCCGCTGGGTGAACACGTGTGGCGCCGCCCACAATCCCGACCGCAAGTGGCAGTTCCATCGCACCGCGCAGGTTGCCGTCACTATCTTGCCACCACCGCGAAAGGCTGGTGTAACTACCATCGCGCGCGGCGTATGCGTGAGCACCCGCTTCGACCGCACGCCAATCGTTTCCAGTAGCGATCACGACCGCATCGATACCGTTCATGATGCCTTTATTATGGGTTGCGGCGCGATACGGATCGACTTGCGCAAATACGCCGGCTTCGACAATCGCGCGAACGACTTGATCGCCGCTCAATGTCGCCGTCGCTAGTTCCGATGCTGGTATCATGCCTTCAACACGCGCTTTTCGCTGGTCAGTCAGATTGCTGAGAATACGCAGGTTGACGCGCCCGCCCGTAATCTGTTCGATCAATGGCGCGATATGTTCGACAGCCGTATTTACCGCGTTCGCACCCATTGCATCGCGCGTGTCATACAGCAAGTGTACGATCAACATTGCGCCGATTGGTGTGTCTAAAATCGGGCGAACATGCAGATTGCGCGCCCCGCCGCCGTATTTGACGATGCTGCCGCCGATGCGATTGGCGGCGTCGAGCAGCGCAACTTTTTGTGCCATCACCGCACCTGCTGCCATGTAGATGGCTTGTGCAGAACCGTCGCCGATATCGAGTACTTGAATTTGCCCGATCATGATCGGCTCATCGCTGGATGTGACGAATCCACCGCCCGCACGGAACAACTTCGCCGCATTGCTGACCGCCGCGACGACCGATGGTTCTTCGATCACCATCGGAATCAAAACGTCGACGTTGTCGATTAAAAAGTTCGTGGCAATGCCGAGCGGAAGGGCATATACGCCAATCGCATTTTCCACCATGTGGTCGGCTTGTGTAGCATTCAACCCTTGAATGCCGAGCAGAGCCGCTTGTTCATTCGCGGTCAAGGTCGCCCATTGTGCGACGACCGCCGAACGTTCTGCTAAAGATCGTTTGTAAAAGCCAGGAAGGCGTGAGGTGTGTTCATTCATCATGAAAGGGAGTTTACCAGAGTGCACCCGCCAAAACCCCTCATGACGGCTCTCAAAAACTATCACCACGTGAAATAACGCACAATTGCTTATGGGATGTTCGGGAAACCATCGTTGCAATGAAAAAAAACCAAGTTTCTGTAGCCACAGTTTCTTTTTTGGTCAGGTGTATGATTGAGGTATTAATAATAGAACTTCAAGTACTTTTTGAGGTTTGAAGATGGGGTGTGCGCTCATGAACGTGCGAGTTTCGATATGCCGTTGGCAGATATGTATCGTCGTGTTCATGCTGCTCGGTGGGGTCGCTGGCGTGCAAGCGCAGGAGGTGCCCCCTGCTGACCCAAGATGGGATGGCACGTATCGGCGTATTCATGTACCGATCTTGATGTATCACTATGTCAGTGTTCCGCCGGAAGGCGCAGACGAGTATCGGGTCGATTTGTCGCTGTCACCGGACATTTTTCGCCAACACGTCGATTATTTCTTTTATCAAGGGTATACGCCGATCTCACTCTATGATCTTGACCGAGCGCTGCTCACAGGTACAACACTGCCCGCCAAACCCGTGATCTTGACGTTCGACGATGGCTATGCCGATCACTATTCAACGGTATTTGCAGCGCTGCAAACACGAAATTTCGGCGCGACTTTTTTTGTCATCACCGGTAGGGTGGATGCTAATGACCCAGCGTATTTGACATGGGAACAGATCGCCGAGATGTCCGCTGCTGGCATGGATATGGAGATGCATACCAAGACGCATCCCGATTTACGCAATCGCTCCTATGATTATCTGGTGTATGAATTGTTGGGGAGCAGCGAGAGTTTGGGCGCGTATGCCCCACGTGAACCGCGGATGTTCGCGTATCCGCTTGGAAACTATGACGAAGCTGTGCTGAGTATTTTGCAGTCGATGCAGGTCCGACGCGCCGTCACGACCGAGTCTGGCGCGCTGCACACGTCGGATAATCGGTTGGAAGTGTCGCGGTTGCGTATTCGAAACACAACAGGGATCGCGCAACTGGAGGCGTTATTGCAAACACGCTAGAAATAGCCAAGTAAAAACCCGCCCATTTTCGGCGGGTTTTGAACGCTTGCTTGGGACATCGGTGTTTAGTCGGGCAGAATGCGGGTATCCAAGAAATAATCGAGCCACGTCACGAAGACTAAGCCAATTGGGAAAGCCGTCCAGAAGAAATATTGATAGCCGTACATCGGGATCGAGATAGGAAAACCATTGTGGGGTCCCATCCACGGCAGAATCGCCGTGACGAACACGGCTGCAATGGTGAAGCCTAGTACCATCGACACTGCCCATACCACTAAACGGCGAACTCCTAATGAAGACATTCGCGTCACTCCAATTCCAAAATAGGATACCCTGATTTTAACGCGTTTGTACCTTTTGGCGCAAGTGGTTTGGTTGATTGGGAGTGGTGAATATCGTGTTGGATCAAAAAGGGCGTTCACACGTGTGAACGCCCTTTTTGACTTCTATGCAATCCATCCGCGATTAATAAACCGCGATCAATTGCGCCGCGAACCGAGACTGATGAAGTAAAGCAATTGCAGCACCGCCTGAATCGCCGCTGCGAAGTAGGTCAGCGCCGCCGCCGTCAGCACTTGCTGCGCGCCGCTTGCGTCTTGCTGCACTGCTATCAATCCACTTTGACGCAGCAATTTCAAACCGCGCAAACTGGCGTCGATTTCCACAGGTAGAGTCAACAACATGAAAATCACCATCACCCCGAATGCCAGAATGCCAAGCCAGAACAATCCGGTGATTTGCAGCATCAGCCCTAAAATAATCATGAAGTAACCAATCGTCGGGCTAAGTTGCACCGCCGGAACGAGAAAGTTACGCATCGTGATCAAGAAGGAGCGCTCTTGATGCTGCTGTGCATGACCGAGTTCATGCGCGACAATTGCCATCGATGCCACGCTCGGCACGCCAGCGACTTTTTGCGACAAGTGCACAGTGTGGTCGCGCGGATCATAGTGATCGGTCAGTTCACCCGGAGTGCCCTGCAAGCCGACGCCATGCACATCGGTGCTGCTCATAATGCGCTCGGCGATTTGCACGCCCGTTAAACCAGAACCATTTTGTACATTGCCCCATTTGCTGTATGCTGCGCGCACAAAGAATTGTGCGATCAACGACAAGACCAGCGCGGGCAAAATGACGAACATCAGATAGTTGGGGTCAAAGAACATAGTCTGCTCTCAATCGTATACAGTTACAACATCATCTTACATAAAATGCATCAGAATTGTCTCAGAGACGAGGGTAACATGGGTGATTCTAGTTCGATCCCCCCAAAACTTGGGTGATAGCATGTCGATTGTTGAGACCCAGCGGCAGCAAGCTGTTATCTATCAGGCGAACATTCCCCAATCGTACCGCTAATGATAGTAGGATTGGCGCATCGGTCGCCTGTAGAATTGGCGTAAGCGTGAGGGGGTCATTAAGCGAGATATATTCAATCATCAGTTCGGGCGCAAGCGCCATTTTTAGCACATGAATCAGGGTAGACGGTTCGCGCCCGCCCGCTTCATAAACGTCTCCCGCCGCTTTCAGACTGTTCGCAATGGATCCCGCGCTTGCGCGCTGCTTTCCAGTCAAATACGTATTACGCGAACTCATCGCCAATCCGTTGGGCTCGCGTATTGTCGGGCAAACCACGATTTCCAACGGGAAATTTAAATCGCGTGCCATACGCTTAATGACCACAACCTGCTGCGCATCTTTTTGACCAAAATAGGCGGTATCAGGCTGTGTCAGATGAAAAAGCTTCGCTACAACCGTCGCCACACCTTCAAAATGACCCGGACGAATTTCACCTTCCAGCACATTCGTCACTGATTTGACGATGACACTGGTTTGAAAACCGTCGGGATACATCATCGTTGGAGTCGGTGTGAACACTATATCGACGCCTGCCGCGCCCAATAGTGCCAGATCAGCCGGCAAATCGCGCGGATATTTATTCAAATCTTCATTCGGGTTGAACTGAAGCGGGTTAACAAAAATTGTCGCTATAACATGATCATTTTCGAGCTGTGCTGCTTCCACCAATGACAGATGTCCAGCGTGCAACGCCCCCATCGTCATGACAATACCTACCCGCCCCCGCAAGGTTCGCCGCGCTTCTCGCATCGCTGCGATCGTCTCAATCACCTGCATGAGGTTCTGTTCCGTTCAGCGTGAGCGCACTCAACACGTCGGCTTTCATGGTAAAACTATGGTCTTCGGTCGGAAAGCTGCCTGCACGCACGTCATCAGCGAATGCACGCAGCGCCGTACGCATTGTCGTACCAATATCCGCGTAATGTTTAGCATGTCGCGGCACAAAGTCGTCGAAAATGCCCATCAAATCGTGCCATACCTGCACTTGACCATCACAGTTCACGCCTGCGCCGATTCCGATTGTCGGAATACGCAAATTTTCAGTGATCATTTTACCAAGTTCCGCTGGCATCGACTCCAGCACAATGGCGAACGCGCCCGCTGCTTGCACGGCTTCAGCGTCAAGCAACAGCCGACGCGCCGCATCGAGATCGCGCCCCTGTACTTTCATGCCGCCCAACTGATTGACACTTTGCGGCGTCAAGCCAATATGTGCCATCACTGGAATACCCGCAGAGACGATGCGCGCGATAATCTCGGCGTGCGATTGTCCACCTTCTAATTTCACAGCTGTTGCGCCACCTTCTTGCATTAAGCGCGCGGCGCTCGTCATCGCCTGTTCAACACTGATGCTGTAAGTCATGAAAGGGAGATCGCCGACGATGAGCGGGGTTGTCGTTGCCCTCACTACCATCGACGTGTGATAGATCATTTGCTCCAGCGTGACCGGAATCGGCGTCTCGTGTCCCTGCACAACCATTCCCAACGAGTCACCGACCAAAATGATCGGAATTTCAGCGAGTTGTGCGATTTTTGCGCTTGGCGCGTCATACGCCGTGATCACCGGAATCCGTTGGTGACCGTCTTTCATCTTTTGGATATCGCGTACTGTCAATCGCATCATCATTATCCTTTGCAAGAAGTTTTTCTAATGCTTCTGTCGATGTGCCGCGCGCCCGTACCATTGGCAGCGTCATCGACGCGAGTAAACGATATAAGTCGTACACAATATCCGTATGGACAGCTTCAAGTGCGGCTAAGTGTGCGTTGATCGTCTGGATATCACCGCGCACTAACGGACCTGTCAACGCGTCAGGTGTCCCTTTCGTTTGCAAGTTATGAACCGTCCCCGCCATCAAGACACTCAACGCTTGATCAACCGATGTCTGAGTCGCACCCAGACCTTGTAACAATCCATGTGCAATGTCGTACAACGTCACGGTATAATTGCTGGCGATGCACAATGCCGCGTGGTAGAGCGCCTTTTGATCCGCCGTCAGCCAAATGACGTGTCCATCGACCGCGCTGACCAAATCCGACAACCAGCGCTTCAGGCGTTCGTCAACCGCTTCGATGGCAAACGTCGCGCCGATTAAACCTGTGACCGCGCTTTCGACATCGGCAAACGGATACGCCGGATGCAAACTTCCGACACGTGCGCCCTGCCTCGTTAACCAATCGATGATGCGCGCGTTGTGCGCGCCGGACGTATGAACGACGGCTTTTTCGCTCAGGTTACTTTCGTGTGCCACGATAGACAGCACAATCGACGGAATCGCGTCATCCGGTACGCAGATCAGCGTCAAATCGGCGGCACGCACCACTTCATGCGCTGACACCGATGTACCACGACTCGACGTTGCGGCAATCGTGTAACCGCGCTCGATATATAGACGCGCTAATGTCGTCCCCACCTTACCCATACCGATCACGCCGAGCGTCGGACGTTCGATCATCGCGCCGCCTGTGTACCGAGCGGCGTCGGCGTCGGGATCGGATCGCTGACATACACATTGACGGTGCAGCTCGCACGCATCGCATTGGTCAAATCAAATACCGCGACACGGAATTGATACAAGCCTGGTCGATAAAATGCCGGAACGAACTGACCGAGTTCGCCCGTCGCGGCGACCGGTTCGGTGTAATCGCGCTCAAGCGTGGCGAAATTACCCGCCGTATCATTGCCAAGCAGTTCAAACCGATAGTAAGCAAAGTTTTCGATAGATGCGACCCCCATAACCGTGATTGGCTCGAATACCACCATTCCGTTGGCAGGAATCATCAACTGAACGCTTGGATCAGTGCAGTTTGCAGGTGGTGCGTTGGGGATAATCGTCCCAACAGGGGTTGGGGTAATCGTTGGCGTCGGCTGAATTTGATCCGCCGGATTAATCTCGCCTAATACGATTCCGCTGGCGTCAATGACAATCCCACTGTTGACCGGAGCAGGTGTAAACGTCGCAAAAATACCATCCTCGATCACCAACGCTACCGACACGTCGATCTGATTACGTTCGCGCAGCGTCGGCGCGACCACACGCTGCATACCGACGACGATCAAAACCAGTTCGATCATCAGTACTAATGCCGTAAACGCGTTTCCACGCCGACTGCGGGCGATCTCACGTTCAAGTTCGTAATATGTTCCACGCAAATCGCCGCTCGACCGCATCCAGCCGCGCAGCGCCAAAAACGCAAAGATCGCCACAAGAATATAAACACCCGTAGCAATTTGCTCAATCAAAAACACAAATCCGGTCATGCTAACCCGCGTTTGAACTCACCGAGCGTAAAACACCACGCAAAATTGCGCTCATGCGCGGCACAAGAATCACCGCCACTTCCAAAACTTCAAGATGATTGACCTCGATCGGCGTATCAATGTTCGAGATCGCCGCATTCGTGATCCCGCTCATGGCTAATACGCGCATCCCTTCATGGCGCGCGACCAGCACTTCGTGCACAGTGGACATGCCGACCGCATCGCCGCCGATTTGCCGCAAAAACCGGACTTCGGCGGGTGTTTCGTAGTTGGGACCCGACAAACAGATATAGACGCCTTCGTGCAATTCAATCGACGCCGCCTGCGCTGAATCACGCGCCAGCGAGCGCAACTGTGCATCATAGGTTTGGACCAGACTGACAAATCGTGATGGTTCGCTGGCATCCGCAAACGAACCAGTCAACGGGTTATGCCCTGCCATACCAGGAAAATTAATGTGATCGTTCATCAACATCACATCGCCCGGATGATATGCGGGGTTCAATCCGCCTGCGGCATTCGTGACGATCAGCGTATCCGTACCCAAAACCGCAAAGACTCGCACTAAAAACGTGATCTGTTCCGGCGTATACCCTTCGTACAGGTGCGTGCGCCCTTGCTGTGCCACAACCGGAACGCCTTCGAGCATCCCGATCACCAGCCGCCCTTCATGACCAGGAACGGTCGATTGCGGGCAGCCGGGAATATCTGCATAGGTGATCACGACTCGATCGGTTAACTCATCCGCGAGTTTGCTTAAGCCCGACCCTAAAATCAAGCCGACTTTCGGTTTCAATGTCGTGCGCTGGCGAATGACTTCGGCGGCGCGCACGTAATCAGCGCGTGTGTACATGGTGATTCGCTCCCTTTTCTTTAAGATAGCACCGTGCTGCGCTTTCATCCACCGTCATATTCAGCGCTACTCCAACAATCGATACGATACAAACATGTTCTCAATGGAACGACAAATCAGTGTGTGACAAATTTTGAAGATATGCGTACAATAGTGCTTAAGTCCTGTTATAAAGGGTGTTATTGAATGAGTGCGTTTATAGAAATCACTTCTGAACAGGCGATTCATGTTTATGCCGACGCCTATCACAAGCTGTACAAACGCGTACCGAAAGATTTGCGCGTGCTCGACCGTGATTGGGTCGTCGTCAACGGCGCGCGGATGCGTGTGACCGAACTCGAATACTTGACGCTTCAGTTAGAAACGGAATATCGCAAAACGAACGAAAACAAGAAAAATATCATGTTGCGTTTGCTCAACTGGTTTAAGCAGTAAAATTCATAACCCCGCGCGCTGTTTTGCTTCGTTGTATGCATCGGGCGTATCGATGTCGCGCAAAATGTGATCGTCGTCTACATTCACGTAATAAATCGCGTCGTTGTGCGCCTTGATCACATCGCGCAGCGACCTTGTTTCGTCTAACGCCAGCACTTCTCCCCAATAACGACGATCGAGCACAATCGGGTGTCCACGCTGCATCTGATAGCTGGGGATAACAAGCCCCATATGAGAACGCTGATACGCACGCATCACGCGCCTGATGGTGTTCGTCCGCACCATCGGCTGATCTCCCAGCACAATCAACACCGCATCCATCGACGAATCAAGTGCAGCGATTCCCACTTTGAGCGATGACAACATATCGGCGACTTCAAAATTGGGGTTGAAACAAGTTTCGACGCCCTGCCGCTGTGCAATAAGCGCGACCTCATCAGCACGATGTCCCGTCACAACGATAATCTGGTCGAGATGTGCTTTTTTCACGCATATCAGAATGTGGTCAAGGATCGTGCGCCCAGCGCCCCATTCCAACAGCACTTTCGGCTGACCCATACGCCGAGACAGCCCTGCCGCAACCACCACCGCACCAATGCGGAAGCGGACAGGGCGAATCGCGATATGCGAACGTTTGAACCATCGAAAATGTCGCATGTGGCGTTTATAACACGCCGATGCCGTGTTTACGCAACGCCACCACCACCCGATCCGGAATGAACGGCTGATCGTCAATCCATACGCCCGTTGCATCGTAAATCGCCGCCGCAATCGCGGGCGCGAGCGGAATCATCGGCATTTCTGCCATGCCACGCGCGCCGAAGGGACCTATCGGATCGGCGTATTCGAGCAGCACTGACTTGACTTCAATCGGGACATCGAACACTGTCGGGATCAAATACGTCGACAAATACGGGTTCAAAATTCGCCCATCACGCGAAATCAAGTGTTCCATGACGGCGTAACCGAGCGCTTGCACGACCGCCCCTTCGAGTTGTCCCTGCACCAGTTTCGGATTGATTGCACGCCCGACATCGTCAGCACATACCACACGCATCACACGAACGATGCCCGTTTCAATATCGACTTCGACCTCGACCGCTTGCGCTACATAGCCATAGGCGAAATTTGGTTCGGCTTTCCCTGTCAACGCATCAAACGGTGTCGTTCGTGGTGGGCGATACTGATACGTCGCGACTGCTGGACGTTCTTCAGCGTGCCATTGCTCAAGCGCCTTTTCCGCCGCACCTTTGATCGCGTTGCCAGACATGAATGTCAGTCGCGATGCCGAAGCGCTGCCAGCGGTCTTGGTTTCCGCCGTATCGTGACTAATCAAGCGCACACGATCAAACGGCACGCCGACCGCCGCCGCCGCCATTTGCGCCATGACGGTATGCGCGCCTTGACCGACTTCCGCGCCACCCGCGCGTACAATCACGCGCTCTATTTCTGCACGTCCGTACAGTTCGATTGTCGCCCAGCTTTGCTCAGGGAATCCGAAGCTGTAGCCGACATTTTTGTAACCGCACGCAAAACCAATTCCACGCTTGATTGCCGGGTCGCTTGACGCTTCGAGTGCCGCATGTGACCATCCAGCATCGTGCGCCGTCCAGTAACTTTCGCGCGCGCACGCTTCGATCACCTGCGGCATACTCACACCCGCCGGAAGCGGCGTGCCAACCGATGTGATGCTGCCTTCATGAATACTGTTCTTAAGCCTTATCGTGATCGGGTCAAGACCGAGCGCCGCCGCCAATTTATTGACCATACCTTCGGCGGCGAACGCGGCTTGTGGTGCGCCGAACCCGCGAAAAGCTCCGGTTGGGATGTTATTGGTTAAGACCGCGATCGTATCGATATGGACATTAGGGACATCATACGCACCTGACGCCATTAAGTTCGCGTTGGCGAGTACTTTGGTCGATGTGTAATTGTAAGGACCCGCATCCCCGACGATCCGTGCCTGAATCGCAGTGATCGTGCCGTCGCTTTTTGCGCCCCACTTGGTTTGAATCGTGATCGGGTGACGCTTATGGTGGTACAAAATCGATTCGTGCCGGCTCCAGATGATCTTGATCGGCTGTTTAAGCTTCCACACCGCCAGCGCCAGCACGATCTGAATCGACATATCTTCGCGCCCACCAAATGCCCCGCCAATGGCTGGGTAGATGACGCGCACCTCATCTTCATTCAGACCGAGCGCGTGCGCGATTAACTGCTGGTCTTCATGCGTCCATTGCCCAGCCACAACGACCGTCACGCGACCGCGCTCATCGATGTAACCGATGCCCGCTTCGGGCTGCAAATACGCATGTTCTTGATACCCCGTGGTGTAATGCCCTTCAATGACGACATCGGCAGCAGCAAAACCGGCGTCCACATCCCCATGCCGTGTACGATACTGCACCAGAATATTGTTGGCAATATTTGCCTGAATACGCGGTGCGTCCTTTGCCAGCGCTTCTTCGGGGTCAAAGACGCTGGGCAAGTCTTCGTATTCAACGATAATCCGCTTGGCGGCTTCGGCGGCGATCGCTTCGTTTTCCGCCACGACGACCGCAACATTGTCCATATAACAGCGCACAATATCCGCGCCGGGTGTAGGGCTGCCGGGACCACACAACACCGGTTGATCTTTCGTCACCAAACCATATTCATTGAACGGAACATCTTTCGCGGTCAAAATCGCCACCACGCCAGGAATTGATTCTGCATCCTGTGTATCAATAGTGAGTATGCGCGCGTGCGCCCGGTCGCTAAACCGGATTTTCATCCAGAGCTGATGTTCGATATCGATGTCGCCGGGATACGCTGCTTCGCCCGTCACCTTGCTAAGCGCATCGGTGCGGATGATATTGCTGCCGATTACACCATTTCTGCTGCCGTTATCAGTGCTCATGCTAAACCCTGTGGAAGTCGATTGAGTGCTGCGATGTCTTGGGTAACAGTTTTTGCGCCCACCTGTATCCGCGCTGCCTCGCGCGTCAAAATACGCTGCATAATGGCGACCGCCGTCGCATAGGTGGGGTCGATGCCAACATAATTGAGGCTGCCCGCGCCGAGATTGTGACCTTTGGTGAACGGGGTATCCGACGCATAATGCAATAAGCCAATGTCAAACGGCGCATGGTGAAGTGTGACAACTTCGTTTTGTGGGTGGCGGCGCGGGCGGATCACTTCATAGATCGCGCTCAAATACGGACCGGCTTCCATTTCTAAGACGGTATAGCCTTCTCGGTAAAAAACGTCCATGTACTTCGGGTTTTGCAGGAACGTACCGAGCGCGCTGATCGCCTTTTGATTATCCAGTACCATGCCCATCGCCATAAACGGCGCAATATCCTGAGCAGTGAAACAATTGTTGAACAGATAGGAATTTCGCGAATGTTCATCGTGAACGACGTTCGAGATCATCACATCCCCGATGCGCGCGTTGAGCGTTGCCGCTTTGCCCATGATATATACGCCGAGCAGGCGCTCCACGCGTTCGCTCAAGCGCGCTAAAATCTCATACCCACCCAGCCCAAGCGGATAATCAATATTGAGCAAAATCGCGTCGCTTTGCGCCAGCCAGTCAAAACCAATCCCATCCACTAAACGGGGATCAAGCCACTCTGGACGAAGCTTACTTAGATCGATGACCTGTGTTTCCATCTCGAAACCGCGACGACTGGGAATACGATGCACGCCGATCGTCGTTTCGTCGCGCTTTTGCTGTTGGCGCGCTATGCCCGCATCACCTGTGTCTAGGTATTTACGCAGCACGTAGTAAAGAAAGTTGCTTTTGCCACCAATATTTTCGTCGTTGGCGTCTGTTTGCAGGTGATGATATTCCAACAATAAATCGGCGTGTTTACGTTCCTGAATGAAGTCGATCAGGGTTTTTTCTTCGCGTAGCGCGAATCCTGTCAGCAAATTGACCAATGAATGGGTATTGCTGCTGACAAAATACACCGGGCGATTTTCGAGATCGATCTCGTCGCGCAAGCTCTCTTTGATCTCGTCCCACCACTGCGCTGTCGCACGTCGGTAATCGGCTTGCGAACCGCCAATTAAGCGCACGCCCAGTGTTTTGCGCGCGCGCGCTACTTTGATCAGCGTTGGCACAAAGAACGTCCCCCACGCGCTTTCAAGGCGGCGCAAATCGCTTTTTTCCATCGAAAGCGCGTTGGTTAAAGCATCGAATTCGTCATCGGTCAAGCGTTGAACATGTTTCTCGTTCTGCGCCAAAAACAAGCGTGCGCCCTGCGTTTGAAGCATCGCGTGCAGCTTATTCCATTCCAGTTGATACGCGGTCAGCATGGGCAGTAAGTCATCAATATCCGAACGGCTGACGACGAACACTGCCAGCGTTTCATCTCCATCGTACAGCGTGCGTCGTCGGCGACCCGGCGCAAACACCCGTTCCCATTCGTTGACAGCGTAACCCGCTTCCAGAAACGATTTATCGACTTGTCCGATCAAGACCAAATCGACATCAACCATGGACATTGGCAATCGTTGACTGCTGTAAATAAGCGCGGAAATATCGGGGAACGGACTGCGCGCGTTGACATGCAGCGATGAATCCATCGCCAAATAACTTTCGACCAACGTTTCGATCTGGATGGTATGGGTCGAACGCAGCAGCGAATAATACGTTCGCATATATAACTCAATTTCGCCGCTTCCAGTCGTCGGAACGGTACGATCCATCGGCGCGCTCCCTTTCTATATCGATGTGTCGTCGATTATGGTTTGTCTTTATCGCCAAAACGCTCGCGGTTGACTTCGGTACGCGCTTGCACATTCTCGCGCAGTTTACGATTCAACTGGCGCTGACGTTTGTGTTCCATCTCTTTGTAGGCTTTTCTCTGTACGCGCTCTTTGACAAGATCGGTTTCTTTCACATCGATCATTTTCTTCGGCGTTGCCACCGCCACAATCAATGCGACAATCGTCAATAACACGCCGAAGATTCCCGCTGCGACCAAAAGCTGCAATACCTGCGGCTCAAGCGTATTGCCAAACCGACCGTTTTGCGATTTCAGCCATTCGACTCCATACGGCGCAAGCACATAGGAGATCACGCCGAGTGCGACCGCGAGAAGCAGACCGATAACCGGAAATAGCCCACGACTACGCCGCTTTTGTGCGATCTTAACTTGAGACATTTGATGACTCCTTCACTTGACGAGCGTTCAGGATTGCCTGAATGATCGGGTAGTAACCGGTACACCGACATAAATTGCCGGAAATACTCTGTTCAACTTGTGCTTGCGTCGGTTGCGGGTTTTCTTCCAACAGTTTTGCGCCTGCCATGATCAAACCCGGCGTACAGTAACCGCACTGCACCGCGCCATATTCGATGAACGACGATTGCAATGGGTGCAGGTGTTCGTTTTCTTTCAACCCTTCAATCGTGGTAATTTCTGCGCCATGTGCACGCGGCGCGCCCACCAAACACGACATAACCGCACTGCCATCGAGGTAGACGGTACACGCGCCGCATTCGCCTTCGGCGCAACCCTCTTTTGTCCCCGGCAAGCCAATATCTTCACGCAAGAAACGCAAGAGTGTTTTATGCTGTCCGCTCGTGACGACATGCGTGACCCCATTAATCGTCGTCAAGATGGGCTGTGAATTTTCACTGCCTGGTTGATGCAAAATCGGTGCGTCAAGCGGTTTGGGTGCATTGCCATGATGATCGCCCCACAACATGGCGGGCTGCTGCGGAAAATTTGCGCGTTGTGTGCCCGCTGCCAACGTTTTAAGCGCCCGCGAGACCAGCACGCGCACCATCTCGCCGCGATATGCCGCCGTCCCGCGCACATCATCAATCGGATCGACGGATGCTGCTGCTAAACGTGCCGCTTCGCGTATGGTTTCGGGCGTCAGTGCGCGCCCGATCAGCGACTCTTCTGCGATTGTCGCGTGAACAATCGTCGGCGCGACCGAGCCAAGCGTAATCGCTGCGCGCGTCACAGTATCACCATCCAAGCGTATGATAACGGTCGTATTGACCACTGAAATCGCTTGTGCACGGCGCAAACCCAGTTTGATGAACATACCGCGTTCGTCAGCGCTTAACAGCGGAAAGCTAATCCCAGTCATCACTTCATCCGCTCGCATGACGTTGCGACGCACGCCCGTATAAAACTGGCGAAGCGGAATGGTTCTTTCACCTTCCATCGAGATAAGCGTGACATGCGCGCCAAGCGCCATCAGTGGGGTAATCGCGTCGTTGGCGGGCGATGCGGTGATCAAGTTACCGGCAATCGTGGCGCGGTTGCGGATTTGTGGCGCGCCGACTTCCCAACACGCTTGTACAAATGGCAATGCACGCGCACCCAACAAATCACTATCGACGATCTGATTGTGCGTGACGAGTGCGCCAAGCGTCACTGTATCGCCCTGACGCGTGATTTGATTGAGACCGGGCACGCGCGTAATGTCGATCAAAACATCGACGCCGCGCCGTATCTGACGATCCAGTTCGATCAAAATATCGGTGCCGCCCGCGATGATGCGCGCGCGTTCACGATATTGCGCCACTATTTCGAGCGCTTCGGTAATTTTGGTGACGGTGAAATATTGACTCCACATGGCGCTATTCCGGTTCCATTTCCAACACAGTGACAGGATTGATATTCATAACATAGGTGTCGCGGTATCCGGTTTCGGTTTGCACCCGCCTATCATACGTATGCACATGCCCGTGCAGCATATAGCGGGGTCGAAACATATCCATAAAACGGATAAAGGCGTGCAAACCGCGATGCGGCAAATCATCGCCATCATGAATGCCAAAAGCGGGTGCGTGAGTCACAAAAATATCGACGCCATGCTTTTTTCCGCTTAACCGTTGCAAATACAGCGGCAGCGCAGCTTGCAGAACGAACCCGTTCATTTCGCTTTCGGAATATTGAATAGGACTGTTATTGTATTTGATCGACCCTTCGATCCCAAAAAAGCGAATGCCATGATAGTTGAAATAGCGGCGGTGCAGATTTTCACCACCCGGCGGGCGTTCAACATACCCCGTATCGTGGTTGCCACGCACATAAAAAAGCGGCACGTTCAAGACGCTCGTAATAAATTCTAAGTACGTCGTCGGCATATCACCACAACTCAAGATCATCTCAATATCGCTGTAACGTCGGCGCAAGTGCGCCGCGTTTTCCATTTGCTGAACAACAGTATCGCTCACACACAAAATCTTCACGTCACCCACTCAAGTTCAATCATTGTGTTTTACATCGTCATCAACGCTGATGCTTTGGTCGATATCCCATCGTTTGGTCTCCAAAATCTGTGATTCTTGGTTCGCCTGCATGGGTTCGCCCGTCCCGCCGCGCCGCCGCATTACGATCTCCGCCATGATACTGATGGCGATTTCTTTCGGCGTTTCAGCATTCAGCTCCAACCCAATCGGCGCGACCACACGTGCTAAATCGGCATCGGTTAAGCCGCGTTCCTCTTTGAGCGCTTTTGCCGTCAGCGCCCAGCGACGACGACTACCAATCAAACCAATATAGGGCGCTTTCGTCTTAAGCAACGCCGGAATCAAGTTGATATCGACGGGTAGCCCGCGCGTCACCGCCGCCACATATGTCGAACGCCCAATGACCATCTGTTCGATGATCTCGCCCGGTTTACACACGATATAACCATCCAGACCCGGCGCATAGGTCGGGTTACAAAAATCATCGCGGTCATCGCTCAAAATGACACGAAAACCTGACCACTTGCCAAGTTCTGCCAGCGCCTTCCCTACATGTCCACCGCCGATGATGACCAGGGTTGGCGGTGCGATGACTGCCTCGATAAAGACTTCGACCGTACCGCCACAAATACCGGGATCGCCCGCCGCAATATCGTTGAGCGTGTAACTGCGTGTACGCGCCTGTCCATCGGCACATACGGCGAGCGCTTCTGCGATGACAAGATTTTCCATCTTGCCGCCACCCACCGTCCCAACGCATGAGCCATCGGTGCGTACCAGCATTTTACTGCCAACATGACGCGGCACACTGCCTTGCACGCTGATCACGGTTGCCAGCGCCGCTTCTTGACCTTTATCTTGCGCCTGCAACAGCGCCTCGTAAACCGCTCGTGTATCGTCCATAGTTTGATTGTAAACGCAGATTACGGAATATTCACGTTTCCAAGCCAGAACCGTCCTTGTTCATCACCACTGAATGGCATCAGTCGCTCAAACGTATACGGATCATACAGCCCAACCGCTATCCTGTACGCTCCGCTCGCCACATCGCTGATGTCGATGTCAACGGTGTCTCGAAACCCACCCGGCAGCCAATTTCCCGGCGGCAGCATCCCCCGCCCCGGACGAGAGTCATATTGTTTGACAATGGTATTCAAATCGTCCACCGCGTACAGATGAATGAAGAAAGCGTAATCGCCTTGTGCTCCTCCCGGTGTATACCAGTCGAGCGCAAATTGCATTTGATCAGCCATTAGAGTCAAGCTAGACGTTCTTTGAAGCCTAATTTCAGTATCTTGCCAATAGGCGCGTGTGTTATCCCTTTCAGCACGCACATCCTGATAAGAACACAGGTCATAAATATAGTGACGGTATGGCATATACAAGCCATCTGGCACGACTCGCAGTTGAGCAAAGCCATCCTGACCATTGTGATTTGAAAGCCCAATGATGGTTGGGATTTCCACCCATGTTCCAGGCAGCAGCGGGATGACGCGGGTTGCTACTGCTTCATTTTCGCTAAAGACCGTGAATCGACCTGCTTGTGCCGCATGTACGCGTGTGACCAGCAAGTACCGACTGCAAAGCGACCCGTTATCGGCATAGACAGGTGTTAATCTAAAACGCTCCGCGCCGTTGATGCGCCGTCCACCGTCCATTATCGCGCAGTTTTCGACACAGCCAAATGTGCCAAATTGATAAAACTCTGTCGGGAAGCCACCGAGCGCGCCCTGTACCGACCATTGATAGCCATGTTCGCGTTCCGATTCCAAATCACCAACATTGATCGTGGCACGCAGCTGCGCATTTTCGAATAATTCGGGATAAATCTGTGGCAGCACCGACAGCGTTTCAGCATTGTCCGCCGCCGTATAATCAGGGATATAAATCCCCTGTGTATCCGCCGCCAACGCGACATTACGAGTATTGTCGGTTGTGACGGTGTATTGCGCTTGTGGATTCGCGTATAAATCGGTGCCTTGCAAATAGCCTAACCCCAAGCCGTGACCCATGCCATAGCTGGCGATTAAATCGGGTCGCTCACGGATGATCAATTCTGCCACCGCACCAGGACCGTTGCGCCAATAATCCGACGCGCTCGCCGTCGTCAACCCAACGATATCGAGCGTGGTATGACCGCCGATATAACGCATCATACCGACATCATGCACTGCAACCACTGTATCAGGCGGTTCATTATCACGCAGCCACAACCCCATTTGATACGGCTGTGCGTACACATAGCCCACATTCACGATATAACTTCTCAAAAAATCGACGCTCGACAACATGGCGATTATCAGTACACTGACACCCAAAATCGCCGTGCCTAACCGCCACAACCCTTCGTGTCTTTGTGTCTCTGTGCCTTTGTGTTGTGTTTTGCGCCCTTCTATTTGGCTTAGTCCAACCACCGCCATCAAAAAGAACACCGCGATCATCGGCATTTGATAACGTTTGAAGTGCCAAAACGCCGTATCCAGCGTACTGATAGCCAACGTCATCCCAACCAGCCATACGCCGATCAAGACGCCCAATCCGCGCCGTTCACGTCGCCAAATCAATCTGACAAACCCGACGAACGCCATTAAAGCCACCACCACGCCCAAATAGACGCGCGCGTCGCCGGGGAGATCAAACGCGAAAAACTCGCGCCACATGCGGATAAAGTTTTCCCAAATGCGCCCGATCACATACGCCAGATCGAACGGCACGACCCCAAATAGTGATTTCGCGCTGTTCCCTGTCGCCACCGCCGAACCTGTGACCAGCACATTGGTCAACGGCTGTAATCCAATCGCCAACGACGGAATAAATGCCCCCACCCAACGCCTCGCGCTTTGCTGTTTCGTTTGCGCCTTTGCATTGAATGCCTTGATTAACAAAAACAGGCTGACAAGCACCGCCAAAATCGCGCCTTCTGGTCGCAGCAGCGCGCTGGTCGCCGCGCCGAGGATCGCCACCCCATTACGCTGCGCGATTAACCCATACAACGTCACCAGGACGAACAGCATGACCAACCCTGTTTCCATGCCGCTCATAAAATGCCATGCGGTCGCCCCGTTGATCATGAACGCGACCGCGATGATCACCCCACCCCAACCAGTATTGAGCGCCCGACCCAGTGCGTAAATCAGCCCACCGCTCAGCACCAACGCGACCGCGCCAACGCTCATCGCCCATAAACCGAGCAGCAGCCCCTGAAAACCTATCAAGTACCCAACGGCTAAAATATACGGATACAAAAAGCTGGTCGCACCACTGGTCGGCGGCAAACCTGGGTTGTAGCTATAAAATTCACCCGCTGCGATTTGGCGCGCGTACTGGAAATGAATATACGCATCATCGAGCGGCATGAGTAAATTGCCACGCCCCGCACTTAGGCTCATGCTGATGTACACAATTAGCGTCAACCCCGCCAACGCGCATAGAAATGCCCAGATAACAAGCGGGCGTCTGTTTGAGACGCCCCCATGTGTATTCAGATGCGAGTCATTATTATTGAACTCAGCACTCAGCACTCCGTACTCCGTCCTTTCGTTATTGGCTGTATCCATCGGAGAACGTGTCGATCATCAAATTCACGTCGTCTCCAAGCGGATACAAAATCGGACAGGTCGCGCCGGACTGTACATATTCGCGCACTTTCGCGCGCACTTCTTCTGGCGTCCCACTGGCAGTGATCATCTGCACCACGTCGTCTGGCACGAGCTTCATCGCCGCTTCGATTTGTTCTTCGCTGGCGGGCCATGTCAGCACTTGCCCGATTTCGTCCAACAGTTCCTGGCGGACGCCGCTCGCTTTCATGATGTGCGGCTGCTGACCGAGATATTGTGTGACCAGCTTGCGCGCATTATCCAACGCTTTTTTGCGATCAGAATCGACCGAACACACCACCAACTGCGGACGGTCAATATCATCGATATTTTTGCCCGCTTTGCGCGCACCGATCATTAACTGGTCGAGCGCACCTTCGTTATATTTGGGTGAGACCAGATAATTCAGCACCACACCATCCGCGATTTCACCCGTCAGCGCCATCATTTGCGGACCCGTCGCGCCGATATAGATGGGCACGTTGCGCGGTTCTTTGCGCCCATGCACGACATCGAGTTCAACATCGGTCAAATGGACGAATTCACCATGAAACGTCACCCGCTTGCGCGCCAATAAATCGCGCACAACCTCGACGACTTCACGCATCGCCAGTAACGGCTTTGTACGGGTGATACCGACTTTCGACGCTAACGGATCCCACCACGCGCCAATACCACATATGATGCGGTCTTGCGCCAGATCATCGAGCGTTAAAAACGTCGCCGCGATTACCGCTGCATTGCGCGTCCAATTGTTGATAACGCCGCTGCCGATCTTGATCCGGCTGGTGCGCGCGGCGAATGCCGCCATCGGCACAATCGCATCACGCACGAGACGACTTTCCGCTTGCCAAACGGCTTCAAAACCACTTTTTTCCGCATATTCGACATACCGAATCGCATCCTGCAATGGATGCGCATCTTGCAAATAAAGGGCTACCCTATCCGCCATCAGGTTGTACTCCAAAAACGCCGCGACTGAGGGCAGGATTTATACCGCTCAACGCTCACCACTGCAATCTATCAATGGCGCATTACGCCTCATTCGCTGTAACGAACGCCGGTATTGCACCATTTGCGCCCGCTATGCGCGCATAGTTCGCCAGGTCTTCGGGCATATCGATGTCAAGTGCCAACCGCTCACTTTGATACACGTGTACCGCCGCTCCGGCATCGCGCGCCGCTTGCACATGTCGCTGAAAACTCCCTACACCATACGTATATTCAATCAAACCTGGAGGACGGGTCAACATCGCATTCGTGCCATCCAGTAAGCGGTCGGTGGCAATGACAACTGAATTTTCGTCTGCGCCGTGCTCGATTATGCCGAGCACATCGTCACTGGTGACCAACGGCAGATCAGCGGGCAAAATCAATACGGCTTCGCCGCGCAGCCCGATCACTACCTGTGTCGCGCGCGTTAGCGCATGATTTAATTCTGGCGCTCCGCTCTCTTGTACGGTGTGCGCGCCCAAATCGCGTGCAATCGACAGCGCTTTCGGGTCACGGCTGATGACCAGTGTCCCCGCGACACGCGTGATCGGTTTGACAATGCTGATTGTATGGCGCATCAGTGCTTCGGCAAGTTCGTGACGCTGAGTCGGAGAGAGCACGCTTGCCAGCCGACTTTTGGCGTTTGCTAGTGGTTTTACCGGGATGATCACCCACACACTCATGACTTGCCTACCAATCGTTGATCCATTCCAAAACAGTTTGTGCTAGTCCTGCACGCTCAATGTCGTTCGTCATGATTGTATTACACGCAAGGACACGCAAATCATCATGTGCTACTTGCTGATCGCCGTCGCGTTCATCATACACAAATCCGTTGATGACATCGTCATAGTACGCAGCAATCGAGCGCGCAGAAACATCCGTGTAACCTAATTCTGCCATGATTTTGGCGGCAGGACCCTTGAGTGCGCGCCCTTCTACAATCGGACTAATCGCCACGCATGGCACACCGCGCGCACTCACCGCGTTTCGCAATCCTGGAACCGACAAAATCGGCGCGATGCTCAACCACGGATTTGACGGCGCGATCAGAATTGCATCGGCATTGATGAGCGCGTTGATAACTTCATCGGTCATACGCGCATTTTGCATACCTGCATATCGGATTGCCTGAACACGTGGCTGCCAGCGAAATTTGACGAAATATTCCTGAAATTCTAACTCGCCATAATCGCTTGTTTCGATTATCGTCGGCATTTCGTCGTCGGTCATCGGCAAAACCGTATGATGAATATCGAGGTTTTTTGTCAATCGCCCGGTCACAGTCGTCAGCGATTCATTCTGTTTCAAGGCTTGCGTGCGTAAGACATGCGTCGCCATATCCTGGTCGCCCAGCCGAAACCAGGGGGTTTCACCATAACGTCGCAGCGCGTCCAGCATCACAGTCGTATCGCCGCTGACGCCCCAACCGTTAGTTTTATCAACGATTCCAGCCAATGTATACATGACCGTATCGAGATCAGGGCAAATTTTTAATCCATAATGCCAGAAATCGTCGCCTGTATTGACGATGATTGTCAAGCATTCAGGCGGCAGGACTTGTGCCAGCCCATGCGCCAGTTTCGCGCCGCCGACGCCGCCGACCAACACAACGATCTTATCCAGTTCGAGCTTTAGCGCCACAAGATACTCTTTTCAAGTGCGTGTCGAGTTTTAGTTTTGCTTTCCGCCGGGTAGCCCAACGTGATCAACGCCTGCGGCTGCCAATCATCGGGCAAATCGAGCGCTTCCTGAACGACTGTTTGACAAAACAACGGCGCGCACATCCAACATGCCCCTAAACCCGCGTCGTGCGCCGCCAGCAGCAGATTCTGCCCTGCCATCGCTGTACTTTGTGCTGCCATCAAAAATTCGTTCTCGTTCCGGCGCGCGTCGGCGTAGGTATCCATATCTACCATACTCAGACACAATATGATGGCTGCGGGTGCGTTAGTAATGCGCGCATACGATCGCGCTGTATCCGCCGCGATCACCGACTCAGGCACGCCGTCTTTTTCAAGATCGCGCCGTAGTTGATCGCCCATCATGCGTGCCAACTGTTCTTTCTGGGTGCTATCGAGGACGACCGCAAACCGCCATGGCTGACGGTTATGCGCCGATGGTGCCCATATCGACACTTCGATCAAGCGCTCGATGAGCGCGCGCGGCACTGGTTGATCGGTATAACGTCGAATCGACCGACGTTCGAAGAACAGCGCAGAAATATTGTCCTTTGCGTTGAGCAAAGCACACCTCAGTTTATAGGTATCTTGATTATCAACCCCATCAGGAAATGGTTTGCCCGCAAGTTGGGCAAGAACGGGGATACAGCAGGTAGACGTTATTGACGATATAAATCTTGTTCAGGCGGGCGCACTAAGTCAACGGCACGTCCATCGACCGAAGGGTGCGATAAGCCGCGTACATGTACGACGGGCAAGCCTTCCGCGCCTTCACCTGTCAGCAATGCCGCCGCTGAGGCAACCATATCAGCGTATCCAGTCATGCTAATCTTTAGGACGCGCCCGAACATATCCGGCTTACCCCGCAAGTCGAGCAAACCTGGCATTCCCGCGACACCAATTGCGACCCCGACGTTGCCAAACCGAAACGGACGCCCATGCGAGTCACTGATGACAATGCCCATAGTTGCGCCTATCAACGTTTTTAATCCAGCGCATATCCGAGCAGCGCTGGCATCAGGGTCGAGCGGCAGCAGAAGTGCGCTTTTATCATCACCATCGACGTTCGATTGATCGATGCCCGCGTTGGCACTAACAAATCCGAGCCGATGACGCACTACCAGCACATTAGGTGCCGCACGGCTGATTTCCGTACTTTCGCGCAGCACGAGTTCAACGATACGCGGGTCTTTTCCAGTGATTGCTGCCAGTTCGTGCGCGTGGTCGCTCGGCGTAATGCTGCCGACATCAATTTGTCTTGCTTCAGCCTTCGAGACGATCTTGGAAGTCACGACCAGCGCGTCACCGTCTTGAGCGTCGATTCCTGCCCGCTCCAAACCTGCGGCGATAATCTCAATCAGATCATCGCCTGCCTGAATACGTGGAATACCTTGTAGCGCTGTTAAATGAAGCGGTTCGGTCACGACTCTAAGCCCGTAATACGAATGCCACTGCCCTTGACTCCGTATTTACGATTGATATACAGCAAAATCGGGGTCAAACTTTCTGCCGCTACCGCGTTTGCTAAGGGACCCGCGTCAATCCCCTTCATTCCCGCCGCTTCGACAAGCTTGATCACATCCTGTTTCGCTGCCTCATCGTCACCGGTGACGAGTACATCGCATTGAACTTCTGTACTGGGGTCGCCCATTTTTTCCGAGCTGACATTTTGAAACGCACTGACCACGCGCACGCCGTCGCCCACGATCGTTTGTGCTTCCAATGCCGCCGCGCTGCCTTCAGGGACGGTCACAGTACGAAATTTCGGTGGCACGAGCGGGACCGTTACATCGACCAGGATTTTACCTGCCAATAAGTCGCTTACACCTTCCAGCGTATCTCGATGTGCTCCGTAGGGCACGCTCAACACGACTAAATTGGCTTCTGCCGCCGCCGCGCGATTATCCATCCCGACGAGATACTCGCCGCCAAGTTGTTGATTGAGTTCTGTCGCGCGCGCTTGCGCTTTTTCGGCGTCGCGCGACCCGATGATCACACGATAGCCGTTCAACGCCCATCGCATTGCCAAACCACTGCCTTCTTTACCCGTGCCGCCTAAAACTGCAATCGTGAGTAGGGTACGTTCGCTGTCCGTCATGATGGCGTTATCCTAAGTCTTTAGGTTTTCCGAATGAATAGCCATGAATTTTAGCGCATCCCCGTACCCCGTGTAAGAGTGACCTCATCTATCCGTTAGCATCGCGTAAGGACTCGCCATTAGTTTAGAGGTACTGAAATTCGAAAATCGAGACACCTTACGTGTTGAAAACTTCATTATTCACCTTGTCGGTTTTAATCATTTCTGGATTGCTCCTTTTTCGTGTCGTTAATGCACAGACGGAGACTATCGTGCCAGAGTTATCCAATTTTGGAGCTGCTCACGAACTCGAAAGTGTCTCATTTTTCAATAGTGATCAACCGCTGCGCCTCGAACATTTGCGTGGACAAGTAGTGCTCATCGAATTTTTCACCTACACCTGTATCAACTGCATCCGTACAATCCCGTTTGTGCAGCAATGGCATGAAACCTATGCCGCCGATGGTTTGCAGGTGATCGGTGTGCAATACCCAGAGTTCGCTTTTGAGCATGATTTCGACAATATTCAAGTCGGCACAAGCGAACTCGGTATCACCTACCCTGTTGCGATTGACAATCTGGGCACAACATGGCGGGCATATAACCAGCGGTATTGGCCCACCATCTATTTGATCGATAAAACGGGCACGATTAGATATCGGCGTATCGGTGAAGGTGCATATGACGTGACCGAAGCCGCTATTCGAGCGCTGCTCGCTGAACCCTACCTGGAAACCACCGACGAACCTACTGCTGACACAATCGTGTATGTGACGCCTACCACAGAGCTGAACGTGCGCGCACAGCCCGACGAAACCAGCGCACGACTGGGCAGCGTTACTTCTTCGATGACATTCATCGTTTTGGAAGAACGCGAAGGCTGGGCACAAATCGAGTACGATGATTCAATTGGTTGGGTTTCAACCGACTATGTCACCCGTTCGGAGCTATAGCGGCGTAGTGTTGATAGCGTTCCCACACGCCCGGCGCAAGTGCAAGCGCAGCCCGCGCGATCTCAGCCTCGTCAAGCGTCAACAGTTGACGGTCACGCATCAGGACGCGACCGTCAACAATCGTCGTCGTCACCATCGATGATTCGAACCCAAAGACAACATGCCAGGCGATATTGTCCGCTGTAAATGGCGTAAAAGGATGATAGTCTACGAAGATAAGGTCTGCCGCCGCGCCAACACCTATCCAGCCGACATTGTCGCCAAAAAACAACGACGCAAGCAGCGCATTGTTGCGCGTCGCCATCTGCGCGATATCTGCGCCGTTAGCGCTGCGTGGGTCGCGGCTGGTCACTTTATGCAGAAAATACGCAGCTTTCCATTCTTCCCACATCGCGTTACTAAAGCCATCATTGCCCAAACATGCAAACGCGCCAGCACGCATCATCATATCCAACGGCATCGCGCCGACCGCGTTATTCATATTCGAGCGCGGCTGATGGGTAATCGTCATGCCCGTTTGCACGAGTAACTCCAACTCACTTTGGTCGATATGCACGCAGTGCGCGGCGATATTGCCACCCCCAAGCAATTCATATTCGGCAAGGCGATGCACGACCCGCTTCCCGTATTTTCGTAACGAGTCGTCTTGATCGGCTTCGTGCTCCGCGACATGAATATGAATCGGGTCGTCGTGTCCGTTATCAGCGCGCGCATTCAGCAGTCGGATGAATGTCTCATCGCTCAACGTCATGCTGGCGTGCAGCCCGATCATGCCACGCACGCGCGGATGCTGGCGCATTTTATTGATGAAACGGATATTTTCTGTTAAGCCCGCATCGGCTTTCTCGATGCCGTCGCGGTCGCTGACTTCGTAACACAACACCGCGCGCACGCCCGCTTGTTCTACCGCTTGCGCGATCACATCCAGGCTGCCATCGATAAAGTTTGGGCTCGCATGATGATCAAACAGCGTCGTCGTTCCGTGCTTGATCGCATCAACCAGGCATACCAGTGCGCTGGCGCGCACGCTGTCGGCGTCGAGCGCTTTATCGAGTGTCCACCACAAACGCTGCAAAATCTCAGGGAAATCTTTCGGTGGCGCACCAGGAATCGCCATGCCACGCGCGTACGCACCGTAAAAATGCGTGTGCGCACAGATGCTGCCGGGCATAACCAATTGACCGCGTGCGTCCAAACGTTCTTCTGCCGGATATTTCGTGACAAGTTCGCTTGTGTTCCCCACAGCGCGGATGATGCCGTCGCTGATATACAGCGCGTGGTCAGTCAGCACCTGGTTCGGTGTCCCCCACGTCACAACGGTCGCATTGGTGATCAACATCATTCAGTCTCCTGGCAAGCTCATCATGATCGCACCACCCTTGCGCGCGATCTCCGCTAAAATTTCTCGCAGAATTTCATCGTCATCTTTGCTGCGATCCAATAGATATACCCCATCGCTCGGTTGTGTCGATACTACGACTTCGCCTAACTTACATGGAATACGGACGCCAGGCGCGGCGCGATCGGCTTTGCGCTCCGCCTCCCACAAGCGCGCGGGGTGAATATCGTGCTGTTGTAAAGCGTAAAAAACGCGGTCAACAAAAAAATCAGACTCGCTGTATAAATCTGCAATGACCGATGCCGCTTCAAACCGATCCCACGTCGTAAATATGAAACTAATAGGGCGTTTCGTTGGGTTCGTTATCGGTGGGTCTTTGGCAATCAGGTCGTTAAACTGCACCTGATAATATATCTCGCCCGCACGTGGATGATTTGTCTCTTTGGGCAACAAATCACGCCGATATGCCAATTCGATGCCCGTTTTTTCGGCATAATAATAAACACCGGGCGGCTGGTTTTTCGCCGCCGCCCCACTCAAGAAAAAGGCAAGAAACTCGGTATGCACGCCCTTCAACATTCGTGCTTGTGGAATGCGATACCAATGTTCCGCCTTCAAAATATCAAGGTCACGCTTACGCGATACAACGCCGACAAGCACGCGATCCTCTGCGAATATCAACGGACTTCTTTATACCTCCGCGGGTTCGCGTTCCCGCAGCTCATTTAAGCGTGCGTCGATTTCGGTGACGCGGCGCTGATGCCCGATCCACCATTCTGGATCGCGCTGTGCGTCCAGTTCTTCCACAGTCTTACCCTGTTGTTCAACCCAGGTGTAGTACTTAAGATTATGCCAGCGCTCCTGTACATCGGGCGTTCCCAGTTGTGACCAGTCGGTGTGCATCGCGTGGAAAATGCCTTCAACGCGACCCACCGCCGCCGCTTCGTCAAGTTTGCCGTAGTGCGCTGCCATATCATCCATAACGGAGTAATAGCGGTCGAGGCTGTCGGTCGCCGCTGTGACGATAACATCACCCGCGCCGAGCTTGTAAAACTTCGCCGTTTTAATCGCACCGAGCACATTGCAGATTCCGCTGATGCCAAACAGCGTGCTAAGATGTTCGACCGTCGCTTCGTCGATGCCATAACGCGTGACGAGCACGCGGCGCGCATCTGGTTCAGCAAGCAGTTGTAAACCCTTTTTGCATTCCATATCGTCGATGCACATGAGCGCGTCCATATTCCATGTGTTGTGAATCCACGTCACATGTTTATCGCCAATGCCTTGAATATCATGCGCACCGTAACCGTTGTTATACAGGGTCGGGCACTGAATTGGCTCTAAACCGACGTTTCGTGCATCTGGAAAAACCTGCTTGATGCGGTCAGCCGCCGCATTCGTGCCGCCGCTTCCCATCGCCCACACAAACGCGGCGACCTTGCCGTTGCCGATTCCGCGCGCCTGTAACTCGACTGCTAATTCACAGATGGTATTGCCAGTCACATGGTAGTGAAATCTATAATTCCCCATCTGCTCGAATTGGTTCAAAATGCGAATATTCGGGTCGCCTTTGCGTAAACGATGGGTCTCATCGTAGATTTCTTTCACATTGCTCTCTGAGCCGACGGTCTTAATGACGCTCGCGCCATAGCTTTCGATGCGTTCGAACCGTTCGCGGCTCATGCCCTCTGGCAGCACAACCAGGCTTTTGCAGCCCATACGCCCGCCGACCCATGCGCCGCCAATGCCATAATTGCCTGTGGAAGGCCACACCAACGTATGCATTGAGGGGTCAACTTCGCCAAACAATTCTTTTTCCAGCAGTACGGAGTACGCCGCGCCGACTTTATGACTACCCGACGGAAAGTGTTTGCCGATCAAGACGACAATTTCGGCGTCGATTCCGGTAAGCGCTTTCGGCAGCACGACATAATTGACATCATCATGTTCATTGCGCCAGGTGATGTTAAACAGATTGATCGGGTCAAGCGGCTGTGTATGTTTGGCTGCAATCGCCTGTTGGCGAATAGTGGGGTCAATCTTGTGAGGGTGCAGCATTTCCTCAAACGTGGGTCCGGTGATCACGGGGTGTCCTCATCTAATTTAAGCTGGTGTTCCAGCAATCGAATTTCATTCAACAAATCATCACGGCGGCGTGATAGATCGCGGTAGTGGACAAGTTCATCCGGCGTCATCTCGTGTTCTTTTTTGCCGCCACGATCTGCGATGTACGTGTCGATTTCTTCGTCCAGTGCTTCGTAGTCGAGCGCCATCTGTCGGTAGCGCTGTATATCGTCCAACAATCCTGAATCATCGGTCATGATCACCCTTTCGGAATCGCCGCCTGTACATCGTTTACGGTTTCAGCATGGACAAGCTGCGGCGTTTCGGACACGGTTTGCAGACCGTTCACCATTTGCGCAATGCTCGGCGGCATCACGCCTGAAATATGATCCAACCCCGTGCGTGACGCAACTATATACAGCGGTCTATCACGAGTTTCATCATAAACACGCGCCAGATATTGACCAAGAATGAACAAGAAGAAAAACTGGAACGAACTCATCAACAAAACAATCGTGATAGTCGTCGCTTGTCCACCGAAAAACGTCGGTCCAAAAAAGACGCGCAGCAGGGCGACGATGGGAATCGCCAGCAGTGCGAGCATACCCAATATCGACGCCACATAGATCATGATCTGCAATGGAAAATAGGAGAAACTGGTAATCGCATCACTGGCAAAACGGATCATCTTCGTGAGTGGGTATTTGGTTTCGCCCCAGTTGCGTGCTTGACGGATATACTGCACGCCCGTTTGCTTAAAGCCTGCCCAACTTGTCATGCCGCGAATGAAACGGTTATGTTCGCGCATGATTTTGAGGACTTGTACGACTTTTTGGTCCATCAAACGGAAATCGCCCGTATCGACGGGAATATCGACATCGGTAATACGATAAATCAGCCGATAAAACAGCTTTGCCGTAAACAGCTTGAACGGACTTTCGCCCAGGCGTTTTTCGCGCACGGCATACACCACCTCGTAGCCGGCTTTCCAGCGTTCGATCATATCCAAAATCAATTCCGGCGGGTCTTGCAAATCGGCATCGATCAGCACGACTGCACGCCCTTCTGAATGGTCAATTCCGGCAGTTACGGCGGTTTGATGACCAAAATTGCGCGCGAAATTGATAATCTTGATGCGTGGGTCTTGTGCAGCGATGGCTTGCAGCATTTCGAGCGAGCGATCTTTGCTGCCGTCGTTAACGCAGATCAGTTCCCAGGTTTCACCGGTCGACTCCATGACTTCGCTAATCCGCCGATGTAGTTCGGGGATATTGCCTTCTTCGTTGTAGATTGGCGCGATAATCGAATAGACAGGTTGTTCGCTCATAGTTATCCCAGTTTTAGCGCATTTTTAATCGAGTCAAGTGTTGGAGCGACTCGCAACCCGGCTGTGACCGATGCTTGCGCTCGGCGTATATCTTTTAAACCATTACCAGTGAGCAAAAACACCACGCGCTCTTCAGCCCGTAAGTACCCTAATTCTAACGCACGTTTTGCGCCTGCGTAAATAATCGCGCATGAAGGTTCGCAAAATACACCCGTCAAACGTGCCAACCGTGGGATGCTGGCGATGATCTCGTCATCGGGAATCGCTATAAACGCGCCGTCGGTTTCGCGGATAGCACGGAGCGCTTTTGCCCGATCACGCGGTAGACCTGCCGAAATGCTGTCCGCAATGGTGATTGCATCGACCGGAGTCATATCCGCCGCCAAAATTCCATTTTCCCAGGCATGAACAAGTGGTGAACTTCCTAATGCTTGGACACCGATTAAGCGAGGAATCTGCGTAATCCACCCCAAGTTGAACAAATCCACAAAGCCTTTGTGCACGCCCGCAATGATATTGCCATCACCGACGCTAACGATCACGGCGTCGGGCATCTCCCAATCGAGTTGTTCGGCTATTTCGTAGGCGACAGTCTTTTTGCCTTCAGTCGTGTACGGGTTGATTCCGGTATTACGGCAGTACCAGCCTTGTTCAATACACATTTGATAACACAGATCGAACGCGACATCATACGACTCTTCGACGAGCAAAACCGTCGCGCCATAAACCAACAACTGCGCGATTTTGGCTTCGGGCGCGCTCGCTGGCACAAAGATGATCACATTGATTCCATCGACCGAGGCACCCACGCCGCTCAATGCCGCCGCCGCGTTGCCTGTGCTGGCGGTGCTTACGGTTTCAATCCCCTGCTCCAATGCGCGCGCGACGATCAAGGCGCTGGCGCGGTCTTTGAGCGATCCGGTTGGGTTTGCGCCATCATCTTTGACCCACGCCGCACGCAAACCGAGGTCAGCCGCCAGACGCGGCGCATCGTAGAATGGCGTGTAGCCGACTCGGAGCGGCGGCACTATGCTGTCGGGATTGAGCGGGAGCAAGTCACGATAGCGCCACATTGAGATTGTGCGCCCCGCGCCAATCGCGTCACGGTCAAGGCTGGATCGTAAAGCGTCGTAATCGTACAGCACATCGAGCGTCCCGACCTGACCGCACACCGGACAGGTGTATTCGACTTCACCCGGCGCATACTCGCGTTGACAAATGCTGCACTTTAACTGCGAAACCACAGCCATTTTTCTCTGTGTCCTCTATGTCCTCTGTGGTTCAAGCTTTATCCCGGAATCACGCGCGTCCCGGTTTCGCCGCGCAGCGCGCGTGCCAGGTTCGGCGGATCAGTGATGACCGCCATCGGTCCGCCCATCTTGACGAACTCGACCGCCGCTTCGATTTTAGGCAGCATACTGCCGGGCGGAAAATGCCCGTCGCCAATATAGCCCTGTGCTTCTGCCAGCGTCATTTGATCGATGTCGCACATGCCCGGCTTGTTGTAGTTCAAGCACACTTTTTCTACGCCCGTCGAAATGACGAGTAAATCAGCGCGCAGCATTTGCGCGATCAAGCTGCTGGCACGGTCTTTGTCGATGACGGCACTGGTACCGCGCAATTCACCGTGTTGATCGCGGATCACTGGGACGCCGCCGCCGCCGACCGCGATCACGATGTAATCGTTCATGATCAGCGCGCGAATGGCGTTAATCTCTTGGATCGCCATCGGCTTGGGCGACGCGACGACGCGCCGCCAGCCACGACCGGAGTCTTCGACTACGTTCCAGCCGTCTTTTTCAAAGCTGCGCGCTTGATCTTCGGTCATAAAGCCGCCAATGGGCTTATTGGGGTGCTGAAATGCCGGATCATCAGGATCGACGCGCACCTGTGTGATGACGGTGACAATCGTGCGGTTGATTCCGCGCCGACGCAGCGCGTTATCGAGCGATTGCTGAATCATGTACCCAATCGCGCCTTGCGTATCTGCGACGATCAAATCGAGCGGCACGGTGTGAACTTCGTGCGCGGCGAGTTCGGCGCGGCGCATGATGTAGCCGACTTGTGGTCCGTTGCCATGCGTGATGATCACGTTCCAGCCTTCGGCGATCATGTCCGCAATGTGTTCGCAGGTGACGCGCACCGCGTCCCACTGGTTGATGACTTCGGGGTGTTTGGGGTCAAGGATGAGCGAGTTTCCGCCGACGGCGACGGCTGCAAGTTTAGTGGGCATGATTCTTCCTAAAGATCGTCAAGCGTTTTTGCATTTTGTAATCGTTCTAAAGTTGTGTATCTAATATTTTGAAGATGCTTTTGTTGTGTTCCGGGTTTTATATGTCTTTCAAGTTCTTTCGGCTTTTCCGAAAAATTCACAACGAACTTACCGCTATCTTGCCACGGTTCAATTGAACTTACAGGAGCAAAATAGGTGATTGCTGAGCGAGGTGCAGTTTGATATACCGCAAGATACTTGATTTGTGGACGCAGTACACCCAGTCTAATGGCATACCAACGGTTTTCGCCTAGAAAAGTTTCATTAAATCCGTCGATATTTGCAGGCACAACAACTGTGTCAATCTCCTCAGGATCACGAGCAAGGGCATTCGATTTTGTTATGGTTGAAATTGCAGAAGGTGAAAATGGTTCAAATGTATAAAATTGCTGTCCATCATGATTTTGATAACGAACCAATTCAATGGTTTCAACGGGAAATTTGAGACGAGTCGCCAAGATTGTATTCAACCGTTCTGGCATTTCGTCGATTATGAGGAGTGCAGCAAAATCTTTATGCACCATCACGTCTAGAAAATGATCTATATTGCGAAATTCATTCTTTGACCAATACTCATTGCATTTACTCAACGCTATAGGATTTTCTTTTAGAGCATTCATCAGTACTTGATGAATTTTTCTAGGTTCATTCACAATTGATAATGAAAACTCAAGTAACTGTACGGCGATATGTCGGAGCGAATCATGTTCCGCTAGTTCATTCTCAACGACATAAAGACGTGGGGGATAAGATTTGAGATCAATCAAATAACCGTCAGGTATATTTTTATCCACTTTTTTCTTTACATCGAGATAAACGCACGACGTTCCAAACAACCTTTCCTGTACTTGCAAAATAGCGGATTCTAAATCTTTTTCATTAGCATAGGGAACACGCTCATAATAGTTCGTTGATGCCCAAATTAAGGTCACGTTATTAACTCCATGAAGATAACTAGGCGCGATTGATATCGCGCCTCAAATCCAATGATGAATGTTACGACCGCATCGTCAGCGCCATTGCCGCTTTTTGTACATGCAGACGATTTTCGGCTTCGTCGTAGACCACGCTTTGATGACCTTCGATCACCTCATCAGTGACTTCTATGTTGCGATCCGCTGGCAGACAGTGCATATAAATGGCGTCTTGTTTCGCCATCGCCATACGGCGCGAGTCGGTAATCCAGTCGGTGTATTTGCCGCCAATTTGCTTGGATTCGTCTTTGTCTTCGGTTGTCATCCAGCAGCCCCATGACTTGGGGTACACGATGTCAGCATCTTGAAAGCCCGCATCGAAGTCGTCGCCAATCTCGAACGAACCGCCGCCGCGTTTGCTGTTCTCGCGCGCTTGCTCCACGATGTCGGGCATGAGCGCAAATTCTGGCGGATGCGTCAGGCGCACATTCATGCCGTAGCGCGTCATCATCAAGATCAAGTCTTGCGGCACGCTCAACGGCTTTTGATAGCTCGACGCATAGGCATAGCTGACATTGATCGTCCGTCCGCGCAAATCACGCCCGAAGCGTTCTTGGATCGTCATCAAGTCCGCCAAAATTTGGAACGGGTGATAAATATCATCCTGCATATTCAACACCGGTACGCGGCTGGCGGCGGCAACATCGCGGATATATTGGTTGCCGAACTTCCAATCGCACTGGCGAATAGCGATGCCATCGCAGTAACGCCCGATGATCTCACCGATCTCTTTGGCGGTATCGCCGTGACTGATCTGTGTGCTTTCGCTGTCGATAAACTGGGCGTGACCGCCCAACTGCGCCATGCCCGCCTCAAAGCTGACGCGCGTGCGCGTGCTGCTAAAGAAGAACAGCATCGCCAGCACTTTATCACGTAGATAAGCGTGCGGTTCGCCCAACGCCCGTTTGCGTTTCAAATCCCACGCCACATCGAGCAGCGTGTCAATTTCATCGCGTGTCCATTCTTGAGTCGTGATCAAGTCACGGTTGCGTAAATCGGTCTGCATGGTGGGACATCATCCTTGTCATATCGCGGCGGGTTAAAACCCACCGCTAGCGAAAAAACTTGGAAGCGCACGAAAGGCGCTTTATACAACCCCTTCAGTGGGCTTGCAGGTTTTTATTTTAGACGTATGACTTCAGCCTACGGCGGTCTCTCTACGCTTGAGTCAAAACTGATACTCGTCCCAACTCGGATCGCCCATAACAAAAGCATCGAACGCTGCTTCATTGCGTTCAAATTCGTCGCTGTCGTTGTAGGCGTCCAACGCTTCCTGGCTTTCCCATTCTTCAAGCATCAAGAAGCGGTTGGGCGTGGTGACATCTTCAAAAATATCGAAATTGAGACACCCCGCCTGTAAGCGCTCATGCGGCACAAGCGCCGCCGCGAACGCGATAAACTCGCTTCGTTTGTCGGCGATGATACCGAATTTTCCGGTGATTAAAATCATGCTGCGCCTTTCGTGTGTTATTTGCGTGTGATCAAGGCGGGCAGCAGTGCGTACCATTCGGTCGAGCGTACTACATCGTCGAGCGAGACCTGATCGATGACCGTGTGCGCGTGGATTTCGTCGCCGGGACCAAATCCGATGCTCGGAATGCCCGCTTTACCTGTCCAATACGTACCGTTGGTCGAAAAATCCCATTTGCCCGTCGGCATCGTGCCGCCCCACAGCAGTTCACCCGCCGTCACGCCCGCCTGTACATACGGATGATCCGCGTTGAGCGCCCACGCCGGATAGATTTTCTCGACTTCAAACACGAACCCGGTATAACTCGGATCGTCGTAATGCAAAATCGACGCGCTGATATCGGCACGATCCCCGACGACGCCTTGAATCCGCTTGAGTTCTTCAAATGGGTCTTCACCAAATGTGACACGGCGGTCGATAAAAATCGTCGCTTCGTCGGGGACGGCGTTGATGCTCGGCGTTTTGACATGCATATCGGTGACCGTGATGCGTCCGTGTCCCAAAAACGGATCGTCGCCAAGTTCTGGCTCAAGCTGGCTGATCGCGTCGATGATGGGCAGCAGCTTGTAGATCGCGTTATCGCCCAAAAAATTACTGGCGGCGTGCGCGCTTTTGCCTTTGGCAACGACCTGCATTTCAACGCGCCCTTTGTGCCCGCGATATACCTGCATTTTGGTCGGCTCACCCACGACGACAAAATCGGGGCGGATGCCGTCGACTTCAACGAGTGCGTTCGGGGCGATACCGTCACACCATTCTTCCATGTTGCCAAAGTAATAGGCAGTGATGCCATCGAGCAGACCGAGATCGCGCGCCAACGCCAACCCGTAGATCATACCTGGCGTGCTGTTCTTTTCGTCGCACGCGCCGCGCGCGAAGAACACGCCGTTTTCGACCTTGCCTTGAAACGGATCCCATTCCCATTCTTCCGGGTCGCCAATGCCGACGGTATCAAGATGGCTGTCGTACAGCACCTTGGTCGCGCCGTCGCCAATGCGCCCGACGATATTGCCCATCGTATCAAAAAACACGTCGTCAAAACCGAGCTTGCGCATTTCGGCTTCAGCACGTTCGCACACCGCAAGGATTTGACTGTCATAACTGGGAATCGCGCACAAGTCTTTCAAAAATGTAATGATGTCGTCGCGCTGTGCGCTCACACGCGACCGAATTGAGTCGATCACCGATGGATCGACCAGAGAATGCTGCTGCGTCATGTTTTACCCTTGTTTGAAAGCGAATTCGACGTAAGGATCGTTGGTATCCTTAACTTTCCCATAATTCAAGATCACAATGCGTGAGTCCAACGCCGCAATTTTTGCAATACGCTCGTGGTTGGTTAGCGGATGCCAGCGTGAAAACAGCGCGTATACCACGTTGCCAGGTTTGAACGTGACATCGCGAGGATTGAGATCAGAATATTCCAGCATGTTCATAATTTCGTTGACAGGCAGCGCGATATACTCGACAGGCGCAGCGGGCGCGGCAGGTTGTGTCCCGTCGGATGCTGCGTTCGTCGCTGGACGAGGCGCGGCGGGTGTTGAAGTATTGGTTGCAGGCTCAGCGGTGGTTGTTTCGCCCTTTAACGTTGCTGCCAATTCGGTCGCCGCTCGATAATAACCGTCTGCCATGCCACGATAATACTGTGCCTGTCCAGCGTCGGCGTTACTTTTGGCGTCACGCGCAAAGTCCCGTGCCTTGATCGCCCATCGATTCGCTAATGCCCGCAATTCGTTAAGTAATTCGTTGCTATTCATGGCACATCCCTACACGAACAGGTCAATGACTTCAAAGGTTTCAACATCGACCAAGCCGATGTCAGTCAATTTTAGCTTGGGAATGACTTCCAGCGCCATGAAGCTCATCGCCATGAACGGATCAAACATCTGACTGCCCATCGTCCGCGCTGCTGCGATCAGACCGTCATAATCACGGCGCACCTCATGGATCGGCGCTTCGCTCATCAACCCGGCGATGGGAAGCGCCAGCGACGCCACGACTTGATCGCCATCGACCGCCACCAAGCCGCCACCCATTTCAATCACCGCATGCGCTGCGCGCCGAATACTATCGTCATCTGTGCCAATAACAACAAGGTTGTGATGGTCATGCGCGACCGACCCGGCAATCGATCCCCGTTTTAGACCAAATCCGCGAATGAAGCCCTTGCCGATATTGTTACTGGCACCGTGACGTTCGATCACGATCATCTTGAGCATATCGCGTTCTACATCGGATACCGCGTAACCATCTACGATCCGCGCATCGTCTACAGTGTGACCTGTCACGACTTGATCAGCGTAGCCTTCGATGACGTGAACGCGCGACCCACGCGCAGGAATGGAAACATCGAACGTGCTGGTGGCGTTCATCGACGCGCGCAAGTGAACCGGCGTAAGCGGCGGACTAGCGAAAGTCATCTGTCCATTTTGCGCGATCAACACGCCATTGCGGTACACGAGTTCGGCGTGCAATTCGTTGATATCGGAGAATACCACCATATCGGCGCGACGACCCGGCACAACGGCTCCACGATCAAACAGCCTAAACCAGTTGGCTGTGTTGATCGTCCCCATGCGAATTGCAGTCATCGGGTCGATGCCTGCGGCAATTGCCGTGCGAATCATCATATCGATACTGCCCTTATCGAGCAGATCACCCGGTTGACGGTCATCGGTGCAAAAGCAGAACCGATGTTGATTTTGCGGCGTCACAACGGGCAGCAACGGCTTGAGGTTGTGCGTGGTGGTGCCTTCACGGATCAAAATAGTCATGCCCAACCGAAGTTTCTCACGCGCTTCTTCGGGGGTAGTACATTCGTGATCGCTGCCAATCCCAGACGCTGCATACGCATTGAGCGCGTATCCAGTCAGTGACGGGCTGTGACCATCGATAGGGCGATGTTTGAACAGTTCCAGTTTATCCAATATGCGTTCATCACCCGCCACCACGCCCGGATAATTCATCATTTCGGCTAAACCAATGACCCATTCATCCGCCAGCAGTGCCGCCAGATCATCGGCTTCCAGCCGTGCGCCACTGGTTTCCATGTGGGTAGCTGGCACACAACTCGATGCCATGACGAAATTGTTGATCGGGCTATGCCTGGAACGTTCCAGCATGAAGCGGATGCCATCCAAACCCAGTACATTAGCGATTTCGTGCGGGTCGGTGATGATGCTGGTCACGCCGCGCACCGCGACAGCACGCGCAAACTCGGGGGGCGTACACAGGCTGCTTTCGATATGGACATGGGCATCGATGAACCCAGGTGCGACATAACGCCCGCCAAGATCGACCTCGTGTGCAGCGCTGTAACCCTGCCCCAAACCGACAATATAACCGTTATGAACGACAATATCAGTTGGGTAAATTTCACCAGTCAACACGTGGATCAAGCGAGCGTTCTTGAGAAGTAAATCGGCTTGAATATCCCCACGTGCGGCGGCTATTCGGCTAGAAAGTGTCATCGTTGGTCAGCCTTTCTGGATCACTCGATACCCATAGCGGATTAGACGTGTTCACCACGAATCAGGCGGCGTGAGATTGCGTTATGGCGTTCGATCAGTGGGCGCAGTTCGGTGGTTTGCAGCACACCGTAGCGCACCGTCACGCGCCCGTTAATCACGCTGTAATCGACGGTTTGCGGCGCGCATAAGACCAACGCTGCGACCAGGTCGTTCCCTGCGCCGGCAAACGCCAGGGTATCGACCCGAAAGGCGATAAAGTCCGCCATCATACCTGGCGCAAGCGCGCCAATGTCGTCACGTCCCAGCACAGCCGCTCCACCTAAAGTTGCCAATTCTAATGCTTCGCGCGCAGTCATCCCAAGTGGATCACCCATTGCCCGTTGCAGCAGCATCGCCATGCGCGCTTCGCCCAGTAAATGCCCGCTGTCGTTCGACGCCGATCCATCGACGCCTAAACCCACCGGAACACGAAAATCCAACATGCGGCGGATTGGCGCGATACCCGATGCGAGACGTAAATTGCTCGACGGACAATGACATACCCCTGTTCCGGTGCGCCCGAACAAACTGATCTCGCGTTCGTTCAAGCATACACAGTGCGCGTGCCATACATCCTGACCAACCCAATCGAGCGAGCGCGCATAATCACCGGGCAGCAGACCAAATTTCTCCAGGCTGTACGCGACATCGTCGGCGGTTTCGGCTAAATGGGTATGCAATCGAACCTTGTAGCTGCGCGCCAGCGCCGCCGATTCGCGCATAAGATTTTGGCTGACCGTGAACGGCGAACACGGCGCGACCACGATGCGAATCATCGCGCCGCGTTTCGCGTCGTGATACGTCTCAATCACACGGCGCGTATCGCGCAATATCGCTTCTTCATTTTCGACTAAATCATCCGGAGGTAATCCACCATCGGTCTCGCCAACGCTCATCGCGCCGCGCGCCGCATGGAAACGCATTCCAATTTCGATCGCCGCGCGGATTTCGTCGTCCAACTGCGCGCCGTTGGGATACAAATACAAGTGATCGCTGGAGGTTGTGCATCCAGACAGCATTAGCTCTGCCATCGCGAGCTTGGCAGACACGTGAATCGCGTCGCCATCGAGTCCGCGCCAAAGTGGATACAGCGCACGCAGCCATCCGAACAACAACTCATTTTGAGCGACAACACGCGTCAAACTTTGAAACATATGATGATGCGTATTGACTAATCCTGGCATCACAATGTGATTCGGCAGGTTGATGGTGTCATCGGCGCTCGCTGCGGCTTCTGGCATTTCCGCTAGTGCGCCAACCGCTTCGATAACACCATCACGTATGAACAGCGCGCCGTCAGAAATTTCGCGGCGCGCTGCATCCATCGTAACCAAGTGTCGAATATCTTTGACCAACAGCGTCGTCATCGAGTCCTGCTTTTCGTGCTGCAATCGCCTGAGTGTAGCGCGCCGCGGGTCGCCCTGCCAATAAATTTATTCAGGGGATCATCGCAAAACGCTCCGCCGCCTTGAGCGTATTTTGCATCAATGCCGTGATCGTCATCGGTCCGACGCCGCCGGGAACCTTCGTGATCGCGCCCGCCACTTGTACCGCCGATTCGAAATCCACATCACCGACGAAGCGATACCCGCGCGGGTCATTTTCATCGTCAATTTTATTCGTACCGACATCGATCACCGTCGCACCCGGTTTGATCCACTCGCCTTTGACATAATTCGCCTTGCCAATCGCTGCGACAACAATATCTGCCTGGCGTACCAATGCGGGAATATTTTGCGTGCGGCTGTGACACAATGTGACAGTCGCGTTGGCTTTGCTCAACATAAGCACCATCGGCGTGCCGACAATATTGCTCCGCCCGATGACGACGGCATGTGCGCCGTCGATTGGTACGCCTGCCTCTGCGATCAAAGTCATACAGCCTGTCGGCGTCGCGGGGGTAAAGGACGGCTCGCGCCCTTTCATGGCTAACAATCCAATATTGATTGGGTGCAGCCCATCTGCGTCTTTCTCCAAACGGATGGCGTTGATGACTGCTGCTTCGTCAATATGCGACGGAAGCGGAAGTTGGACGAGAATGCCATGAATTGCAGCATCCGCATTGAGCGCAGCGACTACCGCCTCGACTTGTGCTTGTGTCGAATTAGCGGGCAATAGTTGTACAACCGAATAGATGCCCGCGTTTTCGCACGCCCGCCGTTTCATGCGCACATACTGCGCTGACGCCGGATTATCGCCAACCAACACCACGCCTAAACCGGGAGTCACGCCGGTTTGCGTTTTCAAATCGATAACAGACGACGCGATGCGCGCGCGAATACGTTCCGCTACTTGCTGACCGTCGATGATGCGTGCTGTCATACCTTATGCTCTCAACCTAGTTTTGGGTAAAAATGCCAGCATACCACGCGAGTTCGCACTTTTGTATACGACTTCAAACAACTTTACGACAATTATTGTTCACAAGTTCGACGCAGTTTAGGTAACATAGAACGTGGTGAAAAAGTCTATTCTCGCTTTGAAAGCGTTTATCTAAGGGCTATCCGATGATTAAACGATGGGTAACTGGAAAAATGCGCTCAGCGCATGGCTTACAACGGGGAGCGCGCGGGCAGGCGCTCGTCGAATATGCTTTGATTTTGGCGCTGCTCGTCATCTCGTTCGGCGTTGTGCTGGCGGCGACGGGTCCTGCGATTGGCAATGTATTCGGAAACGTTGTGTACAACGTTATTGGGCAAGACCCCGCACTGGTGACGCCGATTGGCACATATGGTGTTCCAAATTCGTTTTGGAGTACCGTCACATGGGTCGCCGCTAACGGTCAGCAAGAGACACCGTTCAATAGCGCTTTCACGCCGCCCGCCAATGTTACCGCGACGGCGCTTTCACCTATTGAGCGCACCGGCACAGCGCTCGCCAATGGGTCAGCAACGGGTGTAGCACAAATCGCCGCCGCCGCTACATCGACGCAGGTCGCCGCAAATACAAACGCAGCGGGTACGGCGACACAGAACGCTGAAGATGCGTTAGGCACATTGGTTGCCAACTATACGCCGACCGATGTGCCTGTTTTCGCGCTGCCATTTGTCGATCAAGCTAATTTCGATAGCCGCTGGCGCGTAGGCGACCCGGCAATCGATTACAACCCTGACAATGTCAACCCGACTGCGTGTACATGGGCGACGGTGCTGGGCGACGGCGACAGCGCGTCGCGCGATCGGTTCTGGGATAATATCGATGGTGATACGTTTCCCGCGAATACGACCTGCTACTTGGAAGTGCGCGGCAAGATCGATCTTGGATCAGCGGCGCGTCCGATCGTAAGTTTCTGGGAACGACACGACTTCAGCGGCGCAAACGGCATCACGGTTTCGATGGAAGTCGCGCCGTGGGTAGAAGCTGCTGGCGTTTTCGACCGCGCCAGCGCGGTCTGGTCTCAGGTCTGGTCTCAGGCAGCTACAGGTACCAATTTCAATTGGCAGCGATTTGGGTTCAACCTCAATAACTCGACAACTGCCGACCAAATCGCACTGCGCTTCAAAATTCAAAGCGGTGGTACGCCGAGTGCGCTGGTACGCTGGTTCATTGATGACATTCAAATCGTCGATGATGTCGGTTTCGGCACGACGTATGGGCTGAACAAGTTATGGGATTTGAATACGCGCGATCAGATGAACGATTTCATCTTCACCGCCGATTCGACGCACACGCTGAATGAATTTGGCAGCATTGCATGGCGCTGGAACCTGACCAGCCAGAATACCGCCCCTGGCGGTGGCTTCGCGTTCGATGCGTTCCCTAGTCTCAATACGTATCCGATACCGAGCCAAACTGGAACAACCCAGCAATATGTGCTGCAAACTCGTTATCCAATCGATTTGACTACAGCCGCACTTACGGATAGTCAAGGCGATGCGGGCGCGTTGATCGTCAGTTACCAACAAGCCTATGAGGTACCACTTGGCGCGACGCTTCAACTTCAATACACCAATGACGTCACCAGCCTTAACCCTACATGGACGCAATTGGCGACGCTGCTCGATAAAACGGGTGCCGATCTTAAATCGCGCAGCAGTCTGGCGATGTCGCCTGTCGAAGTCCGAGTCGATACGATTTCCAGCCAACCATTTTTGCTGCGCTGGGCGATGACCATCGACGCGGGAGCAACTGGAGGAGAAGGCTGGTATATCGATAATATCAGCTTCGAACGCGAAGCAGGGTCGCGTTATCGTCCGTATCCGTTCGTTGATGACGCCGAAGACAGCGGCGTGACCACCGCGCAGTGGCAGGCAGTTGGCTCGTGGGCAGCATCGAACGATGCCAATTTTGGCGGCTTCAACGGTTCTAGCAACGCGTACAACGACAGCCCCAGTGCCAACTTCACACCTGCCGTCACAACAAGCTTCGAAACGCGCCGCATCATTGACTTGCTAGACGATACAACAACCAAACCCGTAGGCGACGATGATGGCGCGCGCCCCGTCGCGACCGATCCACATCTGACATTCTGGATGAAACGCGATCTTTCTGCCAATGTCGATTTCACCGTCGATGTCTGGCTGCGTTCGACCGATAGTTGGACGACGATTTGGACGTTCGATGCTGACACCAATGCCCCTGTCGATAATCTGGCGTGGGAGCGTATTGAGATTGACTTGAAAGCTGGCGTCATTCTGGCAAACGGCGCAGCATCGTGGGCAGACATCACCGACTTTGCGACGGTTGCAGAGCAGATCGATGATGATATTCGTCTTCGCTTCAACCTCATTCCCACCGGCAGTGCAACCGCAGCACGCGGCGTGTATATCGATGATATTTTCATCGGCGAACTGCCAGAAACCGAATGGAATTTGTGGGCAGCCGGCAATGGCGTGTTCTTTGAAGACAATGTTCAGTTCGCATCGGCAGGCTTGGCACCGACGATTGATGAACGGTGGTGGTTAGGCGCGTTCAGCGTACAAACCCTGACCAGTCCATCGACTTGCGCGACTTTGTACGATTATCGTAAAACATCGACGGGCAGTGTGCTAACCGACTCACCGGATACCGTATGTCCAAATGCCAATCTCGATAATATCGCCAGGTATGGCGCGGATAATCGACGCATCGTCGAACTGCGTAACGTCGTCGATTTGAGCGGCACGCCAACGGTGAGTACGACAGTCGTCCCCACCCTGTCGTTTTGGACGCGCCGCGCCATCGGCGCGGATGACACGCTGACCGTACAGATAGCCGTTGAGAATACGGCTGATAACACGCAAAGGTACGACAAACTTGCCGGATGGAACGCATGGGTAAGTGTATGGAATAACGGTGAGCAGCGCCGCGATACATGGCAGCGCGAGTTGGTCGATTTATCGAGCTACGCGACGGCGGACAACCGCATTCGCATCCGCTTCGTTTTGCAATCGAATTCGGCGACGACGACAGTCGCGGATGGTTGGTATATCGACGGTATTCGTGTCGATTACACCCGCGCGCAAACCGCGCTGCCCTTCGACCGCGATGACTCGTCTGTGACCAGTCCATGGCTGTTTGAAGGCAATTGGGGCGCTGCAAACGACGTATTCTGGTATGAAGACCTTGCTTCAGCATCCGAAGCGCTGGGTGGCGGCTTGTGGAACATCAGTGTCCATGACGAGACCGGCGGCGCTGATCTTAACACCTATACGTTCTTCCAACAGCCAGCAGCCTATACCTCCACCACGCCGGATATTAATCTGTTCATGGGATCAGCCGGGTTGCCATTTACTGGTGCACCAGCCACGTTCTTAGACGACTATTCTATTCGTTGGACGCGCACCATCAATTTGAACCCAGGCAGTTATACCTTCAGCATCATGGGCGACGATGGTTATCGTCTGTATATGCCTGCTGCCACAGCCGCCAATACCGATGTCACGGCAGTGTGCGGTAGCCCAGGTGTTGCGACGCAGGTGTGCATTATCAACCGCTGGCAAGCGCAAAGTACGACGCTTTATGCACGCACAGTCACCGTTGGGACTGCGATTGTAAACGGTACGCTCACGCTCGATTACTTTGAAAACGGCGGCGATGCCAATATCGCCATGAGTGTGATCAAAGATCAATATTCGTTCACCGACAGCCCCAATGCACTGACAACGACGACGCGCACCAGCTCGCTGCGATACGGCGATTCGTCGATGCTTTTGCGCGGCTTCGTCAATACGAGCGGCGGCGGTACGTTGAATTACCGACGCATTTACGCGCTTGGCGCCAACATGCGTTTCTTCGTTGAGCAATCGACCGACGGCGGCTTTACTTGGGTTCTTATTGCAAGCGAATCCTTGACTGGTGCAGCACAAGTACTGCCTTTCGAATATGACGGTAACAATCCTAGTGTCACAGCGAGTCAATGGCAGCCGCGCACCGTTCCTCTAACGAGTGACGCCAATCTGATGATCCGCTTCCGTATCAACACCACCACCACGACCACTGGCAACTTGAAGGATGGCGTGTATTTAGCGGATATTTCGATTACATCGCCATAAACGACCACACGCACCGAAATGATAAAACGCGCTCGGTAAGTGACCGAGCGCGTTTTATTTTGGCGAGTCGGTATAGGCGGGTATCGGTGTCGCTGTTACACTACGAACACTTGGATGTTTCGGCACGATACAGAGGGTTTGGATTGACTGACATCGATACCACACGTTCCGGCATGTTGATCACGCTGGTAGGTCCCGCAGGTGCGGGCAAAAATCAACTCATGAACGATATGATCGCGCGCTTTGCAGGAGGACAGACGCGCGTGCGGCAGTTCCCCACTGCCACAACGCGCTCCCCGCGCGAAGGTGAAAAAGATGGGCGCGAACATCATTTCGTCACTACTGAACACTTTCGCTACATGATCGACCACGACGAACTGCTGGAATGGCAGCTTATTCATGGCAAAAGCAACGACCGTTATTATGGAATGCCGCGCGCGACGCTCGATGCTGGATTGAAGGCGGGCGATGTGCTGATGGCAGATGTCGAATATTTAGGCGCGCAGCGGGTCAAAGAACTTTACCCAGACAACGTCATCAGCGTGTTTGTCATGCCGCCATCGATTGGCGCGTTGATCCAGCGCATGAAACATCGCGGTACCGAAAAACAAGCTGAAATCGCGAAGCGCTTGCTGCGCGTGCCAGCGGAACTGGCATATGCGAATGAATGTGAATATGTCATCGTCAATGACTCCTTCGCAGAAGCCGCTGCGCTCTTATACAGCATCATTCAGGCAGAAGTCGCAGGACGTCATCGCGCGTGGACACTCGCCAATACCTTGATGGGTAAGTTCAGCTATCATGTCCGCGTCTTACCTGTTGATGATGCATCGCAGGCGGTACAAACATTACCCAACCCTGCAATCGTGCTAACGGCGGGACATCAACCCGCAGCGGTAGCATTGCAACTGGTACAGGCGTTTATCGACCCGAACGCGGACGCGGTAAGGTTAATCGGTGGTGAAGCTGCCGCATCAGACGATCTACCGCCCGTTTTGCTCGAATACGATGAGCGTGATGGGCACGAGGTGGTGACATTTGTGTATTACTATCGCGTTGATGAACGCGCGGAATAAACAACGATGCAAATAACGGCTGATTTAGCGACTTATCAACAACGGTTAGGCGCAGAACTCGCGCCCGATGGCATCCCACGCCACTACAATGACCTTGCAAGTGAATACAATGCGGCATTATCCACAGCCGTCATCATGGAGCGGTCGCACGAAGGGCGCTTACGCATGACCGGCAAGGATCGCTTGACGATTTTGCATCGTATTTCGACAGGCGATCTGGAAAAACTCCCGGCTGGCTCTGGTCGCCCGACGATTTTTACGAATCCCAACGGGCGCATCATCGACCGCGCAGTCATTTTTAACGACGGCGACTCGACATTGATTTTGACCGAACCAGGACGCGCCCCTGCCGTACGCGATTATCTTCAGCGGAACATTTTCTTCAACGATGACGCGCGCATCGTCGATGAGACACCACTGACACGCCAATTCAACCTGCATATCACGCATGACGACACGGTTATCGCAGCGGGTTTTCCGCAATTGCATGATCTTCCATTGTTCGCGTGCCAATCGGTAATTTTTCAGGGTGTGCCGCTCACGATTGTCCGGCTCAAGCCCGTTCTCCAGTCGAATTTTGCGTTGATCACAGCGACCGAACACGCCGTGCAGGTGCTCGATAACCTGCTCAATAATGGAAGAGAACGCGGCTTGATGCCTGCCGGATCGCTGACCTACAACACGCTGCGTACGCGCGCCGGGCGTCCGGGCGTTGGGCGTGAACTGAGCGCCGATTATATTCCGCTTGAAGTCGGTTTATGGGATGAAGTCAGCTTCACTAAAGGTTGTTATACCGGACAAGAGATCATCGCGCGGATGGAAAGTCGTGGGCGGTTAGCGAAAACACTCGTCGCTATCCAATTGAGCGCGTTTGTCGAAGCACCCGCACCCGTTTATGTGGACGGACGCGAAATCGGACGGATGACGAGCAGTGTCGCTGCCCCAGACGGAACGTTATTTGCAATGGGTGTGATCAAATTAGGCATGGCACACGCGGGCACTACAATCGCTATCGGTGAGAACGCTGTGGCAGCAGTTATCGGCGCACGTCTAGGCGTACAGCCAGACCACATGCGCGACGACGGTTAAGAATTTGGAACGGGTTGATCGAAGAAAAGCGCCCACCACAATTCCCATGCTTCGGGTGTTGGCGGCGCGGTTTGAACTTCCACATTGAAGCTGGGAGTCGGTGTCGGTTCGACAGTTTCGCCAGAAGGCACCGGAATGATCAATACTTCGTTCGGGCGCACCATCTTGCCGTTATCGCGCGCCCATTGTTCGACATACGGGTCGCTGCGAACATAATCACGCAGGGCGATTAAGTCCTGCTGTTCTGATTCGAGTCCCGCGATCTCGTTGACAATTTGCTCGTACTCGTCTTGCAGCGGCTGGCTTTCGGTGATACGCGTACTAAAGTTGATCGCGAGCAGCAAACCTAACCCCAAAATCATGGCAAACATGACCTGAATGCTCGATAACGCTGACCCGCCGCGTCTTTTAGCACGTTCTGCCATGCTGTGTATCCTTAGACTATAGCTATCAATAAAAAAACCCGGCACATTGCTGCGACCGGGTTTTGTGTGCCGAAGATGGGAGTCGAACCCATACTCCGTTTCCAGAACTACGCCCTGAACGTAGCGCGTCTGCCAATTTCGCCACTTCGGCAAATCATATTTTGAGTATAGCAAAGTTCATCGGGGTGTCAAGCGCGAGCGCGTGGGCGGATTAGTCGTGCATAGGTCATGTTATACTAGGCGTCACAGTGTCAACGAGTGTTGAGGATTTTCAGGTTGACGAAACAGGTTATTTCCCTACGACGCGCGCTATATATTGGCGCGGCAGCTATGCTTTTGATCGCGCTCGCAGTTATCCCCGTGCTGGCGCAAAACACGAGCGTGACAGCAGAAGCTATCGGTCAGGCAAATCTGCGTGCGTGGACAGTCACGACTGCGACTCAGGTTGGCGAAATCCGCGCTGGTACGCGCTATCCGGTTATCGGTCGCAGTGCGTTATATCCCTGGGTGCTGCTCGGAGATGTCAATACACAGCAGCCGATTGGGTGGGCATTTCAAGAATTATTGACCATTCAGGGTGATCTTAATACCGTCGCGGTGACCGAGATAGCACTTGGTGAAACTGCTGCACTCTCTACGCTGCCGACCGCGACGCCACCCACTTTAAGCAGCACACCCAACCCCGCTGCGACCGCTGAAGCAGCGCTGGAAATAGTCGAATCGGCAGTGCGCGGAATCGTTCAGGGCGAGATCAATATCCGTTACGGACCAGGTGTCGAGTACCCACGCGTCGGTATTGGCAGCGTCGGTGATGTGCTGGCGATTGTCGGTTGGCATACACAGTTACCCTGGGTACAAATTCGTTACGCCGCCAGCCCCACAGGTGCAGCATGGGTCAACGTTGATCTCATCGAGATTGAAGGCGACTTATATAACTTACCTGCCATCAGCCAAATCACGTTCAACTTACCGACGCTCACCCCCACGCCATCGGGCATTGAAGCCAGCGATGTACTTGGCGCGACGCCTGTGCCACTCAGTGCAGAATTTCAAGCCCTTGGCAATACGCTCACGGCAATGATGATCGACGCAGGTTTTGATCCGGTGACGAGTCGGCTTGGCGCAATGTTCGTCATGAATCTGCAAACTGGCGAATCGCTCACGTATGGCAGCGAAACAGCGTTCAGCGGCATGAGCGTGAACAAAATCGCCATTCTTGCGGGTTTATATGACCAGTTCAACGCGCCGCCGGATGATCAAACCGCGTATACGATTGGTGACGCGATGATTTGCAGCGAGAATATCTCGACCAACCGGATGTTGAGCATCGCGGGAGATGGTAATCCATATACGGGTGCGGAACGTGTGAGCGCGTTCTTGGAGCGCGTTGGCTTAGAAGATACGTTCATTTACACGCCGTTCGCCAACGACCCGTTCATCACCCCGCAAGCGCCACGCACGCGAATTACGGAAGCAGATCAAACAGCGGCTGAACCTGATCCATTCAATCAAATGACCGTGAACGAAGTCGGTGGGTTGCTCAATGGGGTCTATCAGTGCTCGGTCAATGGAACAGGTCCTCTCATTGACGGTGGTACCTTTACCCAAACCGAGTGCAGTCAAATGCTGCATGTGATGAGCGGCAATCGCATCGGCAATTTGATCGAAGCTGGCGTCCCCGCAACCGTAAGAGTTGCCCATAAACACGGTTGGATCAACGACACGCACGGCGACGCAGCAGTCGTGTTCAGTCCAGGTGGCGCGTACGTGTTCGTCGTCGTGCTCCATAACCCGATATGGTTGAACTTCGACGAATCATCGACGCTGGTCGCGGAAATGTCACGGCTGATTTACAATTACTTCAACGTTAATGCGCCTCTGCAGGAAGTCCGCTATGAACAAGTGCCCGCGACCTGTGATTTATTGGGCAGTCCGTACATTAGCGATTTGCAAGACCCAACGTTTGGGGGATGAACGAGGGGGCGATAATTGTAAGGGGCATGGCGAAGATCATTTTCAATCTGCCATGCCCCAATACAAGTCGTAGAAAAAACGACAATTAGCCTTTGACGCCGCCAATCGCCAACCCACCGACGATCCAGCGTTGGAAGGCGAAAAACAGCACGATGATCGGTATCGAAATCAAAATCGACATTGCCGCAAACTTTTGCATATCTGGCGGCGCTTGATTAGCGCCATTTGCCATCGTCGCTAACGCCATCGCCAGCGTGTAGTTCTGCGTTTCACCCGTCAGGAAAATCCACGACAGGATGAACTCCGTCCATCCCTGCATGAAGCTGAATAGGATCACAATCGCAAACGCAGGCAGCGCCAACGGGATCATGACACGCACGAACGTGCCGAACAAGCCAGCGCCGTCGATGAGCGCGGCTTCTTCCAATTCTTTCGGGATCGTATCAAAGTAGCCTTTGAGATTCCAGATTGCGAACGGCAAGCCGCCCGATGCGAATGCCAGCGCCAAGCCGATCAAGGTCGTCCGCAGCGTCTCACTCGACCGATTCAAGCCTTCGGTGCGCCCTTGCAGCGCCACCAAGCCAAACCCAATCGTGATCGAAAGGATCAACGCATACAACATAATATTGATCAGCGTACGGGGTTCAATCGTATTCTTGAGCGCGCGCACGATGACCCAGACCAGCACCGCCGCGAGCAGTGTCGCTACCCACGCGATAAGAATATACGGGATCACGTTTATAAACGCCTGATCGCGCAGTGTGTAAATACGCGCCGCGTCCTGATCGAACGCGGTTTCCGCCGCCAATAAACGGGTTTCCGCCGCCGTCACGTTGGTACGTTGTTCTTCCGCGTTAGTCCGAGCCGTGATCGCGCCTTCGCGCGTATCGGTCGCTTCGGTCTGAATTAATGCGATATTGTCGCTCAATAGCTGCCGAGCGGCTTCGAGGCCACTTGTATTGAGCACTTCCTGCGCCGCCAACGCCGCGACCAATACCAGATCGTCGTCTGGGTCTTCGACAATTACACTGCGTGCGTCGATCTCACTTGTCAGCAGTGCAGCTAAGCCAGATTGATCAGCGGTCGCCGCCTGCTCGTTCAAGACGACAATATCGAGCGCAGCTTGTTCGGCAGCACCAGCGCGACGCTCGCGGTTGGTCGCTGTTGTATCACGCTGTGCGAGGCTGCCGACACGTTGATCATAATCTTCTTTCGCTTCGTCGTATTCCACACGCAATGTGCGTACTGGCTCATCGATGACGACAGTATGCAAAACGCTGCGTTGGAACAAAACGTAGAAGGTCAAAGCCAACACAATCAACGTTACCGCCGCGACCACGCCCGTCAGCACAGCGGGTGAAGGATTGATCAGGCGTTCTTCATTTTTCTTGCCGAAACCACGTATCAGCGAAAATGCAACCCACACGATACCCGCGATCATCGCGCCAGAAAAGAAAGACGGAATGGCGGCGGCGAATACACTGTTGATTTCAATCTGACTGAACAACACGTAGAGTGGGATTACTACGCCTGTCGCGGGGAGCAGCAGCAGAATAATGAACCCTAGCATACCGCCTTGCCGCCCGATGAAGCGAAAGCGAGAAAATGCATACGCCGCCGACGAACCCAGTACGACTGTAAATAGAGAGACGCCGAGCGCGATGAACAGACTGTTCATGAGCAAATCGCCAAAATACAGCGGCAGCACGTTCGAGAACGGTTCACTGAGCAAGCGCGTGAACGCATCGAGATTAGCATTCGGCGGGATCAAATTGAGATCGGTCGGTCGTGTAACCCCGCGCGGGTCAATCGCCATTGAAACGATCCACACCACCGGGAACATCACGATCAAGAGCATGATCAGCAGGAAAATCTGTAAGAAGATCTGCCGGATAACAATCCCGCGCATACGTGGGTTAAACGTACGTACCTGCACGTCCGAGCGGGTCTGAGTCGGCGCAACCGTCCGCTGCATAGCCCTTTGTGCGGAAGAAGTTTCTATCGTCATAGTTTACGCCTCGTCGTAAGACTTGGTAGCTTGCGTCACGCGGTTTTGGATCAACGTGATCACCAGCAGAATGAAAAAGACGATGATGCTGAACGCTGCTGCCGCCCCATAGACTTGTTCTTGTTGGATCAACTTGTACGACTGCGTGACTAACAAGTCGGTTTGGTTGCGCGGACCGCCCGCCGTGATAAAGAAAATCACATTGAACGCATTGAACGTCCACACGGTACCGAGCATGATCGCGGGAACCATCGCTGGACGCAGCAAGGGCAGCGTAATACTGCTGAACTGTTTCCACTTGCTCGCGCCATCTACATCGGCGGCTTCATAGAGATCAGGCGGAATCGATTGTAATGCACCCGTCGCCACTACCATCATAAAGGGCCAACCAAGCCAGATATTCGCGATCAATACGGCGAAAAATGCCAGTTTCGGCGCTCCAGCCCGTTCAAACAAATCGATCACGGCGTTGCTTGCCTGGCTTCCGTTACTGATAACATCGGTGAGTGTGCCAAGCGCTGCCAACGACAAGAGGACAATCGCGCCAACCGTGACCACGGATTTGCCGATACTGACGCGCTTGATCACGCCTGTCGCGTTGATGTGCATGGGACGCGGGATAGCATACTGTGCAATCGAGGCGACCACCCCAGCAAGCGCCAGCCAAAAGCCAAGCGTCGGGGTCGCATTTGGATAACTACCCGCATTGATGAAATACAATGCGAAGTAGATTGCACCGGCAATCCCCGCCACCAACATGATGATGCGTGCGACAGGACGGGCGTTGACATCGAGCAAGCCCCACACCGCTGTAGCAATCGCGATCATGCTGACGAATAATGGAATCAGCAGCAGTTGGCGATCAATAGCCTCGTTGTAAACGCTGAAGTTCCACAACAGGTTGAACCCACTCGCTTCTACGCCGTTTGCACTGACGAACGGCAGGAAGAAAAAGCCGACGATCATCAATAATGCAGCGACCGTGGCGACGATATCAGCGGGCGTAAACACGGGTGCAGCTTTATGCGCATCAAGTTCTTCGGTCAAGCCACCCGACTTCAGCGTCCGATAGCCCATCCACAACGCCAACCCCGCGCATACGATGACGACGAGATACGGGATAATCGGCAGCAGATTGATCGGCGGGTTGAGTTCGGTAAGCCACGCGGTACGCGTTGGCAGCATGGTGCCCAGCGACTCATTGACGCCTTGAAACAGCAGGTTGATGCCGCCGCTGTTTTGCTGCCACAAATTGTTCCAGATCAGCGCCGTAATATACCCGGGTAGTGCCCAAGGCAGCACAAAAATCACACGGTAAATCCGCCGCCCCAATACGTGTTCAGCGTTCAGCGCCAAGGCGACCGCTAAGCCGATGATGACGTGAAAGGCGACGTTGATGACCGTCCAAACAATATTGAAGCCTAAAAGCGGGAAGAAATCATAGTTGACAACATTGATCTGGTTGTTAAGGACCTGGCGAAAATTTTCGAGCCCGACATAGCTCGCTGGAGCGCCGCCTAGATTTTCCGCCGCGAAATCGCGGAACGAAATGCCAATTTGATACGCTTGCGGTGTAAACGTGATGATCAGCATCACCACAATCGATGGCAAGACGAACAGCCACGGCAATCCACTGGCGCGCACCCCGCGCTTAAGGCTTTCCCATGTCGAGACAGGTTGTATCGGGTAGGTCTGTGGTTGTGTGATGGTTGCCATCAGCCTTTTTCCTGTGACGAGATAACACGCGGGGCAAGGTCAACTTGCGTCGCCCTTGCCCCGATGTACTTACGATATCAAATTATCGAGCCGAACGGGGGAATTACATCCCGTCAATGCCTGCCTGAATAGCTTCATAAGTTTCTGCCGCGACATCTGCTGCTGCTTCGCCACCATCGGTCACGCGGGTGATTGCGTCGCCCATCGGACCCCAGAACTGACCGAGTTCGGCACGGTTCGGGAACGGTGTACCGAGCGCGAATTGTTCCGCGAACACTTGCAAATTCGCGCTTTCAACTTCGACCGCTGGGTTAACGGGCAGCAGACCACCTTCGGTCGCCGCAATCGACTGACCTTCGTCACCCGTCACGAAGCGTGACCACGCCAGGAATGCTTCGAGCTTGGCAGGGTCTTCGTTGACGGTCGCGTTGGCAAAGAAACCTTCTGATTGCGCGAACAGCGCAGGGATTTCGCCGTTGTCGAGCGCGGGCATCAGCGCGACGCCGAGGTCATCACCGAGATCGCTTTCGAACTGCGCCAAATTCCAAATGCCGTCGTAAACCATCGCCACATCGCCGGTCTGGAAACTGGGATTGGGCGACGCACCGTCGATGACGATGCCGCTATCCGGGTCTTGCGCCAGGTCGTACATCATTTTGTGGAAATCGAGATACGCGACCATCGCATCGGCGCCTTCGGTGTCGGGCGCGAAGTTGGCGCTGCCGTCATCGTTCATCAGGCTGCCACCGAGCGAGTACAGGAAGCCCGCGCTGTGGAAGAAGCCATTCTGGAATGCCAGACCGGTCACGCCATCTTGCGCCAGTTCTTCGCTGATGCTGATCACGTCTGCCCATGTTTCGGGCGCTTCGGGGACGAGCGCACGGTTGTAGAAGAACGAAAGGGTCTTGGCACTGAACGGAACGCCATAGATTGAGTCTTCAAATGTAAAGGTACCCCAACCTGCGTCGCTCGCCTGAGCCAGCAGTTCATCATCGATTGATTCCGTCAAATCGGAGATCAATCCGCCGGTCGCCCACGGACCAGTGCTGTCATTCGCCCAGATCACCATGTCAGGACCTTCGCCCGCGCCCGCTGCCGCGATAAAGCTGTCGGTCAACGTGCCGCTGGGGTTGTAAACCTGCTCAACAGTAATATCGGGGTTCGCTTCTTGGAACGCATCAATGATTGCCAACAGCGCATCGCCTTCTGCGTCCTGCTTGGCGTGCCATAAAACGAGATTAACCGTCTCGCTTTGCGCCAAAGCGCCCAAAACTGGCAGCATCGCCACAGCGAACACAGCGACCATCAACCACATCTTGCCTTTAAGAATCTTCATTCAAAAATCTCCCTAAAACCTGCACCGGTGTAGAAATTTCCTAATGTGCAGAGTGAAAAAACGTTTCACCCCGTACATCTGTAATTATCCACACGGGGAACGAACATGCAAGCTTGATACATTCACACGCATCTTAATTATGAATTCGGGTCGTCCAATACGCACAAACGACGAAGATAATCGAACGTATAAATTCCCGTGTGATGCCCATCGTCCCAGGATGGCTGTAGTGCATAATTACCAATTGGGACAATCTCAGTCATCAGGTAAGAACGGCGTGGAATCAGCGTGAGGATGTTTTCCGGATCATGATTACGTCCCATATTTTGATGTCCGCCGCGACATTCGACGCACGGACAGGCTTCGCGCAAATGCGAAAGCGGATATTTGCACACCGCGCCGTCATCCCACGTAATTTCGAGGTACGCTTCAAGTTTGTTCCATGTAATCGCTTTGGGGCGTGGCGTATTGATCATATGCTGTATCCTTACCCTGCTCGCCTATCACTTCTTGTTGTAGCCTTACTCTACCACAGCGCAGTGGGCGTCCAGCGTTGCATCTCGCGGCAGGTCTGCTAGAATCAGGATAGTTTTACTTGTGCTTATCACAAGAAAAATACTTCACGAGGGATCGATGTTTCCCTTGTAACGTCACCTGATGGAGATTTTCCGCTTATGCGCTTGCCAATTCGCTGGTCGATAACCAGTCTTTTGATCGCTGTGTTGTTTGTATGCGCAGCGTGCCAGACAGAAACACCAACGGTGGTGTATATCGTCCTGTCACCGACACCTTCGCTAATACCCGTCACGCCGACCCCAGAAATGGTTGCCGCGATCACTGCGGAAAGCGAGACCGAAACACCCACAAATACGACCCCAAACGCCATCACCGCACAGCCAACCATCGCAGCCGCGGCACGCACCGATTTACCACCTGGTTTCCCGACGCCCGTCGTCGCGCGTATCCAGATCGTCGAGCAGCTTTTCGAGCGTGGGCGTATGTTTTGGCTGGAACCGAACCGTGAAATTTGGGTATTGTTGATCAACGGTGAAGGGCGTGGTACGTGGGCAGCCTACGAAGACTCGTGGATCGAAGGCACAGACCCCGAGTCTGACCCCGCGCTGACTGTACCGGACGGATTGACACAGCCAATACGCGGCTTTGGCAAAATCTGGCGTGATACGCCTGATTTGCGCGATCAACTTGGTTGGGCGGTCACGCCAGAATTCGGCTATTTGAGTAATTACGAATATCGCGCGGGTGGCAGCGCTGATACGAATGGACAATATACGGCGGGACCCGGATCGCATATTCTTTACAGCCTGTACGAAGAACAGTTCCGCTTCAATGAAATTGATGCATCCTGGCAACTTGGCGGTGGTTGATCACGTACGGATTCGCACGCAGAATGAGCAGGTCACACGATGAGCACGCTTCGACGATGGCAGTTGACACGAGAAAGTCCACTTGCTCTTACAGTAGCCGCCGATGCGCGCGTGAGCGCGACCGATTATACCGATGATCAAATATGGGAATTGACGCTCGGCAAACCTGACTCGCCTGCGCTGACCGTACAAACGCGCTATGGCGGGCGGGTCGGGCTTGCGAGCGTGATTCCGATGTGGTGGATCGATAATCGTCCGATTTACCAGTTTCAGGCATACGCTTCACCCCCAGTTGTCACTGCGTTCGCGCCAGGCTATATCGAAATTGAAGCCAAACTGACGCCGAATATCATTTTGAAAGCTGATTATTGGGCGGTGGACTCTCACACCTTAGGCGCGCGTTACACACTCAAAAATACACGCACCACACCCGTAGCGATACGCCTCGACGTGATCGCTTTCGCGGCGGCTGACAATCAAGAGATAAAAATCAAACGTGCGGATCGTCTGAAAGGCGATCCGGGCGTCACCTTCGACAAGATCGCCAGCATAACGCCTGTGATCGTACTTGAAGGCGGCAAGCCCGTTATCGATAGCAAGAATGCCAAACTTACAGCGTCGATCTCGATCAAGGGCGGTGGGACGGCAAAAATCCGTTGGGCACACGCCGGATTACCGACGCTGATCGATGGTTTCGCCGCCATTGATGCGCTGTTCGTCAAAGATGTATGGACAAAGGCGCTGCGGAAGATCAACGAACAGGCGATTACCATTCCTGTTATCGAAACAGGCGATCTCGATACCGATGCAGCACTGGCATTCGCCTATCAACAGGTGATCGGATCGTTTCTTGATCCTACAATGGTTATGCCCTATGCGTCGTTTGTCGGCACACGTCAGCCGCATCGCGGATTCAGCCCGTCGGGTGATGGGTCGGATCACCCGCGTTCGTGGAGCGGACAAACCCCAACACTCGCCTATTTGACCGCGTTGGCAATCGCGACGATTGATCCGGCACTGGCGCAAGGCATCGTCCATAATTATCTTGCGTATTTACAAGACGAAGGTTTTGTCGATTACAAACCCGGGTTAGGTGGGCAAAAAACGGGCATGTTGTGTCTTCCGATTTTGGCACGTCTTTCGTGGGAACTTTATCAACAAACCGACGATCTTGAATTTTTGCGCACGGTCTACCCCAAGCTCGCACGTTTCGTCAATCGCTGGCTGCGTCCTGATTTGGACGCCGACAAAGATGGTTTCCCAGAATGGGCGAGTGAACAGCAAACCGGCTATCCGTTTATGCCGACATTCGCGGTCGGTCTGGGATATGGACAAAACGCCGATATTCGGTATGTTGAAGCGCCTGATCTCGCCAGCTATCTACTCTCCGAAACCATTCACCTTCGCCAAATCGCGGAGCGCGTCGGCGATTTGGCGTTATCAGCCAAGCTCGATACCACCATCACCTCGCTCAAAACGCGCCTGGAAGCATTATGGAATGGTGAGCGCTACGCGTATCGTGACCGCGATACACACCATAGCGATACATCAACAACCGTGTTAGTCAACGGACGCGGCGACGAAGAACATCTTTTATCGTTGACGCTCGACCCACCCGCACGATTGATTCTGCACATCACGGGCGGCATCGATTTACAACCGCGTTTGATCCTGCATGTTCAGGGGATAGACAGCGCAGGAACCGTTGTCAAACAAACATTTACGACAGACTCATTTACGTGGTCAAGTGGGCACGGTGTGCATACAACCGATGCCGTGTTCGCACGCGTCGATCGGGTGCGTGCTGAAGGGTTGAGCCGTGTGTACAAGATCAGCATTGCAACGCTCGACTTGACGCGGCGCGATATTTCAGCACTGCTGCCGATCTGGTCGGGTGCCCTGTCGCCAGAACGTGCGGCGGCTGTTGTGGCGCAAATCACCGACACGAATCATTTTTGGTTGCCAAACGGAATCACCATGATCGATACGCACGATACCACATTCGATGCGATCAAAACCGGCGAAGGGGGTGGCATTTGGGCATATTGGGTGACACTGATTGGTGAAGGACTGCTCGACCACGGTTATCATCAGGAAGCAGACGACTTATTACGTCGGCTCATGCGGGTACAAGTCAGCGTTTTGAAAACACAAAAATCTTTTTACGAGTTTTATCACACCGAACAAGCACGTGGGTTGGGCGAAGAAGGACATACCGCCGGGTTGATCCCGCTTTACTTGTTCACGCGCGTAATCGGCGTTTCAATCACGTCGGCACGGCGCGTCATGATAGGTGGCGTGTTCGCATGGGGTCAACCGATTACAATCAAGCAGCATGGTGTCACGATAAAGCGCGACCAGAACAACACCCACATCGAATTTCCGAGCGGACATACCGTGAACTTAGATTCAAGTGCGCCCTTTCAAACGATCCTTGACCCGACGACTTCATCGGGAACCACAGCGCAGATGGGAGTCGAAACGTGATGCGCTCATCCGGCGACGTACAAGAGAGCTTGTTCGATGCGCTCATTCGCCGTTCCGCCGACGCGATTTTGCTGACGGATAAAGCGGGAACGCTAGAAATTGTCAACCCGGCAGCGGTGGCGCTGTTAGGGTTGAATTTGCGCGAGAGCTGGGGGTATCGTGCGGCAGATGTGTTCGCCAAGAACGCGGCGCTGCTGGCATTGTTCAACCGCCCCGGTGATATCAATATTGACGTAAAGCTGCCCAGAAAACGCATTGCATCAGGCGCGGGTGTAACATTGCCTGATGGCAAGCGGCTGGTCACACTGCGCGATGTGACCGAACAACACGATTTAGACGCACGGCGTGAATCGTTAGTCGCAGCGCTCGCGCATGATCTACGCAATCCGCTCACAAGCATCGGTGCGTATCTCGATCTGGTCGCCCAAATTAGTGGACTCACAGATGAGCAGCATGATTATTTGGCGCGCGCACATCACAGCACGACGCGGCTGTATGAAGTTTTAGACGAACTTGTCGAACTGGCATGGATCGAATCAGGAATGCCCTTTCGTCATGGTGCGGTTGAACTCGGCGCAGTCATCGAACGTGCCTTGATAGACCTAACGCCAACAGCAGACGCGAAAGCGATCAACTTTGCTGTCGCTGTCCAGCAGCCAATGCCGCTCGTCATGGGCGACGCGGTCCGTTTGACGAGCGCGTTAAAGCAGGTCGTGATTAACGCGCTGCATTACAGCGACTCGGAAACGTTGGTCGCAGTGCACGGGTGGGGCGATTCACGCCATGCGATGATCTCGATTGCTGATCAAGGCTACGGGATCGCGCGCGACGAGATCGAACAAATCTTTGATCGGTTTTATCGCTCGAAAGATGCGCGTGTTCAGACAATCGCGGGCGCTGGCTTGGGCTTGACGACCGCACGCCGCATTATTCAGCGTCATGGCGGCACAATTGAGGTGAACAGTACCTTTGACAAAGGCAGCAACTTTACCCTGTCGCTGCCATCGGTCGAGGCATAATAATGCGTCGTATCAAAGTCACACTGCCCGCTACGATTACCAATGTCGGTCCTGGTTTGCATAGTTTGGGGCTTGCGGTCGCATTGCATACGACCGTCGAGATCACCGAACGCACCGATACCGCGCTCAACGTCGAAACCGCTGGCGAAGATGCTGGACGGTTCGCGCTTGGCTTACGTCACCCGGTTGTATTGGGTATGAGTCGTATATTTCAGCGGTTAGAAAAAACCACACCCGGCATGAATGTACGGATCGAAAACCACATCCCAGCGTCGGTTGGGTTGGGCGTCGAAACCTCATTTTTGGTCGCCGGTATGATCGCCGCCAATAACCTGTTTGGCAGTCCGTTTAGTCGCACTGAGCTGTTGCAAATCGCCGCCACCGTGACCGGACGCCCTGATCAAGCGGTGACCTGTATGCTCGGCGGCTTGACGACAACAGTCCTGACCGAGAACGAGGTTTTATACCGAAGTCTGCCGATTGCACCATTAAAGATCGTGCTTGTGCTCCCACAGATCGACGGTTATGTCGAACGTGCGCGCAGCGTCATCCCCGAACGTGCGCCGATGAACGATGCGCTGTACAACATTGCCCGTTTGCCGTTGTTCATCGACGCTTTGCGCGCAGGCGACCTCAAACTGGCAGGAAAAGTCATGCAGGATCGGCTGTTTACACCCTATCGATCCGCACTGATACCCGGCTTTGACGATGTGGCGCAGACCGCCCGCCTGAACGGTGCACACGCGGTGACGCTGTGTGGATCAGGCGCGACGCTGCTCGCTATTGCCGATAAAGATCATCAGCGCATCGCGGATGTGATCGTGGCAGGGTTTGAAGACATCGGTATCACTGCGAAGGCGTGGGTACTACCTATCGATACACAAGGCGTGGTTTTATCGGTGGCACAATCATCGTGAAAAAAGTCAGGTTAGCGAGCATATAAAAGTCTATGGGCATGTTTGTAGGTCGTACTCGTCCGCGCCGTTCGATGACGGATCGTGAAGTCCCGGATGTTAAAGTCAATTGGCGGCGCTTGTTCGGTTATCTACGTCCGTATGTCGGGCGCATGATCATCGCTTTCATCGCCTTGATCGGCAGTTCAGCGTTGAGCCTGGTATTCCCGGCTGTGATTCAGCGCGTGGTCGATTCAGTCTTGGTCGCCGGCGATATCACACTGCTCGACCAAATCACGATTTTGCTGCTGATCGTATTCTTGATCCGTTCCGTGACAACGCTGATTGAAAGTTACAACATCGGTTATGTCGGCGAACATATCGTCGTTGATTTGCGCCTCGATCTGTATCGTCATTTACAGCAATTGTCACTTGGCTATTTCACCAATAATCGCGTCGGGGAATTAATATCGCGGCTGACAAGTGATGTCACCGCAATTCGCGGGGTGCTGACAAACAACGTCAATACACTGTTTCAACAGGTGTTCATTCTGTTCGGATCGGTCATCGTCATGGTGGCGATTAATGCGCGACTGACGCTGTTCATTTTGCTGTTGATTCCAGTGATCGCGGTTTTAGGCGTCGGATTTGGACTGGCGCTGCGCCGCACGAGCACGAAAGTACAAGACGAAATCGCTGCCGCGACGACCGTCGCCAGCGAGGTGATTCAGAGCATCCGCGAAGTCAAAAGTTTTGTGCGTGAGCGTTACGAACAAGATCGCTACGAAGGCGCTGTCGGGCGCGCGCTTAAGGCGTCTATGCAGATCGTTGCGATCCGCACGGTTTTCAGTCCGGTTGTCGCCTTTGCTGGCTTCGGTGCGATTGCATTGGTTTTATGGTTCGGCGGGCGCGAAGCGCTTGAGGGACGGTTGACAGGCGGCGAACTGATTGCGTTCTTGATCTATGCGCTCACCGTCGCCGGCAGTTTGGGGTCGTTGATCGGACTATACACCTCACTGCAAGAAGCGCTCGGTGCGACCAAACGTGTCTTTCAAATTCTCGATACACCGCTCGATGTCGATGATCGACCGGGCGCGAAAACGCTGCCGACGATTGCAGGTCGGGTGACACTTCGCGATGTCGCGTTTAGTTATGATGTGCGCCAGGAAGTGCTGCATCATATCGATCTCGAAATCGCGCCTGGAGAGATCATCGCCTTGGTCGGACCAAGCGGCGCGGGTAAAAGTACGATTTTTAACTTGATCCCACGCTTCTACGATCCAACCGCTGGTGCAGTGCTGGTCGATGGCATCGACGCGCGCGATGTGACCCAAGCCAGCCTGCGCGAACAAATCGGCATTGTCCCGCAAGAAACGCTCTTGTTCGGGGATACGATCCGCGAGAATATCCGCTATGGGCGTTTGAACGCGAGCGAGGACGAGTTGATCGCCGCCGCTCAAGCGGCTAACGCGCACAATTTCATCATGGAGCTGCCCGACAAGTACGAAACCATCGTCGGCGAACGCGGCATTAAGTTGAGCGGTGGTCAACGCCAGCGCGTATCGATTGCACGCGCAATCCTCAAAGACCCGCGCATTTTGCTGCTCGACGAAGCGACTTCTAGTCTGGACAGCGAAAGCGAAAGCGCAGTGCAGGATGCGCTCGCCCGTTTGATGCAAAATCGCACGACGATCATCATCGCTCACCGTTTAAGCACAGTGCGCGTCGCGCATCGCATCGCAGTCCTGGAAAAAGGCAAGATCATCGAACTCGGCAGCCACAACGAATTGATGGCGCAAAACGGACTTTATGCGCGCCTGTATTCGATGCAGTTTCGCGAGGATGTGGACGTGCAGCTGAGTGAATCGGTAAATGGACGATAAGACGCTCTTCGATCTGATTGTCGCTGTCGGCGTGGTCTTAGCAGCGTTGTCGGTGGTGATAGTCAGGCATCAGCGCCGCCGAATCGTTCAAGTTTTAGGATCGAACATCGGAGTTTTGTCGTTTGTGATGAGTGCTGGCGTCTATCTGTATACGCATCGATTTACGAGTGCGGGGAATTGAATTTGTCGTCACACCACGCACTCAAACGGATGATTTTGAGCAATCCGCACGTACAACCTCGCAATTTTTATCTGAGTTCGATGTGCAGGTCGCTATCAATGGCGATTTCTTCGATCCAGGGTTTGAGTATGGCCCGTTCAATTATTATCCACAGACTGGTGATGGGGTAAATATGCGCGGTGTTAGTATCGCAAACGGACAAGAGCAGAGCGCGGGTTATTCACCCAATTTTCAAACCCTGTCGGTCTTGTCGGATAGTCAAATCATCATCGGCGCACCAATGAACGAGGCACAAACGGCAATTTCAGGGTATCTTACCCCTGTACGGGACGGCTCAACGACGCTGGTCATGGAAAATGCGATGGGACAGCCACGGGTTCTGAATTCGCCTATTCACGGGCGCATCCCTGGTATGGAACGTCCGATTGGAAATCACTTTGGCGTCCGCGCGACCCATTTGACAACGATCGATGACGGCACATGATGATGCTGAAAGACGCGCAAGTTTTGATCACCGGTGCGACCGGGTTTTTGGGTGGCGCATTCGCGCGGCACTTACTCCATGATGGAGTGAAGGTGCGGGTTATCGCGCGCACGCCGGAAAAAGCCACCGCATTACGTGATCTGGGCGCACAGGTCGTCCAAGCGGATTTGACCGACCCCGCCTCACTCCGCGCGGCGGTACAAGGCTGTGGCGTCGTCTTTCATGTCGCGGTCGATTACACGAGCTATGCAAAACAACTGCGCGTCAACGTCGATGGCACACGTTATCTCGCTCAAGCCAGCGCTGAAGCGGGTGTCACGCGCTTCGTCCATGTCAGCACGCTCGCCGTCTACAACAATTTGATGCGTGGGGATGTCTACGAAGATTATCCATTGGCGAGCAGTGCTTATCCATATGCGTTGAGCAAAGTCGAAGGCGAACGCGCGCTTCAAGATGTATCTGCGCTTTACAGACTTGACTACACAATTATCCGTCCCGGCATGATCTACGGCGAGGGTTCGCTGACATGGACGGACTTGTTGTTCAATACAGCGCGCCGCACACCAACGTTTTGGCTCAATGATGGAAACGGATCTGCGCACCTGATTCACGTCGATGATGTGGTTGATCTCATGGTGACATGTGCGCTTCATCCGGCGGCGGTCAACCAGATTTTCAACTGCGCGCCCGACCCCGCCCCGACGTGGCGTGCCGTGTTATCCGCGTATGCACACCTAGACGGCAAACAAGCGCAGATTATGTCGTTGTCCGCGCTGATGCGTGCAGCGGCAGGCATGGCGATGCTCGCAGCACCACCAATCAGCATGGGGCGCGATCTGCCGGATTTGCTCGATTTAATCTCCAGCCAAACCACTTATAAGATGGATAAAGCGCGTCGTTTGCTCGGATGGTCGCCACGTGTCACGCTGCCAGACGGAATCCATCGCTGTGCGCCCTATCTGCGTGCCAAAGGATTGCTCCGGTGAATGAGATCACCACTATCATTCTAACCGCGGTCGCTATTTTTATCGTGCTGGTACTCGGTTGGTGGCTGCTCATCGCCTCTGAAGGTGTGTATTTAGGGCGACGCGTCGTTATTTATCTTTATGATCGCTTCGCAGCACGCTACGATGGTGTCAAGCACTTTCGGCGCGAACTCGAACATCGGTATCTGGCGCAGCCGTTGATGACGCGGATCGCACCCAACCGCGCGCCGTTGATTTTGGACATTGCGACCGGAACTGGTCGACTGCCCACGACGATGATCCGCTACGCGCACTTTCGCGGGCGTGTAATCGGCGTCGATCTCAGCCGCCGCATGTTAGATTATGCGGTGCCGAAATTTGTGGATGAACCGCGCGTGCTGTTTATGCAGTCTGATGCTGCTCATCTTCCCTTCCCCAATGATGCGTTCGATGTCGTGGTCAGTTTAGAAGCGCTCGAATTTATGGTCGATCAAGGTGCAGTATTCGCAGAGCTTGCGCGTGTATTGAAACCGGGCGGACTGTTTTTAATCACGAACCGCATCAATACGCGCTGGATGCCGCGCAAGACCTTTAGCAACGACCAATTGGTCGATATGTTGTTCGCACTAGGGTTGGACGAGATCGAGATCGAAAAGTGGCAGCTCGATTACGACCGGGTTTGGGGACTCAAACCTTACGATCCCACGCCTTGAAACCCCTGCCAAAAGCTCCTACAATGCCCGCCCATTCACTTGATTCATGGAATAGGATCGCCGCATTTTGAAGCTGCTGCCTTACGAACTTGCTTTGTCGGTCGAACACGCGATTCGTGCCGCGCAGACGGCGGGTGATCTGCCCACGTTCGATGTGCCGGACGTGAAGATTTCTGCGCCCAAACGCCCCGAACAAGCCGATTACGCCGCGTCGATTGCCATGCAGCTTGCCAAACCCGCGAGCTTGCCGCCGCCGCTCATCGCGGAACACATCGTCAAACATTTGCACCCACCTGCCTACATCGGTGCGGTCGAAGTCATCGGCGGCTATATCAACTTCAAACTTGCAGATGCATGGCTGCGCGAACAAGTCGAAGCGATCATTGTCGAAGGCACAGACAGCGCGATCATCGATGTTGGCGTGGGCAAACGCACGCAAGTCGAGTTCGTCAGCGCTAACCCAACGGGTCCGCTCCACATCGGGCGCTCGCGTGGTGCGATGGTCGGGGATGCAATGGCGCGCGTATTGGCGGCGGCGGGCTACGCCGTCGAGCGCGAGTATTATTTTAACAACGCCGGTCAGCAAATGACCAACTTATCGATAAGCTTGCGTTATCGCTATCGTGAAGCGCTCGGTTTGCCGCCCATCACAGGCGACGAACTGCATTACAAAGGCGAATATCTGGCAGATTTCGGAAAGCTCATGGCGGAACAGCACGGCGACGCGCTCACAGACGCCGATTTACAGCCGTTCAAAGCATTTGCCGAAGCCAACATGTTTGATGCCATCAAAGCGACGCTCAAGCGCGTCGATATTCGCCATGACATCTTCTTCAACGAAAACAGTCTGTATGAAAGCGGCGCAGTCTGGGAGACGCTGGCGCAGCTTGATGAGCGCGGCTATATCTATAAATCGACTCTGCCCGAAGTCGATAACACCAAAGGCGAAAAAGACGAGGACGGCGAAGCGACATGGTTTCGCAGCAGTCGTTTTGGCGATAACAAAGACCGCGTCGTCGTGAAAGCGACGGGCGAACCGACCTATACCCTGCCCGATATTGCTTATCACATCAATAAATTAGCGCGTGGCTTCGATGTTTGCGTCAATGTGTTAGGGGCAGATCATTTCATCGAACATCAGGTCGTCAAATATGGCTTGCGCGCGCTCGATTTAGATGCCAGTAAAATCCACGTCATTCTGGTGCAGATCGTTCATTTGATGAAAGATGGGCAGCGCGTCAAATCGAGTACGCGCGCGGGGAATTTCGAGACGCTCGACGACTTGATCGACCAGACCAGCGCCGACGCTGTGCGTTACATGCTGCTGGCACGCAGCGCCGATTCGCAGATGGATTTCGATCTCGATTTGGCGGTCAAGCAGTCGAATGACAACCCAGTCTATTATATTCAGTATGCCTATGTGCGCTGTGCGGGCATCTTCCGTGAGGCGGCGGCGCGCGGCGTCAGCGATGACGGCGCAGATTTATCACATCTTGGTGACGCCGAACTCAAGTTCATTCGGCGCGCTCTGCAATTGGCAGACGTGATCGAAGTTGCGGCGCGCACGTTTGAACCGCACCAGGTTGCGTTTTTTGCGCTCGATTTGGCGAACGCTTTTCATCCGGTCTTCGATAGTGTGCGCGTGCTGCACAGCGAAGTACCGCCGGAAGTCGCCAAAGCGCGCTTACGCTTTTTCCGCGCTGCCCAGATCGTCTTTAAGCGCCTGCTCGATTTGATGGGCATGACTGCACCCGACACTATGTAATTTTGGCGACAAGCGCCTAAAACAAACGAGGAACTTCATGGGATTGAAACCCGACCACTGGATTCGCAAGATGTCGCAAGAAACAGGCATGATCGAGCCGTTCGTCGATGGCTTGAAGCGCGAAGGCGTGATTAGCTACGGCTTGAGTTCATATGGCTACGATATGCGCGTCGCGGACGAATTCAAAGTATTCACCAATGTCTACAACGAAGTCGTTGACCCGAAAAACTTTTCACCGCAGTCGTTCGTCGATATGAAAACCGATATTTGCGTGATCCCGCCGAATTCGTTTGCGCTGGCACGATCCATCGAGTATTTCCGCATTCCGCGCAAAGTCTTGTGCATTTGTCTGGGTAAATCGACGTATGCGCGATCGGGCTTGGTCGTCAATATCACCCCGTTCGAACCCGCGTGGGAAGGTTTCGTCACGCTGGAGATCAGCAATACGACTCCGCTCCCTGCGCGTGTGTATGCCAACGAAGGCATCGCGCAAGTCCTGTTTTTGGAAGCGGACGAAGAATGCGAAGTCTCGTATGCTGACCGTAAGGGTAAGTATCAGGCACAAATCGGTGTGACGCCGCCGCGACTTTAGAACAAAATTGTCACACCCCATCGATCCAATTCCTCATATGATGATCTCAGATCGTTCTCAGCATTTTGATCATCATATGAGGCGTCTCCGCCGCCATGAAAGCATGTTGGTCAATAAGATCGCCTTGCAGTTAGGCTTATCCTTGGGTTTAGTCAGTATTTATGAGCGCGATATTCAGTTGAGTGAAAGTCAATCGTCGATACGTGTATAGTAATTGTTACACCAATAGTGACCACGCCGTCGCCTAAAGGCGCCGGCTTCTCAGACTACGCAGGAGCTAATGCTCTACGTTAACGCCTGACGGCACAGTCCATGCCGACTTGAACGCTAAATGATAAATGTTTCGAGCGGCGTTCTCGTCTCTGTCT
>JBBRAA010000002.1:0-193220 GCA_038207205.1 Aggregatilineales bacterium
GATCGGATCGCAACCAGGCACTACGAACTATGCGACGGCTGTCGAACTCGTGGGTGAAGCACGTATCCAGGCATTTGACACGTTCCCGATTGCTGTACAAGCGCTGTTGGTAGGCGATGTTGATGCGGTCATCATGGACGATAGCGCAGGACTGGGGTATATCGGTGCGAACCCGGATGCGCTCCAGGTCATCGGCGAACCCCTGACCTCGGAAGAACTGGGCTTTATCTTCCCGCCCGGCTCCGATTTGGTGGAACCGGTCAATGCAGCTTTGGCATCGATGCGCGACGATGGCACGCTTGATGCGCTTTTCCAGACCTGGTTTGTTGACTTTGATCCCAGTACATTGGGCAGCTAGTTAATAGTTGCTTTGTCTCGTGCGTTAAGTAAACTTGCAATCGGTGTGTCCAGAAGCGACACACCGATTGATTTTATTTTGAGGATTACTCACATGAGTACGCATGCCGGAGAGCCTGAAGAAGGCACAATCACTATCGCACCTTCGCATCGTACTGGATGGTTATCTCTGGCGTTGTTTCCTTGGTGGACGATACCGATTTTAATTGCGGGTATTGCGGTCGTTGTCCTGGTTCGAACAGACGCTCAGTATTCAACTATCTGGTCACAGCTGCAAAACGGAATTGGTACGACTCTGCGGGTCAGTTTTATAGCATTTGCGCTTTCAATGCTTATTGGACTGTTAATAGGGCTGATTCGTTCTAATCCACCGACAGCGAAAAGTGGGTTTTTTCGTGTTCTGTTTTATAACCTCGCCACGCTTTACGTCGAAGTTCTGCGCGGATTACCGATACTCGTTGTTATTCTCGTCATTGCATTCGCTATTGTGCCCGAGCTGGTTAAGTTTCTGAACAGCATTGGCATGGATGTCACGGTGCGAGATATACCGTTCGACTGGCGAGCAATTATTGCACTCACACTGACGTATGCAGCGTTTTTATCGGAAGTCTTCCGCGGCGGCATTCAATCGGTTAGCAAAGGTCAGATTGAAGCAGCCAAATCACTTGGTATGACTTATATTCAGATCATGCGCCTCGTTGTCCTGCCACAAGCAATCCGCCGTATCCTGCCACCGCTCGGTAACGATCTGATCGCGATGGTCAAGGATTCATCGCTTGTGGCAATTTTAGGTGTTCAGGATATTGCCCAGCTTGCGAAGCTGACATCCAGCAGCACTTTTCGCTACCTGGAAACCTATTTAATCGCGGCGATGATCTATTTATCAATGACGCTGCTCGGTTCGCTGCTGGTGCGTTGGTTGGAACGCATATTCCGAACAGATTAATTGTCAATCTGCACCCAATAGATTTCTGGACGGAACATGGTATGCACAAATAAACGCATATCATCGGAAATCGTGAGCCCTGCCAGAGGCGCTTCGAGTTCGGTGTAAATGACAATCTCTACATCTTCGGCTGTACATCCACCTTTTTCGCGGCATTCTGCGGGGTCAACGCGACCTACGACTCCGCGAGTGCCGAGCGCAAAGGCGAAATACAGATTTCCATCCCCACCCATCACAAGTCCGGTCGTGTTTTGCATCCCTGATACCAGCACATTATTTTCTGATTGTGCTGTACCCTCAACAATACCAGCGTCATAGTATTCGATTGCGCGGCGTGTGCTGCCGTTATTGGCAACATAAAACATGTCGCCGTCCATTACCAACCCTGTTGGCGATGACAAATCGGTCAGGAGAGTTTCCGCTTCCCCATCGCGTGTCACCACGACTAACGAGTTACCGAACAGATTCGTAATCAGAAAGCGTTCATCATCGTATGCAGCAATGCCCCATGGTCCAGCGAGATCACTGTTGACTCGTGTAATTCCTTGTCGTGTGATATGCAGTAGTTGATTGGATGAAAAATCGGGTACCCATAAATCAAGCGCGAAGTTTTCGTTCGGTTCGGCGTATAGTGTGTGTGCGTTTTGAACCCCACCGATATAAGTCAGTGTTTCTCCGCTTACAGAGTTGATTTCATACAGAGTGCTATCACCTGTACAGGCTGTATAAAGATTGTTGTTGTACCAGACAATGCCATTGGGTCGCTGTACATCGCCAGTCACGATGGTTAGATCAGACTGAGTGAATGGTTCAAACGGTTGTCCTTGTGTTGTTTCTGGCGCTGTTTCAGCGGATGGGGTTGATGGGGTTTCGGAAGTTAGCCGTGGTTCTACAGGGGAATCTGTTGGCGTTGATTGTGCAGAGGCGGTAAAAATCGAAATAAACAGGAGTATGATACCGATGACGATTACAGAGAACCCTTTGTTGTGTCCAGTTTGAATACGCAATTGAAGATTTTCCTTATTGACTATACGAATTTTTTCCCGCCGACGGTAGTGAGATATAGAACGTACTGCCTTCGCCTTCTTGACTTGTTAACCAGATCGAGCCCCGATGATTTTCCACAACAGTTTTCACGAGGCTTAAACCAATTCCCGAACCTGTAATATGCTCCGTGCCTTTTTGCTGGACACGATAAAACCGATCGAAGATACGCGGCTGTACATCGAGGGCGATGCCCACCCCGTTATCTGAAACTTCAAATACAACCGTATTTTCGCGTGCGTAAGCGGCTACACGTACCGTTCCGCCGCGAGCGGTGAATTTAACAGCGTTTTCCAACAAATTAACCAATGCTCGCTTGAATTGCTCGAAATCACATTTTACGTTTGGAAGTGAATCAGAAACATCGACGACCAGTCGTACTTCATGACTATGCGCAAACTGTGTGAGTTCATTTACTGCATCTCCAATCATACGCGAAGGTGGACATGATTCAAGGCGAACAAGCCCAGTCTTAACCCGTTCCAAATCTAACACGCCACGAATGATGCGTGTCATTCGCTGAAGCTGCCAATCAATCTCGTCAATCGAAGGGATCAACGCGTGCTGACTTGATTCGAGCAGATCATCACGCAGTAGTTCGACATTCGCCATAGCAGCCTGAAGCGGATTTTTCAGATCATGACTGGTCATCCGCACCATTTCACTTTTAAGCCGATCGAGTTCTTTAAGTTGCGTCACATCGTTTAAAAACGCGACCCACCCAGTCGTACGAGGATGCCCGATTCGAGCAAGGCTGCACAGGTAGACTTTATCACCAAACGACACTTCGTACGTGTACGTGCCATGTCGCCGAAGTTCACGCACAGCTTCCGCTCGGTCTCTAGGCAGCGCATCAACTGGAATTAAATCGCGCAGCGACGCGCCAACCGATAATTCCCATACTGATGACAGTAAGCTTTTTGCCGCTCGATTGGCAAATATCAGGCGATACTGCCTATCTAACGCGACGACCGGGCTTTCAGTGCTGATCAACACGGTTTCAAGCTGATTGTGTGCATATTCCACGTCACTGAATAAGTGACTATGAGAAATCGCAACAGCCGCTTGCGCACCGAGTAGTTCAAGCAAATACAAATCTTCTTTTTGAAACAGCCGCCCCTGTTTCGCGGCGATCACCATCAACACACCAATCGTCTCGCCGCCATAAATCAAAGGCGTACAAATGACTGACCCGAAAGTTTCTCGTGCCAATGGATAATCGAGCGTGCCGCGCCAGTTGCGCCCGTAATCATCGATTAAGCGTGATTGCCGCGTCAACGCGACTGTGCCCGCGACACCTTGACCCAATGCCAAGCGCGCTTCCATATACGTTTTCGGCAATCGAAATGTCGAAGCCGTTTCGAGTTCGTTGTCTTTAAGCAGCAGAATACTGACGCCACCGTCTGTTTTCAGCAATTCGGCAGTTTGTGCCACGATTTGATCCAGAACCGATTCAATGGACGCCAAACTCGTAATCGCCATACTTACGCGGCGTATCGCTTCAACCTGCGAGTTACGCTCGGCAAGCGGCTTAATGATTTCTTGTGCCACAATCGAAAAACTAACCATCAACGCGGCGACTGCACTCGTCACCAACGAGAATTGAAAAATTTGCAATTCTGGGTTGATGAAGCCCAACGTCTGCCCAAACACGAACAACGTCAAGCCTAAGGTGATACCGAGTGAGCGGATTTTGCGCCGATTCTGCCAGATTAAGATCAATGTGCCTAAATCGAAAATTAAGTAGAATGCCACCACCAACGGCTGACGCTGAAAATAGGCGTAGTCGTCAAAATTGCTATAAGGGGTTGTGTTGTTGAAAATAGCGAACAGGCGATACAAGATGATAAAAGCGAGGCTGACAAATGCTAATACCCGAAAACGTGGCGTGTGCGCCCGCACCAATACCGCCGTTAGCGCGTAGACAGCCACGCTTGCACCCGTAAAGCCGAGTTCGGTTAAACCAATCGCGATGCTGAACAATGGCGTATCAAGGTCAAGTTGCTGAAATGCCTGCCATAACAACGCACCGCCATTCCATATCACCACGAACAGCAAAAACGTCGCAAAAAATTGGTTTAATTCTTTCTTCGAGTCGCTCCATAGCAAAATAATGATGAACGCAACTGCCAGCGCTAACGTGACACCATTGACTAAAATCGTAATGCTATTGAAATCTGCCATAAACGCTGCTGCACAAAGCGTGCGATTTTAGGGTGTGACGGACGGGGTTTGTTTCTCAAAACGATATCCAACGCGATGCTCGGTGAGGATATAGTGCGGGTTTGCGGCGTCACGTTCGATTTTGCGCCGAAGCTGGCTAATGTAGACACGCGGATAATATACGTCGTCTACGTATCCATCGCCCCACACATTTTCCAGCAAATCCCGCTGACTCACAACGCGCCCGGCATTTTCGAGCAGCACCGCCAATAATTTGAACTCGGTTGGCGTTAAATGCGCTTGTTCGCCGTTAACATATACGCGGCGGCGGTGCAAATCGATGGTCAAATAGCCATCGTCATAGCGTTGTTCAGTATCACTAACCGACATTTGCGAACGTCGGAGCAGCGCCTGAATCCGAGCGACAAACTCGTTTAAGCGAATTGGTTTGATCAAATATTCGTCTGCGCCCGCGTTTAAGCCATCGATAATGTCTTCTTCGGTCACAGCGTTCGCAGAGAGCATCATTACAGGCGTATCGGAGACTTCACGGATGCGGCGGCAGACGGTCAACCCGTCCATGCCGTCCGGCATGACAATATCCAATACAACAAGGTCAGGTCGCTCGGCATGAAACGCGCGCAGGCTTTCCAGCCCATCGCCGCATAACACAACGTCGAACCCATCGCGCTTGAGCTTTCGCCCTAGCGCTTCGCGGATTGCTTGCTCATCGTCTACAATCATCACTTTCATGTTGACGACTATATCATCACCCACACATGATGACAAGTAAGCGACTTGTCAACGATTTCACTACAACTCCACTACATCGCTGCAAAATTAGGCATAATGGTAACGTGAGTATGCATACAGAAAGGTGCCTTCCATGGCGCATCACCAGCGATTCCACGCCATTCCACTGATAATTATGTTCTTGTTCATCGCGCTTGTGGCAAGCGCGTGCAATTTGAGCAGCAGCGACGCAACCCAAGAAATTGATCTGACCACTGCTCCCACCAGCAGCCCGCAGCCTACCCGCACGCTTCAAGGAACAGGCAGCGTGCCAACCACCCTACCGCTGCCGACCGGAGGCTTCAACACGCGAACGTTTCCGACAGCGATCGTCATTCTGCCGCCTACGTCACAAATCGTGTTCCGTGCGACCAATACGCCGCTGCCCGTCAACATCGCGATTCTTGTACCCGTTCCGGGCAACATCGTATCCGGCAATGTCCAAGTCGTCGGCGCGGCGGCTCACCCCCAGTTCTTGCAGTATCAACTGGAATACGGACCCGATAATGCCGACAATTTGTGGTATCCCGCCACAGTCGCCTTGCAAAATCCCGTGTTGAACGGGTTGCTCGGCATTTGGAATACAACTTCCACACCCGATGGGTTGTATCGTCTCCGCGTTCGTGTCTATTTACGCGACGGCAGTTCATTGATCACGGTTGTCAGCAATATCCTCGTGCAAAATCAGCGCCCAACGCCGATTCCGACGGCGACGCAAAACATACCCCGCCCCATTGCGGCGTTCACACAAAATGTGACCAGCGGACAAGTGGCGTTGGCGGTTCAATTTACCGATCAATCGAACGGCACTATAAGCCGCCGTCAGTGGAATTTTGGCGACGGTTCGACCAGTGATCAACAAAATCCGTCACACACATTCACCGCGCCTGGGCTGTACAGCGTAACACTTACGGTCGGAGGTCCCGGTGGTACCTCCAACGTGACCCGTCAGATCAGCGCGCAAAGCCCCAACCCACCTGTCGCTGGTTTCACCCAAAATGCGACCTTCGGTACCGCTCCCTTCCCGATTCAGTTCACCGATCAATCGTCGGGAGGACAAATCACAGCGTGGTTGTGGAACTTTAGCGACGGCACGACTAGTAGTGACCGCAATCCATCGCATGTGTTTACACAAGCAGGTCTCTACAATGTCTTTTTGACCGTTACCGGTCCTGGCGGCAGTTCGTTCGTCACGCGCCAGATCACCATTGCTGGACCGACCCAAACATTTACCGCGACCTGGACGATCACTCCCGTCCCGCCAACAGCAACCCATACGCCCATCACACCAACAGCGACCTTTACGCCATTGACCCCGACCACTACGGGCGTCCCCCCAACGTTGACATTCACACCGACAAATACGCCAGAAACCCCCACGTTGACCTATACACCCATCACGCCCACAGTCACAGGTGTGCCGCCAACGATTACGAACACGCCCGAAACCCCGACGTTGACCTATACACCTGTCACGCCGACCAATACACCTGAAACCCCAACGTTGACGTTTACACCCGTCACGCCGACCAATACACCCGAAACCCCGACGTTGACCTATACACCTGTCACGCCGACCAATACACCCGAAACTCCAACGTTGACCAGCACACCGTTGCCGACGGAAACACCGACCAATACACCCGAAACCCCGACCTTGACCAATACACCGTTACCAACCGAGACCCCGACGGTTGAACCCGTTGTCTTGGATTTCGCTGCACAGCAAAATACGGACTTGTCGGTGACGTTCACCAACCTATCCATCGGCGCACACAACATTGCATGGGACTTTGGTGACGGCACGAACAGCAGCGAAGTCAACCCGACACACATTTATGCGGCGGGCGGAAGCTACACGGTCATATTGACCGCGACCGACATCAACAGTGTGTCGCAGCCGCCAGTGAGCAAGCCCATTATCGTCGTGCAAGCCGCATTCTCTCTCAGCGCTGACGCGCTTATCGTGACGACGACCAATATTTCGGCGGGTGATATTTCAAACCACGCCTGGAATTTTGGCGACGGCACTGACATCGTGAATGAATTTGCGCCAACGCACGAATATACTGCGAGCGGTACCTACACGATCACATTGACGGTTACATCAACCGACGGCATCACCATCAACACTACGTCGCAAGAAATCACCGTTGAAGGCGGCAATCAACCCATTGATCCCGGTGCAGCAGGTACAGCACCGATTCAACCGGACGTAAATGCACTGTTTAGCACGCTGCGTCCCATTTACGACCAGGGCATCGGTGCCGGACGTCAACCGTACACACTGGCATATGCGGGCGACAGCACGCTCACGCAGTCCGGTATTCTGGAAGCCTTCGCGCCCGGACAGACCTATGATTTGAGCAATAACGGCAATCTGCAAGCGATCATCGATTGGTACAACGCGGTTGATCTCGGCGGAGTCACCAGTTTGTCACGCGTCAGCAACGCTGCCAACGACGGCTGGCGTGTAGAAGATTTACTCAACCCAAACAACTGCGACGGCGTTAAAACGCCAATCCAGTGCGAAATTGATGCCACCAATGCCAGCGTCATCTTGATTGCGGTCGGCTACAACGACGCCGTTAATGGAACCGAGTCGTCTTTCTTCCGTGACCAACTCGATACAATCGTACAAATCGCACTCGATAACGGCGTTATTCCGGTCTTGTTCACCGTCCGCCCCAGCAGCGATGGCGGTGCGGTCGAACAAAACACGCGCTTTATCAATGATGCCATCATCGATGTCGCGACCAGCCGTAGTATTCCAGTGGTCAACCTATGGTCGGCATTGCACAATTTGCCCGATAACGGACAAGGCGGTGCCAGTTTGACCAGTTCGCCCAATGGCGCAGGCGATTTGAGAGACTCCGCCCTGAGCACCTATGGTGTCAGCGTAGTCAACCAGAATCTGCTGCGTGTGTTGACCACGCTGAAGGCGACTGTATTCTCGGATGCGGTACTGCCGACTCCCTAACCCTTGCGAATGGCTCACTTTCAAGGTAGCTTGAAAGTGAGCCGTCCCGATGATATCGATACTACACGGGCATGGCTCATCACCCATGCCCGTTTGTTTATATCGGTGTGATTACCCTATGAAACATCATATTTTCACTCTCGTTTTACTATTATCGCTGACAGCGTGCAGTCAAGACGCATCAGAAGATACGTTTGTAGTATCTTTGGTTGCCGATGGGCGCGAACGCGCCTATCAACAAGAGACGCCGATTACCGTAGGCGAGTTTTTGCGTCAATCCAATATCGAACTCGGCGCGCTCGATGAAGTTAATCCTCCAGAATTCAGCCAGATTACTGATGGAATGCGCGTCACTGTTGTAAGAGTCACCGAAACCACTGAATGCGAGCAGCAGGAAATTGCGCGCCGTGTCCGTCGTATTCTTAACGAAGGCTTGTCACCCGGCGAAGAACGACTGGGTCAAGGTGGACAAAACGGTATCGAAGAAATTTGCTATCGCGTGCTTACACGTGATGGTCAGAGTGAAAACCCGATCCCCGTTAGCCGCACATTAATCACCGCGCCGCAAGACGAAGTTGTTTACGTCGGACCCGCCGCTGGCGAACTTGATCCAGTGCCGATTGAGGGCACACTCGCCTACATTAGCAACGGCAATGCGTGGATCATGCGCGAAAGCAGCACGACCAAACGCATTCTGACCCAAAATGGTGATCTTGATGCGCGCGTCTTTACACTTTCGCCCGATGGACGCCAGCTATTATTCAGCCGCGAAACGTCAGGCAGCGACCGCGATACCTTCTTCAATCGCTTATGGTTGATCAACGACACGATCACCGATACCGAACCGCTCTCGCTATTGCCCGAAAATGTACTCTATGCCGACTGGGTTCCTAACCAGTCGAATGCCATCAGTTACTCAACCGGAGAAATCGCGTCTGGCGCACCCGGTTGGAATGCGTTTAACGATTTATGGATTTTGCGAATTGACTCTGCTTCCGGCACATCGCTCGATCTCGATCAGCTTGTAGAGCGCTCTACCGGCGGTCTTTATGGTTGGTGGGGGACGCATTTTTCATGGTCGCCCGACGGAACGCGCTTAGCGTGGGCGTGGGCAGATCGAGTCGGTCTTGTCGATTTGACAACAGGCGAGCTCGGCGAAGAAAACCCACTGCTCTCGTATGAAGTTTTCAATACCAACGGACCTTGGTCATGGCGCGCGGATATGTCATGGTCAAGCGACAGCAATTTACTCCTGACGACCACGCACGGCGACCCGATTGGTAGTGAACCGCCGCAAGCCAGTCCGGCATTTCATGTGACTGCCGCCGACATTGGCGGAACTTTCAACGCTGATGTTGTGCTCAATGCTGGTATTTGGAGTGCGCCTAAATTTGCGGGCGAACGCATGGCGTATTTGCGCGCGCGTGACCTTTCCAACAGCATTAGCGAAACCGCCGAGTACGATCTGATTATTGCTGACCGTGACGGCAGCAATGCAGAAATTATCTTCCCTGATGTTGGATTGCCGGGTTTGACGCGCAACGCGATTACGTTTACGTGGAGTCCCGACAGCGATGAGATCGCATTCATATACGATGGCAATTTATGGGTGATCGATGTCACATCGCGCATTTCGCATCAATTGACGCTTGACGGTGGTGCATCCAAACCTGTGTGGACGGAATGACCAGACTTCATCTTATCTTCTTGGTCTCATTGATTGCTTTTCTAGGCAGTTTGACGGCGACTTTTGCATCGGCAAATGACCGCGATTTTCGGTTACGCGGCTATGTCGACGCAACACAGCAGCATGAACTTCCATTTCGTATCCCGCGCGTCGGCGTCAATGCCGATTTGACGCAATATACGCCACAAGAACTCACGATCACGCTGGAACGTATGCATGTCGCCAACGTGACATGGATACGTCAGTTCGTACATCCAGCCGATGTGATGCTCGCGCCTGACGAGTTCGATTGGACGACATGGGATGCAATCTTTGCAGCGCTGGATAACTATACAGAATTGCAGATTATTCCAGTATTGTTCGGTTCTCCAGCATGGGCGCGCGATTCTCAAGCAGCAGAACCCTCCACCGCCCCACCGCGCGACATCACCGCATTCGCCGCATTCGCTGCTGCCTTCGCTATGCGTTTTGGTGGCTCGGTTGATGTCTATCAAATCTGGGACGAACCTAATTTAGCATCGGCGTGGGGTGGGCTTGATCCCCGCCCAGCGGATTATGCAGCTTTACTGAGTGAAACCGCGGCGGCGATTCGCGCTGGAGACCCCGATGCGCAAATTCTGGCGGCGGCACTTGCGCCCACGTTTGAAACAGGCACCCGCAACATAAACGAGATGCTGTACCTGACAGAACTCTATCGACTTGGCGCGATTGATAACATCGATGGCATTGCCGCCAAGCCATATGGGTTTAATTTTCCACCCGATGACCGCACGATCGATGACAACGTGCTAAATTTCTCGCGCGTCGTCGCCCTGCGTGAAATCATGGTGGCGTATGGCGATGCGACAAAACCACTCTGGATCAGTGAATTTGGGTGGAACACGCTTCCAAGTTCCTGGACTGGCAGACCATCAATTTGGGGACAAGTGACACCGCAGCAGCAGACAGACTATACGCGCGCCGCATTCGCCCGTGCCGAACGCGAATGGACATGGCTTGGCGGCATGATATTGGCATACTGGCAGCCCAACGCGCCAGACGATGACCCCGTGCGTGGTTTTGCCATCATTGACCCAGACAACATCCCTACCCCACTTTACGACGCCTTAACATCGCTGCCACAGCCAACGAATGCCGCGAATGGTTTGTACCCCGCCGCCAACATTTACGCAGATTATTTTGGCGTTTGGACATTTGGCGATTTGGGCGCTGATATCGGCTGGATTCAGGACAGTCGGCTCGCGTTTCGGTTTCAGGGTCGCGATGCCGCTCTGTTATTGCGTCAAGGCGGTTATGAAGCCTATCTGTATCCGACGGTTGATGATGACCCTGCTAACGCGACACCGCGCGATGCTTCTGGCAACGCATTTATCAATCTGAAAAGCGACACGCTGGAGACAGAACTCGAACTCGTAACCGTCGCTCGTGGCTTGGCAGATACGGACCATGTACTGCGTGCGGCGGCAGATCGCGGTTGGGATCAGTGGGCGCTGGTTGGTTATGGTGTCAGTTCGGGTGATCTTTCCGCGCCGTATCAAGCACAAATGGCGATTGCATTGCTTTCGACATTGATTACCGGCGCAACAGCGCTTGTAACCGCATCGTCTATTGATTGGTCGCCATTTGTGCAACGTACCACGTTGCTGTGGCGTGGCGCGAGCGCAGCAGCGCAGATCACGTTCAGCATCATCACCTCTCTTGTGCTGCTCATCGGTATGTTCATCACATGGGATGACTCCACGCCGAGTTTTTTTCGCCGTGAACCTGTTCAAATTGGCATTGCGATCATCACGGCGGGGGTTATCTATCTCGAACCGGGACTCATCATTACGCTGATTGCGTCAGCAGTCTTGTTTGTGCTGTTTTATCATCGCGTCGATCTGGCGTTGATACTTACTATTTTGTACGCACCCTTCTTTCTGTTTCCGGTCGAATTATTGTTGTTCGCATTCCCCATGAGCGAACTCATCATCTTGATTGCAGGCGGTTCATGGTTTGTACGTCAGCTTGCAGAGTTCGCCCGTGCCCGCCGCGATGGAAGCATCTATGCATTTTTTAGCCTACGCTTATTATTTTCGCGCCTGCACGCGCTTGATTGGGCGATGCTCGCATGGGTCGCACTTGGTGTCCTCTCGCTGTCATGGACTGTCTATAGTGATGTAGCGATAACGGAGCTTCGCACGCTCATCCTTGAACCTGTCCTGTTCTATATAATTTTGCGCTCGTTCAAGCCCAATCTTAAATTGCTGCTGCGTTTAGTCGATACGCTCATCATTGCCGGTGTGATCGTCAGCATTCTTGGCATTTTTATGTTTGTGACTGGTGCAGGTGCGGGTGTCATCACCGCCGAAGAAGGGGTCGCGCGCCTCGCAAGCGTTTATGGTTCCCCTAATAACGTCGCCTTATTTCTCGGTCGCTGCATTCCCTTTGCGCTCGCGTTTACCTTGCTCAATCTGGATCGTCGCCGCAGGCAGCTCGCCGCCGCCGCATCACTGCTGCTCATAGTGACGGTTTTACTCACGTTGAGCGCTGGCGGCATTTTCATCGGGGTTCCCGCTGCGGTCATCGCCATACTTTTGTGGATTTATGGACGCCGTGCTGTCGTGTTTATCGCTGGCTTAATCGGCGTTGGTGCGCTCGGCGCGCTTATCGCATTGCAGTCAGCCAGATTTGCGCGGTTACTTAATTTTTCTGAAGGCACGAACTTTTTTCGTATCCGCGTTTGGCAAAGTGCGATTCAAGTCATCACAGATCACCCGATCACTGGATTAGGGTTGGATCAATTTTTGTTCGCATTTCGCGGACGCTACATGCTGCCGGATGCATGGCAAGAACCCGAACTATCGCATCCCCACAACATCATCTTGGATTTTTGGACGCGCCTGGGCTTTTTCGGCGTCCTTTTACTGGTCTTCACTCAATTTGCGTTTTGGCGAACCGCTTTACATGTCTATAAACGTTTGAATGACCCACTTCCGCGTGCCTTGATCATCGGCACGATGGGAGCGATGGTGAATTTACTCGCACATGGAATGGTCGATAACAGCATTTTTCTTAACGATTTAACGTATGTTTTCGCCTTAATGATCGGATTAATGGCATCAATTGGAACATCCGAGCTATTGACGCCACCCTCGAAATAGGGGTTTAATCTTTAGAATATCTAACCTATGGGATTTTTAACGTCATGAAAGCGAAAGTGAATCGAATCACTATTCAGGTCGTCGAAGCCGATCTGTTTTCGCTTTCCGTGGCTGCCGTCGTGAATGCGACCACGACTGACCTTGCCCTCTCCCAAGACCTTGCAAGCCGCGTCGGTGTCGAAGTACAGCGCGAATGCGCACGCATCGGCTTTGTTGATGTCGGGTCTGCGATTATGACCAGTGCTGGCAATCTGATCGCCGAAAAACTCATTCACACAGCAGGACCGCGGTGGGGCGAAGGCAGCGAGCGCGGAAAATTAATGCTCTGTGTGCAGGAATGCTTGCGCTTGTGCGAAAACAATAAACTGAAATCAATCGCCTTCCCAGCTATTTCCATCGGTGCGCTTGGATACCCGGTCGAAAATTGCGCTGTCACCATGCTCACGCAAATCGTCGATTATACATTTGAAGACCTAAAGCATTTGCGCACAGTCGTCATGTGCCTGAATGATGCCAATGCCGCCAGCATCTTCAAGCGCGAACTTCAGCGCCAAATCGAAGAATTGCAAGAAACAGGCGACGCGAAAGTTTAAGCAGACGTGCGAACGGCACAAAAACCCTTATGGTTGTCATAACCTATTCATGTGATACACTTCGCATGTTTTGCTCTCCGTAGCCATGCGAGGGACACCTCTTGCGCGTACTGATTACCGGCGCCGCCGGATTTGTAGGGTCACATCTGTCTGACCGTTTCGTTGCCGATGGTCATACTGTTATCGGTATGGATAATTTGATCACTGGCAATCCGCGTAATGTTGCTCATCTTGAACAACATCCGCTGTTCACGTTTGTTCGCCACGATGTTTCAACACATATCACCGTTGATGGCGATTTGGATGCAGTCCTGCATTTTGCCTCACCCGCCAGCCCGATTGATTACCTGAAAGTTCCCATCCAGACGCTAAAGGTCGGTTCGCTTGGAACCCACAACGCGCTTGGCTTGGCGCTGGCAAAGAACGCCCGCTTTTTGCTCGCATCGACATCAGAAATTTATGGCGATCCGTTAGAACATCCGCAAAAAGAGAGCTATTTTGGCAATGTCGATTCAATTGGTGTACGTGGTTGCTACGACGAAGCCAAACGATTTTCCGAAGCCATAACGATGGCATATCATCGCGCCCACAACGTACAAACGCGCATTGTGCGCATTTTTAACACATATGGTCCGCGGATGCGCCTCGATGACGGACGTATCGTACCAAACTTTATTGGTCAGGCATTACGCGGCGAACCGCTGACGGTCTACGGCGATGGCGCGCAAACGCGCAGTTTCCAATACGTCGATGATCTGGTCGAAGGTGTCGTTCGATTGCTCGCCAGCGATTTTACAGAACCAGTGAACATTGGCACCCAGTTCGAACTAAGCGTGCTGGATTTCGCACATGTCATCAACGAACTGACCAGCAGCGTCGCTGGAATTGTGTACCAGGACGCACGCATCAAGGGCGACCCACAAACGCGCCGCCCCGATACATCGCGGGCAAAAGCGATCCTTGATTGGGAACCACGTGTCTTATTGCGTGAAGGTTTGACGAGGACTATCGCGTATTTCCGCGAGGTGCTGTGACCATTTTTCCACCTGTAGCATCATTTTCTCGTGCTGTCCGTTCATTGTTCTGGATCGTTCTCGCAGGCTTGGTCAGCGTCGTCATTGCCACTGAGTCGGTGTCAACATCTGGTACGTTGATCGGACTCATAACGCTGCTCGTATTATCGTTGATCACGCCGTTCGCGCCGCTTACTGCCCTACTCGTCATAGCGCCTGTACGAACGCTGTTTGCGACCGAATCTAGCATACAAATACCACTCGATTTTGGTCAGTGGTTGTTAATCGCCGCGCTTGCCGCATGGATTGCACACGCAGTGATTTTTTATAACCGATTGCCGAAATTAAGGGTAACGCTCCCGCTGGTGGCTGTGTCGATATTTGGTATCGCCAGTGCCTTGAGCGCGTTCACCGCTTATTCATCGAGCGCGTGGCTGACCGAATGGCTGAAATGGATGCAAATCGCCGCCCTTATATTTATGGTGGCGGATCTCGGTCAACACCGCGCATGGGAATGGATTTTATTCGCCGTCGTCATGAGCGGCGCTACCAACGCCGTCATTGGCATTTACGAGTTTTTCGGCGGCAGCGGTGCAGATCATTTGCTGATTCGTCCTGACTGGAATTTTTTTCGCGCGTTCGGCACATTCGGGCAGCCCAACCCTTTCGGCGGTTTTATGGGGTTAATCGCGCCGCTCGCCGCTGCTGCGACGTTTGGTTACGCCGTACAAACCTTGAATCACTATTATGCCACTCGCATCATCGCGTGGCGATCGGCGTTGAGTGCATTCTTTTACGCAGGCTGCACCGCCCTTATCAGCATTGCACTGTTCATGTCCTGGAGTCGGGGGGCATGGCTCGGGTTTGGCGTGTCTATGCTCGTTATCGTTTTCGCTGCGCCCCAAAATCTCAAAGGTGGGTTTGTCCTGCTTGCCACCATGCTGGTGCTGGGCGCGGTGGCGTGGGCAAGTGGACGATTGCCCGCATCCATTGTCGAGCGCATTCAAAGCGCTACTCAAGAAACCTTCTCATTCAGCGATGTGCGCGGGGTTGATATCAATCCAGAAAATTATCCGTTGGTAGAGCGGCTTGCACACTGGCAAGCGGCGATTAATATGGGCACGACCCATCCGTTTCTGGGCGTTGGTCTCGGTAATTACGAAACCGCTTATCCCGATTTTCGCCTGATTTATTGGAAGTATCCACTCGGTCATGCCCATAATTACTACTTGAATGTTTTTGCAGAGACTGGCATGATTGGTGTTATTAGTTATGTATCCATGTGGCTTGTTTTATTCGTCGTGACATGGCGCACCTCCCGCCGCCAACCCGATCCACTATCACGATTTATTGCGGTTGGGTTGTTGGGAACGTGGACATATCTCGCCATACACAGCCTGACCGATAACCTTTATGTCAACAATTTATTCATCCATCTTGGAATCATGCTCGGCATTCTGGGCGTGCTGTCCGACCCCGTACCGTTCATCAAATATAGTAAGAGGATAGCATGGCGCAAACCAACTCTGTCAATTTGAATAAAATCGTGCGGAAAAACCCGCTCGACCGCGTGATCGTGTCAATTGCCAGCCGCTTTGGTGATAAAGCCAAAGAAGTCGAACGTTTCCTGAAGTTTGCTTTTGTCGGCGCGATTGGCGCGATCATCGATTTTGGCACGTTGGTCATGCTCCAGGCGACACTACTACCACCTGTGGGACCCAATAAAGACCTGAAAGTTGCATTGGCGACAAGTGTTGCGTTTGCAGCAGCGGTGATCAGCAATTTCATCTGGAATCGTTTGTGGACATATCCCGACTCACGCTCGCGGTCGATTAAGCGCCAGCTTGCTCAGTTCACTTTGATCAATCTGATCGGTTGGACGGGACGTACGATATGGGTCAGTTTCGCTTACACCTGGTTGGGCGCAGCGTTGATGCCAATTTTGTTGCCCGAAATTCAGATATTCCGCCCTGGTTACGTACCCTCGGCATCCGCCGAAGCAAAATTGGGCACGATTGGCGCGTGGTTGATCGGCGTTGTCATTGTCATGATCTGGAACTTCACTGCCAATCGGTTGTGGACGTACAACGACGTGCAATAACGTGGCAGTCATTGCCATCGACTATACCCCTGCCTATCAACAGGGCGCAGGAATAGGACGACTGACACGCGATTTAATCACTGCGCTTGCCCGTTATGACATCGACAGCGAATATCGGCTGTTTGTGGCAGGCGCTCAACAAGCGCGGTTGCCGCCCCCCCCCGGACAAAATTTCAACTGGTGTGCAACGCCGATCACTAACAAATGGTGGGCGCGACTGTGGCAGCGTGCGCAGCTTTCCTACCCCACCATTGAAACCTTCACGGGTGCCGTCGATTTGTTTCACGCGACCGATTTTGTACTACCGCCCACGCGCCCACGCACCAAAACGATTTTGACCGTGCACGATCTGACGTACGCACGTGCCCCCGAAACCACAAGCCCGTCATTGAAAGCCTATCTCGATAGGGTTGTGCCACGCTCAGTTGCGCGCGCCGATCATGTGCTGGCAGATTCACAATCGACCAAAGACGATTTGATCGCTCTCTACGACACCCCACCAGACAAAATCACGGTATTGTTGAGCGGCGTCGATACACGTTTTCACCCCATCACCGACCTATCCGTCCGCGCTGCTGTCCGCACCAAGTACGCGATACCGTCGCGTCCCTATATTTTTGCGGTCGGCACGGTGCAGCCGCGCAAAAACTATATCCGGCTGATCGGGGCATTAGCGATGCTGCGCGCATCCGGTGTAGACATCGGGCTGGTGATTGCGGGTGGCAAAGGGTGGCTCGATGACCCTATTTATGCCAGCATCCGTGATCATCACGTCGAAGACGCGGTACAGCTCATCGGATACGCCGACGATACCGATCTGCCTGTTCTATACAGCGATGCCATGTGTGTAGCGATGCCATCTTTGTATGAAGGTTTTGGTTTACCGATCCTGGAGGCATTCCAATGCGGAATCCCGGTCGTGACCGCGAACGTGTCATCGTTGCCTGAAGTCGCGGGTGACGCCGCACTAATGGTCGATCCATATGATCAGGAGGCGCTTGCATACGCCCTTCACCGCTTAGCAAGCGATGAAGCCTTGCGCGCGGACTTGACAAGGCGTGGTTTAGAACGGGCGAAGCAGTTCACCTGGGAATCGTCAGCGCGCAATCTCTACGAGGTTTACGCACGTGTAATCGGCATTCGACTATAATGGAGGTTATATCGTAAAGTCGGCAGCGCCATCTAGAATATGCCTATTGGAGAAATAAAAGCATGACCCCAGACCCACGCAAATTCGTCATCGACCACGAGAAACCGTTCTTCATCTACACGACGGGAGGCGACTGGATTGCGACGAAGTTTGGCTATTTCATCTTCGACCAGCGCGGCGATTATATTGGCTTCGTCATGAACGATATTCACGATGTCTATACGACTTCAGGAGAATGGATCGGCAACTTATGGAGTGATGGACGTATTATTCGCAAGCGCACCTATCAACGTCAACCGTTACTGAAAAAACTACCACCAAAACCACCCAAGCCCACAAATTTACCATCGCGATCACCGCTGGCGCGTACGCCCGGCGAACTTGGGTTCGACAAAGTCGATGTGCTCGAATGGGACGAAGATGTATTCAAACGTTTGAGCGACCTCGTCGCCGACGCGGGCGAGGATACCCAGTGACCGACTCCCCTACCGCGCTACGCGCACATAAGCACGTCAGCGACACCCGGTTCACGCTGAGCGCATTAATGGGTCCTCAAGATGCCAATTCGCTCGGCAATGTACATGGCGGCGTCATCATGCGGCTCGTGGACGAAGCTGGCGCGCTGGTCGCCATGCGCCATGCCAATTTACCGGTCGTCACCGTCGCCGTTGATTCGATGACGTTTGTCGAGCCAATCCGTATTGGCATGTTAGTAATGTGCAAAGCCGAACTCACGTTTGTTGGTCGCACATCAATGGAAGCTCGCGTCGAAGTTACTGCTGAGAATCCGTTTTTGGGTGAAGCCAAAATCACCAATACGGCTTATCTGGTCTATGTTGCGCTCGACGATACGGGTCATCCTGCCATCGTCCCCGAACTTCTCGCAGAAACGCCGGAAGAACACGCCCGTGCCGCAGACGCCCGCGAACGGCAGGAATTTCGCAAAAAACAACATGCACGCGAAACAGGATACACTCCATGATCGATACGTCACCAGTTTTAGGAGACGACTCCGTCGAAACATCCGCGCTTATGCGCATCTTGAATCAGGCAGGTGCGCGGCGTATTCTATCTGCCCCGACAACCGACTCTGGTCTATCAGATGTCCGTCCCTATCCGTTTATGGCGATGGTTGGGCAGCACGAAATGCGGATCGCGCTCATGCTGGCGGTGATTAATCCTGCCGTCGGCGGCGTATTACTGATCGGTCCGCGCGGCATTGGCAAAACGACTGCCGTTCGCAGTTTGACCGGGATTTTGCCCGATATCGAAGTGAGTGATTGTGATGACGGCGCGCTGCCGGAAGAACTCGAAAATCCCAATGCTGCCGTCTTATTTCCCGACTGCTACGAAAAATTCAAGGCAGGCGAACGCATTTCGCATTATGAGCCGACCAAAATCGTCGAGCTCCCGCTTAATGCGCGCCTGGAAGATGTTGTTGGCGGCATTAACGAACGCGTCGCCATACAGCAAAATCGTATCAAGCTCGAAAAAGGTATTCTCGCCCGTGCCGATAACAACTTGCTGTATATCGACGAAGTAAACTTGCTCAACAACGAGATCGTTGATGCCATCCTCGATGCCGCCGCGCAAGGCAGTTACACGGTAAGGCGCGGCGCGATGGCAGGGACATATCGCTCACGTTTCGCATTGATAGGGTCGATGAATCCCGAAGAAGGACACCTGCGACCCCAAATTCTGGATCGCTTCGGGCTGCGAGTCAACGTTCGAGGCTTGATGAGCGCTGAAGAACGTTTGGAAGTGTATCGCCTTGTAAGAGAATATCGCCTCCGCCCTTCGCAATTCGTCCGTGAATGGGATCTCGTCACTGCCGAAACACGCGACGAAATCATGCTTGCACGTCAGTTGCTCAAAGAGACAACGCTGGCAGACGACGCCATCGAAATGGGCATCACATTGGTTCAGGCATTGGAGATCGACAGCCATCGCGCCGAATATACGCTGTTTGAAGCCGCCCGCGCACACGCCGCCGCCGACGGACGTGATAAAGCGGTGATTGCCGATATTCGCGCTGTCGCCGCATTGGCGCTTCGTCAGCGCGGAAGCGAATTTATGACCAAATTTTTTCATGAACAGCGTGCCGAAGACGAACAAATTCGTGCCAAACTCGATGAACTAACGGGCAACCCCGATGCGAATGCACGTGTCTAACATTTTATGTCAATCCTTTTGTTCGCACTGACCCTGCTCGGTTATTTTCTGCCATTTGTCATCAATCCTGGTGGTGGTCTTACATTGCACGCCCTTGACCTTGCCGAATGGACAACGCTGCACCCGCTTGTACGCGCCGAAACACCGCTACTGTTGACAGCACTGCTGCTGCGCCTGCCGCTTTTATGTGCGGGTATCATGATTACACTTCAGGCGCGATCATCGCCTGATAAGTGGTCGCGCAGAATTGGGTGGTTGTGCGCGGGCAGTGTCGTGCTTGGATTGCTTCCCCCACTCGATTTTGTCACGCAGTTGAACAACATCAATTACCAACAGCAGTTCGTCCTAGCGCTGGTTGGTTTGATGAGTTTAGGAATAAGTATCTTTGCGCGGCGTCAATCGGTGCTGTTCACGCTGACGGTAATTGCGGGTGTGACCGGAATAACGGGCGGCAGCATTGGCTGGCTGCGTGCGGCGACTTTGCTTCGCAATTTTGGTATACCTACGTCATTAGGAGCGGGAGGATTGCTCATGGTATTTGGATTTGCGGCGTGGATCGCTTGGGTCGCCATCGATTACCGCCGGAGTCTGAAAATGAAACAAGGTAGCGCATTGCTGCCAACCACCTTGTTGTCATAAAAGAACTATTTAAGAAGCGCCCTCGTAAAACTGCGCGCAGCTATTTGGTCATCTGTGTATCGATATATATGACTGCTTCGCCGACTGTCGTGATCTTTTGCGCGTCTTCGTCGCTAATTTCGCCGCCGAATTCTTCTTCAAACGCCATGATCAATTCGACCAAATCAAGCGAGTCGGCTTCGAGGTCTTCACGAAAACGGGCTTCGTGCGATACCCGTTCCATATCGACACCCAGCAAATCGACCACGATATTCTTCACACGTTCTTCAGTTGTTGCCATTCCAAATTCCTCCAACGCTGTGCGCAATGCAGCCCAGTTGATAAGTTTGTGATTATACAAGACAAGTGATGTTTGCCAACGCCCAGCACGGTTGACGACTGCGCTGCGCATCGGGTACGATTGATGTTCATCGTATTGAAGGAACACCACTTCATGAGTAAAGTCACGGCTTCTCCATCGATTGCCGACCGTAAAATTGATCATATTCGCATCAATCTTGAACAAAACGTACAATTCCCACGCCTGACCACAGGGCTGGAAAAATATCGTTTCTTACACCAGGCACTTCCCGAACTTGATTTGAACGCGATCGATACACGAATTCCCCTGTTTGGCAAAACCTTGAGCGCACCGATTTTAATCTCATCGATGACGGGCGGCGCTGAACTCGCGCTGCACATCAATCGCGCGCTTGCCGAAGCGGCACAAGCAAACCAGGTTGCACTTGGCGTCGGCTCACAGCGCGCGGCGCTCAAAAACCCCGAATTGGCTTACACATTTCGTGTTCGTGATATTGCACCCGACATTTTGCTGTTTGGCAATTTAGGCGTCGTTCAGTTCAATTATGGCTATGGCGTCGATGAATGTCGCCGTGCTGTTGACATGATCGAAGCTGACGCATTAATCTTGCATTTCAACGTGCTGCAAGAAGCCGTTCAACCCGAAGGCGATACTAATTTCGCTGGATTACTAAATAAAATCGAAGCGGTCTGTAAATCGTTCGATGTTCCGGTCATTGCCAAAGAAGTCGGCTGGGGCTTCAGTGAACAAAACTGCCGCGACCTGGCAAATGCCGGAGTGGCAGCTATTGATGTCGCCGGGTCTGGTGGCACATCGTGGAGCGAGGTCGAATTTCACCGTGCGCCTACCGCTTATCATGCCCAAATTGCGGCGGCATTCGCAGATTGGGGCATCCCAACTGCTGACGCCGTACAGTACGCAGTAAAAGGTGCGCCCGCGCTCCCAATTATCGCTAGTGGCGGTATACGAGACGGGATCGACATCGCTAAGTGCATCGCATTGGGCGCGAGCATCGGCGGCATGGCGGGTGCATTTTTGAAAGCCGCAGATCAATCGACCGAAGCTGTCGATCAGCTTATTCGAGTCACCGCCGCGCAACTCCGCGTCGCCATGTTATGCAGTAGTGCGCGCACAATTGATGATTTGCGTCGTATTCCTTTGATCAAAGAGGCATAAACTGTGCTGGCTGTCGAACTTGCGAAACGTTATCTCCCAGCGCTTGATTCGTTCATGCGTTCCGTCGTCGATACCCTGCCTGACTCTGCCGACTTCAAAACCATGCTGCATTATCCACTCGGTTGGGTGAACGCCGATGGAGCGCCCTACCAGGGATCAACAGGCAAGCGTATCCGTCCGATTTTACTATTGCTCTGCACCGAAGCGGTGGGTGGAGATTGGCACGCAGCACTTCCGGCTGCCGCTGCCGTCGAGTTCCTGCATAATTTCTCGCTCATTCACGATGATATTCAGGATAACAGTCCCACCCGTCACAACCGACCGACCGTCTGGAGTATATGGGGTCGCGCGCAAGCCATTAACGCAGGCGACACCATGTTTGCGTTGGCATATGAAGCACTCGCACGTTTATCTGCTACCACGACCGCCGATATTGCACTTGCGTGTTGGACGATGTTTAACCGCACCAATTTGGAACTGACCCGCGGACAGTATCTCGATATGCACTTCGAGACGCAAACGGTCGTCACAGAAGCCGACTATATATCGATGGTGAGCGGCAAAACTGCCGCGCTGCTTTCGGGGTCGGCGTACATGGGTGCGTTGATAGGCACTTTCGACAAAGTAGAAGCCGATCATTTTGCTGATTTTGGACTCAATTTGGGCATCGCCTTTCAAATCCATGACGATATTTTGGGGATATGGGGAGACGCAAGCGTAACAGGCAAATCGACCGCGACCGATATCCTATCGCGCAAAAAATCGCTCCCCGTGCTGTATGGATTGGCAAATAATCCCGACATGATCACGATTTATAAGCGCGAACCGTTTGGCGAACTCGATGTAATTGACGCGGTCGCTGCGCTCGATAAGATCGACGCGCTCGATTATGCACGCACCAGCGAGTCCAGTTATTTCGAAAGGGCTATCGACGCGGTACAGCAAAGCGCATCCGGCGGCAGCAAGTCTTTTAACGATTTACTCGCATTAACCGAAACGCTGTTTCAGCGTCAGTACTAGACGACTAAACGAATTCACGAAAAATCATACTGCTCAACAAGCGTCCTTTGTGCGTAATTCGCACGCGCTCATCGTCGTACATGATCAGATCGTGAGTCGCGTACTTTTCGATGATATCACCGTGCAACGCGAGCAGATCGACGCCATAACGGGCACGAAACGTTGCCCTTTCGATGCCTTCTTCGGTCAAGCGCAGTCCCATCAGCAACGCTTCAACGATTTGAGCTTCAATCGTAAGTTTAGTAGCATTTTCGGTAACAGGCGACTGCGGAAATTCGTATACGCCGTCGGTCGCTTGCAGCCCGGCGATGTAACGCTGCGGCGACAACAACACCGAATAGCGTACTTCATCTGCGAAGCCGTGTGCGCCGGGACCCAACCCGATATAGGGCAAACTGCGCCAATACTGCAAATTATGACGACATTGACGACCTGGCCTCGCCCAATTGCTGATTTCGTACTGCTCGAATCCTGCCGCGCCCATACGTTCGGTAGCCAGTTCATACATATCAGCGGCGAGATCATCGTCGGGCGTTGGCAAACTACCCTTCTCCACCCACGCTGACATCGGCGTATTGTCTTCTAACACCAGTCCATAAAGCGAGACATGATCTGGCTTTAACGCCAGCATTTGTCTGAGCGTATTATCCCAGTCAGCTAATGTTTGATGCGGTACGCCGTAGATCAAGTCGAGGTTGAGATTATCGAAGCCCGCCAATCGCGCCGCCGAAACCGACCGCACGACCGCGTCATTATCATGCCGCCGATTAAACAAACGCAGTTCATTTTCGTTCGCGCTCTGCATTCCGATACTCAAGCGGTTAATCCCTAAATCGCGCAGCGCCTTTAGATAATCACGCGTAATGTCGCTCGGATTTGCTTCAACCGAAATTTCTGCGTCTGTCTGCACATCGAATGATTCATGCAAGGCGCGCAAAATATGCTCGAACTGACGTGGCGTGAGCAAACTCGGGGTGCCACCGCCGAAAAAGATGGTACTGACACGTTGATTAGGCTTGCTGCGCCCGACGATATTGATTTCGTGTATTAATGCGTCAACAAATGGATCAATCAAATGATCGATGCTGACATACGTATTGAATGCGCAATACGTACATTTCACGCCACAAAACGGGACATGTAAGTAGACCGATAATGGAGTTTGCAAAATTGTCATGTGCTCGAAGAGTTAAGAAGAGGTTTGATTGCGGGATTGTGTCAGGTTCATTATAATGAGTCAAGGTCATCATTGATCATCACTTTTTCAATTACGTAAATCAGATTATCGAACCGAGCAGCAGGTATGCCTGAAACCAAGCAATTTATGGGGATGGAAGGCGACGGGCGCAATGATACGTCGCTCAAGGCGAACGTCGTCTTACAAAACCGCTACAAAATTCTCGGCGTCATCGGGGGCGGCGGCATGGGGACAGTATACCAGGCGCGCGACCTCATGTTTACAGAAGCCAAACGACTGGTCGCTATCAAAGAAATGCAGTCCGCCGTCACCGATGCCAATCTGCGAACGACGATGCTGCGTAATTTTCAGCGTGAAGCGAATATTCTTGCCACGCTAAGTCACCCAGCGATCCCCAAGATTTTCGACTTTTTCGATTTGAGCGACCGCGCCTATCTGGTGATGGAATATATCAATGGGCGCGATTTAGAAGTTATCCTATCGCAAACCAAAGAACTCCCCATCGACAAAGTGATCGATTGGGCGATTGAATTGTGCGACGTCTTGGATTACTTGCACAGCCAGACGCCAAACCCGATCATTTTCCGCGATATGAAGCCGTCGAACGTCATGATCGACGCACTCGGTCGTGTGCGATTGATTGACTTTGGCATCGCCAAAGCGTTTGTACGTGATGACAGTGGTAAGGGCACAATGATTGGCACGGAAGGCTATTCGGCGCCAGAACAATATCGAGGTGAAGCGATACCTGCCAGCGATATTTTCGGCTTGGGTGCGACGCTTCATCACATTTTGACGCGCAAAGACCCACGTCTCGAAATCCCGTTTAGCTTTCACGAACGACCGATCCCGAATTTCAACCCAACCGTGCCTTCAAGAATGGTCAGCATCATCGAAAAATCGCTCGCGAAAGATATTCCTGACCGCTTCCAAACTGTTCCCGAAATACGCACGGCTTTCAACGAACTCCGTTCGCGCCCTCTATCCATGCCGTATGCAACGACGGGTTCGTCAGGTCAGCCGCAGCAAAGCACCAATTTCTTCGATGACATGACGGTGAATAGTGATGGTGATTTGGGCGGCTTACAACCGAAGTGGAAATTCAAAACCGAAGACGAGATTCGTGTATCGCCCACTGTGTATCGAGATATGGTACTGGTCGGCTCATATGATACGAATATGTGGGCACTCAAACTCGACTCTGGTGAACAAGTCTGGAAATACGCAACCAGAGGCGGAATCGCGTCGTCCCCGACAGTGGATGAAACGAACAAAAACGTTGTCTTTGGATCAGAAGACTTTACAGTGTACGCACTCGATGTTCGCAGTGGGCGCATCTCATGGAGTTTCCAGACAAAAGATCGCATTCGAAGCGGTGCTCGCATCGCGCACGATCACGTCTTTTTTGGCAGCGATGACGGCAAGGTTTATGCTTTGAACGTGCTAAATGGGCGTATGCTCTGGGCATTCGATGCGGGCGCTCCTGTTCGAAGTCGTCCGGTTGTCACCGAAGAGATCATCATCGTCCCTTCTGCCACGGGTGAGGTGTATGGATTAAGCCTATCCGGTCAGCGCAAATGGACCTATCGCACGCGGGGTGCCGTGTACTCGTCACCGTATTTCGAACCTAATGAAGGCAGCCTGTTCGTCGGTTCGTCAGATGGATTCATGTATGCGTTTGACGCGCATACGGGTGTCAGTTCATGGCGTTTCCGAACGGGCGCTGCTGTTATTTCCAGCCCAACTGAGAATAAAGGACTGTTGTATTTTGGGTCGGCAGACGGCTATATGTACGCTGTAAACGCACAGACATCGCGCGAAAAGTGGAAATTCAACGCAGAAAAACCGATTGTTGGTTCACCGATTGTCCACAAAGATGCGGTCTATTTCGGTGGCACGGATGAATATTTCTACTGTCTCGATGCGAACACTGGTAAAGAGCGCTGGAAGTACAAAACAGGCGGCGCGATTACGTCAGCCCCAACAGTCAGCAATGATCTCATTTTGGTCGGGTCGTTGGATCACATTCTGTATGCGTTCCCGCTCATCAACTGATACTTAGGATTCCACGATCATCGTGGATGGAGTCATATCACCATGAGTTTCTTCCGGCGTTTGTTTTCTAATCAGGCTGATCCGAAATCGCCCCCAACCGGTCGTACCGCCCCACTGGTGGATACCCCCGTGAACACTCCAACGCCATCGGTTGCAGCACCGTCAATCCCAGAAGTGCCGATCGTGGATAAACCGCTTCGCCCCACTGCTGAATTGGAGTCACGTTCGGTCAATGGGTTGGGCACGGGTGGCTTGACTGATGGTGTGACACGTCCGTTGCCACAGGATGCGCTGATCGACCTGACTGGAAACGAGCATCTTGCGTTCGGACAAGCGACCGATATCGGTATGGTGCGGACGAATAACCAAGACTCGGCATTCTCGTTCTTCTCAGCCGCACGCAGCGCGTTCGAGCGACCAGATTTTGGGCTTTTCGTCGTTGCGGATGGCATGGGCGGTCATCACGATGGCGAAAAAGCTTCGGCACTGGCGGCACGTGCTGTTGGCGCTTATTTGATGGACAAAATCGGCATGTCGCTGCTCCAAGGCGATGAACGTTACAACGAAGTTCCGATCACCGAAGCCATGAGCGATGCGGTTTTGAAGGCGAATGCAGATGTCGTGCAAAAAGTCCCCGATGGCGGCACGACCTGTACCGCAGTCATGGTCATTGGCGACATGGCATATATTGCCCACGTCGGAGACAGTCGTGCTTACTTTGTACAGCGCGAAAAAGTCGAACGACTCACCCGCGATCATTCGTTAGTCGAGCGCCTGATCGAACTTGAGCAGTTGACGCGCGAAGAAGCTGAAGATCATCCACAAAAGAATGTCTTGTATCGTGCGCTGGGACAAACAGACACGATTGAAGTCGATACGCTGACACGCCGGTTGCCGCCACGTTCACGCATTTTGATATGCAGTGACGGCTTATGGAATCAGGTGGATGATGCTAAAATACGAGATGTAATTAATCTACATCCAAATCCACAAGAAGCGTGCAGCGAACTTGTGAAACTTGCCAACAATAGCGGCGGTCTGGATAATGTCACTGTAATCCTGTTACAATTACCGGGCTAAACTATCAGGAAATTATAGACCCGCCATGCTTCTAGATTTTGATCCATATGGCGAACTTGGAATCGCCACGAGCGCATCCCAAGACGATGTCAAAGCCGCATATCGTCGCGCCGCACGCCGATTACATCCTGATACAAATCGGGATAATCCTGGCGCGGCTGCGCAATTTCAAGAAATAACAGCCGCCTACAACCTGCTAATCGACGAATCAAAACGTCGCACTTTTGATTCGGAATTTGCGCAAATGAAACAGGGCGCGTTTTTCAATTTTCGTGTTACCACCAGCAAACGTGCACTGATGAGGCTGAATGAACCGCAAGTGATATATATGCTCGCGGATATTTTGCCCAATGCGTACGCAGCCGAACACCCAGAAAAACGTACATCACGCCTCAATTTGACATTAGTGCTGGATCGCAGCAATTCGATGAATGGTGACGGTGCGCGCATAGAAAAAGTGAAAGTGGCAGCGCATCAAATCATTGACCAGCTCAATCAGGATGATATTCTTTCGGTCGTAGCTTTCAACGACCGTGCAGAAGTGATCATCCCGGCTGGCTTAGTCAAAGAAAAAAACAGCTTAAAGGCACGCGTCAGTATGATGAATGCCTCTGGCGGCACAGAAATCTATGAAGGCTTGGCGACCGGCGTTGAACAAATACGTAAGTTTATCGCCCCGCGTTTAGTCAATCATATGATCATTCTCACCGATGGGCATACCTACGGTGACCACGAACGCACCGTCAATCTTGCCCGCACCGTCGCCAGCGAAGGCGTAACCATCAGCACGATGGGCTTAGGACAAGAGTGGAACGATAAGTTTCTTGACGAACTTGCGACTTCTACGGGCGGCACATGTCTCTATATCAGTTCGGCAAGCGCGGTCGTTCGTTTTCTTAATGATCACGTACGTGGGCTTACCAATGTCTTTGCTGAGCGCATATCGATTTCGGTCGCGCCTGATCCCGATATTAAGCTGGAATCAGCCTTCAAACTGGCACCGAATCCACAGCCGCTCACCATCGATCAAGGCAATATTCCATTGGGCAGTTTGCAATTCAACCGCATCATCAGTGTGCTGTTTCAATTCGAAATGCCCCCAGATATGGAAATTGGCTTTCGTTCAGCCGCGCGTCTTTCAGCGTCAGGCGATATTCTGGGCGACAAGATTCGGAGGCATAAAGTGGTCAATGACATGTCTTTGGAGATTACCGAAAATAACGTCACCGACGAACCACCCACCGCGATTCTAGAAGCATTGGGTAAACTGACACTGTATCGAATGCAAGAACACGCGCAGTTGGCGCTTGAAAAAGGCGATGTGCCCGAAGCGACCCGCCGACTGGAGAATTTGGCGACGCGATTATTTGAATTGGGCGAAACAGATTTAGCGCAACAAACCCAAGCCGAGGCGCAGCAGGTCGCTTTTACCAGTACACTTTCCGATAAGGGGCGTAAGGCGCTTAAATATCACACTCGTTTATTATTGTCAGCCCCGTATCAAGAAAAGAACTCTGAATGAAAATTTGTCCCTATTGCGCATACTCGAACCGCGAGGGTTTTTTATTTTGCGAAGACTGTGGACGCCGTTTAAGCGGCGACGCAAATGCAACCATGCCAACGCGCACCTTACTCCCGTCGGCGACTAAAGACTTACCCAAGACAAACAGTAACACGACATGGGGAACATCGCATTTTGATCCAAATGCGACCATAATCATGGTTATCCGCGATGCCGATGAACCTCTGCACTTGAAGCCGGAAACACGGGTCTTATTCGGGCGCGTAGATAACAGCAGTATACAAAAACCCGATATTGACCTGACGCCGTTTGGCGCGTTAGAAAAAGGGGTGTCGCGCATTCACTGCGCTATTTATCGTGACGATTTAACGCTGACGATTGTCGATATGGGGAGTGCCAACGGCACCCACCTCAATGGTCAGCGCTTGACGCCTGAAGTACCACGTGTGCTGCGCGATGGGGATGAAATTCAGCTTGGAAAACTCGTTACCTATCTTTACTTCAAATCCACCAGCGCAAATATTTAGCCGAGATTCGATGAGGAATGCATGATTACGCTGCTTATTCACGTTCAGAATCAAGAATCTTTCAAACTCGATGTGGAAGAAATGCCGAGTGTAACTGATTACGCGCTCGTCGGCAGAAACCCACGTGAACGTACCGACCGCGAAGCCAATTGGATCGAAGAAGGCGTGACAACCATCGTCGTACCATGGTGGCGCATTACCCTGGTAGAAATCCTCCCATCCGAGTCGGACGCTGGCGAATTCCCACTGCCCTTCCGTAATGACTGATGACGGTTCGATATGAGCATCAATAATAGATTACCGCGTTCACAGCCGCGTAACGGCAAGAGAATTCTTGTTGTCGATGATGAACCACGCATGATCAATTTCATTCGTATGAACCTGGAAATTGAAGGACATAACGTCATCGATGCACGCAACGGCTTAGAAGCACTTGAATCGATTCGTACTAAGCTGCCAGATATTGTCCTGCTTGATGTCATGATGCCTGAATTAGACGGATTCGAGACGCTGCGTATGCTTCGTGAATTTTCGTCGATTCCAGTCATCATGCTCACGGCGAAAGGCGAAGAAAACGATAAAGTGTATGGTCTGGAACTTGGTGCGGATGATTATGTTGCCAAACCCTTCGGACCGCGCGAGCTTTCCAGTCGCATCAAGGCAGTGCTGCGCCGCGCCGATATGCCGTCGTCCACACCTGACCAAGCAACGCTCACAATCGATGATCGCTTGAGCGTTGACTTTAACCGCCATGAAGTGATCGTCAGTGGCATACGCATTAAACTGCGACCGACCGAATATCGACTTTTATATCATCTGATCGAAAATGCGGGCTGGACAGTGCCGCACGATCAGTTATTGGCGAAGGTTTGGGGCTATGAGTACCGGGACGAAGCGCATTACGTACGTTTGTACGTTAACTACTTGCGCGAAAAGATCGAGCAAGACCCGTCAAATCCGAAGTATATTCTTACGGAGCGCGGCGTCGGCTATCGTTTTACCGATTTTCGTCGCCCGGATGAAGCGGTATCCGAACGTTAAATGGGGAGTTACAACTCCCCATAAAAGTCACGGCGTCGGCGTGCCGATACCGAATTGTTCGCGCAATCTTGCATATTCAGTGACAAATTGTTCGATCATAGCGGCTTTCTTATCATCTTCAAGAAAACTGCACCGCACCGCATTCAACGCCAGCACCTCGAGTTCCGCCACGCTGATTCCGCATTTTTCGACTGCCAACTCGTATTCATGATTCAGCGAGGTGTTATAGAACGTTGGCATATCGCTGCCCAAAAATACGGGGACTTCAGCGTCAATCAACGTTTGCAGCGGATAATCTTCAATCTTTTCAACCCACCCACTTTTCAATGCACGAGTCAAGTTGATGCCAACACCGATGTGTTGTTCGACAATTTTATGCATAATATCTGGCGAATTAGCGATGCCCCACGCATCATACAAGCGCGAAGGTGCGAGCATTTCTAAGGTCGTCGTTACGCCTGTAATACCCTGTTGATCGCCCGCTCGCACCACACGCGGCATCCCGCGCTTTTCGACGGCACGAAACGCGCGCTCGAACTGGACGATCGGCTGCACATTTTCGCGACCGTTGAGTCCAAACGCGATCACACCACCACGACGGGCTGGCACAGAACCTATCCAACGTCCGATATCATCGGCACGGCGTGGTTCGTCACGCGGGGTGACAAAAATCCACGCCATTTCGATACCCCAAGCACGCTTCGCACGGTCACGCCCATCGTTAATCGTGACCAGAAAATCATCAGGCGCAAGCGTGATCAGTGACCACACCGCTGGATTGATGCTGACTTCGGCATACTGAACATTTTGGTTATGCAGCGCCGTGCCGACATCGTACACAATGCGCGCCATATCCAGGGTTTCGGTCAGCCAGGCACCAATCACCTTGACCAATTCGTGCAATCGTTTGTAATCAGGCTTCTCGACTTGCCCAAGCCAATCTTGAAAATGCTTGAGCGAATCAGGGATTTCATTCATTTCAGCAATGGTTTTCAGCGTCGCTTTGCGAATCGCGCCTTCCAAATGCACATGAATATCGACTTTGGGCATCGCTTGTATATAACTAGAAAGTGCTGACATTGACTTATCCTTCGTTCAATTCGTGAAAATTACTACTCGTCTGCTGCGCTGTTCGGCACGCGCCGCGTGCTGCCCCGGCTGGCATTCTTATCATATTCAACTGCTGCATTGATCAAGCCAACAAACAATGGATGCGGCTTATCCGGACGACTGGCAAATTCGGGATGAAACTGACTGCCGATCATATACGGGTGATCGACGACTTCCGCAATTTCGACCAGCGTCTCATCCGGGCTGAGACCACTAAAACGCATCCCATGTTTCTTGAAATCCGCGCGATACGAGTTATTGAACTCGAATCGATGACGATGACGTTCCATCACAACATCTTGTTCGCGGTAAGCGGCGCGCGCGACCGAGCCTTGCTGTAAATGACATGCATAAGACCCTAAACGCATCGTCCCGCCCAGGTCGGCAATCGTGCGCTGCTCCAACATCATATCGATGACATGATGATCGCTGTTATCGGCTTCAAACTCGCTGCTGTTCGCATCTTCCAGCCCTAAGACATTGCGCGCAAATTCGATACACATGGTTTGCATCCCCAGACACAAGCCAAGATATGGTATTTTGTTTTCGCGCGCATACCGACCCGCCAAAATTTTGCCCTCGACACCGCGATAGCCGAATCCACCCGGCACAATTATTCCATCAACCTGTTCGAGTAAATCCCAACCTTTGTCTTTTTCAAGATCTCCAGAATTGATCCACTCGATCTCCGCATGACGATTACACGCTGCTGCCGCGTGAAATACTGCTTCTTTCACGCTCATGTAAGCATCGTGCAGTTCGACATATTTGCCGACAATAGCAATGCGTACTGTATCTTTGGCATCGTACATTTGCGCCAACATTTTGCGCCAATCATCAAGATCGACCGCTTTTTTGGGCAGCTTGAGCATTTCGACCAGATAATCGCCTAATCCCGCGTCTTCAAGCGTAATCGGCACATTGTACAACAGATCAGTCGTGACCAATGGAATTACTGCTTCGCTCTCCACATCACAGAAGAGGGCAATTTTATCAGTAACATCTTTGCTCACCGGATAATCCGTACGTGCGATGATCACCTGCGGCTGAATGCCGATACTGCGAAGCTCGCGGACGCTGTGCTGTGTTGGCTTGGTCTTCAGTTCACCTGTCGCGCCGATATGCGGCAAGAAGGTGACATGAATGTACAGCGCGTCATTACGCCCGACTCCCATTCGCATTTGTCGAATCGCCTCTAGAAATGGCTGTCCTTCGATGTCGCCGACAGTACCACCAACTTCCACAATGACGACATCGGCGTTATTTTCTTTGCCAACCAGCATGATACGCCGTTTGATCTCGTTGGTGATGTGCGGAATGACTTGAATCGTGCCGCCCAAAAAGTCACCGCGCCGCTCTTTATCGATGACATAGCTGTAAATCTGCCCCGCCGTCACATTGCACGCGCGGCTCAAACTTTCATCGATAAACCGCTCATAATGCCCCAAGTCGAGGTCTGTTTCCGCCCCATCGGCGGTCACAAAGACTTCACCATGCTGATACGGACTCATCGTGCCGGGGTCAAAGTTCAAATATGGGTCAAGTTTTTGAATCGCCACTTTGAAACCGCGCGCCTTCAAAATTCGCCCAATCGCTGCGGCGGTCACGCCCTTACCCACCGAACTAACCACGCCACCCGTGCAAAAGATATACTTGGGGTTCGACATAACGTTACCCTCAACTGCCTGCACAAAGCCGAATAACAAAAACGCGGCGGGGGTATCTGTAGAGACAGCCTCTACTCCCCGCCGTTGGGCGACGATCTCATGTAAGCGTGACAGCGCGAAAAGCGCCGAAACAAGCGACTGTTTAGACGAGTTTTTCCAGATCGTCGGCGGTGCGCCGCATATCCAAGAAAATCAAACCCAGCTTCGCGCCTTCGCGTACCAGCGTGGTTAAAACCGCGCCTTCACCGACACTCATCAAAATAACATACCCTTCGCGACCACGAATGTAGACCTGTTCCAGCCCCCCACGCCCCAATTCGCCGGAGATACGTTCACCGAGCGATAACATCGCGGCAGACATGGCAGATACACGGTCTTCTTCAACGTTGGCAGGCAGCGAAGACGCCATCGGCAGCCCGTCGACGCTCACTACAGCCGATGCTTCAATTTCAGGGGTCGTGGTCTGCAAATCGCGCAGGCGATCCACCATCAACTCTGTCCGCGTTTTCGCCATTATTCGCTCCTCTCAAGCCCTGTGTATTATACAAATCGCAGGTTGAACGGCAAGAGACCGTAGGGTGGTCAACCGCAATCTGCTCTGTTCACGCCTTAAACATCCGCTATACTGAAACAATTCAATTATGATGAGTCAATCACAGGACTCCAATGCCGGATATTCCTCAAGAAACACGCCGTGCGACCACCCCAACCCCTCAAAATAACCGCGCCGCACACATCGAGGTCGTTCAACAAGTTGCAGAACGAATCGCGCACAACGTCGGACAGGTCATTCTGGGTAAGCGCAACGAAGTTCGTTTGCTGACACTCGGCTTACTCAGTCAGGGACATATTCTTATCGAAGATATTCCTGGCGTCGGCAAAACCATGATGACCAAAGCGTTGGCGAGGTCTTTAGGCTGCACATTTAGCCGTATTCAGTTTACGCCCGATATGCTGCCATCTGACGTAACGGGTGTCACCATTTTCAATCCCGAAACACGCAAGTTCGAGTTTCGCCCTGGTCCTATCATGGCGCAAGTCGTCCTGGCGGACGAGATCAACCGCGCCACGCCAAGAACACAATCGGCACTGCTCGAAGCAATGGAAGAACGTCAGGTTACGGTAGACGGCACAACGTATGTTATTCAAGAACCGTTCATTGTGCTGGCAACGCAAAACCCCATCGAGTATGAAGGGACGTTCCCGCTCCCTGAAGCGCAATTGGATCGTTTCTTGCTGCGTTTGACGTTAGGCTATCCCGCCCCGACAGAAGAAATGGCGGTATTGACAGCCCAACAACAGGATCACCCGCTTGGCACAATTTATCAGGTCGTCACCGCACAAGAATTAGTTGCCGCGCAGCGCGCCGTCCGTGAAGTATACGTCGCGGATGAGATCAAGCGCTACATTATCGAATTGGTGACAGCAACACGCCAACATCCCGATGTATCCCTAGGCAGCAGTCCACGCGGTTCGTTGGGCTTATTCCGCACGTCGCAAGCCCGCGCAGCGATGGCGGGGCGCGAATACGTAATCCCCGATGATGTGAAGGCGCTGGCGGAAGTTACGCTCGCACATCGCATCATTTTACGCCCAACCGCGCGTATTCAGGAAATATCGCCGCGTACCATTGTTCAGGATATTCTGACCCGCACCCCCGTTCCCGGCGCTTCGGTCTGGCAGTAGCACACGACTAATGACTAACCGCCGCAACTCGATTTACGCGCTGATCAGCCTGAGTTTGCTCGCCGGGTTATTTACTGGGCGGTCATTCTTCTTCAATGTCGCCTATTTGCTTGGCGCATTGATTGTCTTGTCGCTGGTTTGGTCGTGGTTTTCGGTGCGCTGGATTGGCATTAGTCGCAAGACTCGTTCTCGCCGCGCCCAGGTTGGACGCACGCTGAGTGAAGATTTCAGCGTGCGCAATTCGTCGATCATGCCCAAGTTGTGGGTCGAACTACGAGATTACTCGACATTGCCCGGTCATCGCGCTAGCCAGATCGTCCCAAGTTTGGCGTCGCGGGGGTCATATCGCTGGTATGTCGAAACGACGTGCCAGGCGCGTGGTGAATTTCAATTGGGGCCCATGAGTGTGGTCGGCGGTGATCCGTTCGGATTGTTTCAAACCACGCGCCGCCTGGCTGCGACTTCGCGCGTCGTGATCTATCCCGCCACGATCCCCATTACGCGGCTAGAAATGCCGATGGGTGTTTTGTCGGGCGGCGAAGCACAGCGTCGCCGTTCACAACAGGTGACAACCAACGCGGCGGGCATCCGCGAATATACGACTGGCGACAGCTTCAATCGTATTCATTGGGCATCAACCGCGCGCAAAGACCGCTTGATGGTCAAAGAATTCGAGATCGATCCGATGGTCGATATTTGGCTGTTCGTCGATTTTTCGGCATCGACGTTGATTGAATCACCAACGGTACGCCGCGTCGATGGGACGGGACCCGTCATCCCCGAAAATGGCGAACTTCCGCCATCGACTGAAGAATACAGCGTGATCGTTGCGGCATCGCTGGCACGCTTTTTTGTCGAGTCGGAACGCGCGCTTGGGTTCGCCGCCTATATCCCCCACCGCGAAATATTTCAGCCGGAACGTGGCAACCGTCAACTGACACGGGTATTGGGTAGTCTTGCTATCGCGCGCAGTTTTTCGCCGTATACTTTGCGAGAAATGCTTACGTTGGAGACCCCCTACTTCACGCGCGGGACGACACTTGTGATCGTCACCGCGTCGCTTGACCCGTCGTGGGTCATGGAAGCACAAGTCTTGTCACGGCGCGGCATTCGCCCGATGTGCGTTTTGATCGATCCGGCATCTTTTGGCGGTGGCGTACCCGCCGACGATTTTCGTGCCTTGATGAAAATTTCAAAAATTCCTTCTCTATTGATCAAGCAGGGTGACAATTTGACGACTTCTCTCGCACAGCGACTCTTCTGAATATGACACCAAAACCTGTCGATCGTTATCTCTATCTCGCTGTATTCACAAGTGGCATGACCACGCTTGCCGTCGAAATGACCGCGTCCCGTTTACTTGGCAGCTTTTTCGGCACGAGCAATCTGGTCTGGGCGAACGTGATTGGCTTAATGCTGCTGTATCTGACGGTCGGTTATTTCATCGGCGGACGGCTGGCGGATCGTAATCCACGCCCAGCGTTGTTCTACCAGATTTTACTGTGGGGCGCGTTTTTAAGCGCGCTTGTCCCCATGGTAGCGCGCCCGGTGCTGGCAACCGCCGCCAACGCTTTAAGCGGCATTGAAGCCGGCTTGACGCTCGGTGCATTTGTGTCGGTACTGGCGCTGTTCGCCGTTCCGATCACGCTGCTTGGCACAATTTCGCCGTTCGCCATCCGTTTGGCAGTGACCGATATCGAGGGTGCAGGCAAAACATCGGGTCGCATCTATGCCATTAGCACGTTGGGCAGCTTAGTCGGCACCTTTTTGCCCGTATTGTTCATCATTCCTGAACTTGGCACGTTCGCCACATTTTTATTATTCTCGGGCATTCTGTTTGTTATCGGCTTGATTGGGTTAGTCATGCAGCGTGGTACAAGCGCACTGATTTACCTGTGGATGCCCGTTACGGTGGCAATTTTATCCGCGATTGCGCTCAATACGACGCTTCGATCACCACTAGCGGGTGCGACAATTTTGTACGAAGACGAGTCTGCATATAACTTTATCGAAGTACAAGAAGACGCGAACGGCAATCGCTACTTGTATCTGAACGAACGACAGGGAATCCACAGCCAATGGCACCCGACACAAATCGGCTTCGGGCGCACATGGGATTTTTTCCTGTCCGCGCCCTACTTCAATACGCCGCCGTTTACGCCAGATCGCGTCGATAATATGCTTTTGATCGGGTTGGCAGCAGGGACGATTGCCCGCCAATATATCGACGTTTATGGCGCTATTCCCATTGATGGCATCGAGATCGACGGTGGCATTGTCGAAGCGGGCGCGCGTTATTTTGATATGAACGCCGAGTCGATGCCGAGCCTGACTGTATACATCGAAGACGGGCGTTATGTCTTGAACCAACTCGATACGCGCTATAGCGTAATCGGCATTGATGCCTACCGCCCGCCCTACATTCCGTGGCATTTGACAACCGTTGAATTCTTCCAGGAAATCCGTACCCATTTGACCGATGACGGCGTAGTAGCGATCAATGTTGGGCGTACACGCACCGACCGTCGTTTGATCGATGCACTAACGACAACGATGAGCTATGTATTTCCGTCCATTCATGCGATGGATGTGCCGCTTTCGTTCAATACGATTTTGGTTGCAACCATGCAGCCCACTGACTCCGATAATCTCGTGCGGAATATCGACGCGCTGCCTGCCGATGCCAGCCCCCTGCTGCGCAGTACATTGGACTTAGCAGCAGCAGCACGCGTACCAACGGCAAGCAGTACGATCGTGTTTACCGATGATCGCGCGCCTGTCGAAACACTGGTCGATTCGCTCGTCCTCAATTTTCTATTGTCCGGTGAAGTAGACAGCTTGCGAAACTAATTTATGGAAACTTCTACCCTGCTGCCTGTCGCACAAAACAGTGCCCGTCTCCCCGTATGGATTAGGGTGCTGACAGGGTATCTGATCGTGGTCTTTCCAGTGCTTGCAGTTTTGCTCGGCATACGGATGGTCATGTCTCCACTCTTCTTGCAGTTTGAATACAATCGTCCCGGCTTCCCCGATGATTTCTACGGCTTTACCCGTGAAGATCGGCTCGACTACGCGCCATATGCGGTTACTTATTTACTCAACGACGCCGGAATCGAATATTTAGGTGATTTACAATTCCCCGATGGAACAGCACTCTATAATTCGCGCGAGCTCGGTCACATGCGCGATGTTAAAGTCGTCACTCAAGCCGCGTTTACAGTCGCATGGATCGCAGGCATTCTTGCGGTCGCCGCCTCGATTGCTCTGCTTCGACGTTCGCATTCGCGTGCTGCGTTTCGGATGGCACTGCGAAACGGTGCTTTCTTTACGCTCATATTAATCTTCACTGTCATTATTTTAGCAGTCTTCAACTGGGAATTTTTCTTCACGACGTTTCATCAACTTTTTTTTGAAAGCGGGACGTGGGTCTTCCTATATTCCGATACGTTGATCCGTTTATTCCCCGAACAGTTCTGGTTTGATGCCGCGATCACGATTGGCGCGCTGGCAGTGATTTTTTCACTCCTGGCGCTGTTCACCGTGCGTATGATGCGCCGCGTTGCCGCTTGACGCGCGTTTTATGCTCATCTACAATAATCGCTTCATGTGTTTCAGAAAACCCGAGTTCACCGCGCGATGTTTGAACAACTGAGCAAACGCTTGCAAGATACGTTCGATGGTTTGGGACGTGTTGGCAAACTAACCGAAAAAGATGTTGACTCCGCAATGCGCGATGTACGCATGGCGCTGCTCGAAGCGGACGTAGCCCTGCCTGTCGTCAAAGAGTTTGTCAAGCGCGTCAAAGAACGCGCGGTTGGCGCTGAAGTGCTGAAAAGTCTCAAGCCTGGTCAGCAAGTTGTGCAGATCGTGCATGACGAACTGCTCGAAACGCTGGGCGAACCCGGTCGCCTGAACTTTTCTGGCAGCACTAAACCGCATGTGATCATGCTGGTTGGGCTGCAAGGGTCAGGCAAAACTACGACAGCGGCGAAGCTTGCCTTATGGCTGCGTCGTGAAGGGCGTCAGCCGTTTCTAGTTGCGGCGGATACCTATCGTCCAGCGGCAGTCGATCAGTTGGTCACGCTCGCCAAACAGATCAGCGTGCCGTATTACGAAGAAGGCACGAATGCGAAGCCACCAGATATTTGCGCGCGCGGATTGAAAGCTGCACGTGATGCAAACGCAGCCGTTGTCATTCTGGATACCGCAGGTCGTTTGCAAATCGACGACGTGTTGATGAACGAACTTGAGGAGATCAAACGGCGCACCAGTCCGGTCGAAATCGTATTAGTTGCCGACTCCATGACTGGGCAAGAAGCGGTCAACATCGCGGATGGCTTCAATCAACGCTTGAATATCACCGGCTTGATTCTGACCAAAATCGATGGCGATGCGCGCGGCGGTGCAGCGCTTTCTATGCGTGCCGTGACAGGGGTGCCGATCAAGTTTCTCGGTACAGGTGAAAAGCTCGATGGTTTCGAGCAGTTCCATCCCGATCGACTCGCTCAGCGTATTTTGGGCATGGGCGATGTGCTGACGCTTATTGAAAAAGCGCAAGCACAGTTCGATGAAGAAGAGTCGCTCAACTTGCAGCGCAAACTGATGCAAAATCAGTTTACGCTGCAAGACTTTCTTGAACAGCTTCAGAAAATTCGCCGTATGGGGTCGATTTCGTCACTTTTAAGCATGGTTCCTGGTATGGGCAAAGCACTCGAACAAGTCGATCAAAATGAAGTGGAAGGACGCATCAGCCGCGTTGAAGCCATTATCAACTCGATGACGCAGCAAGAACGTGCCAATCCCAAAGTCTTAAATGCCAGCCGACGGATACGCATCGCAAAAGGCAGTGGCGTGCAAGTACGTGACGTGAACGATGTTTTGAAACAGTTCAACGACATGCAGAAACTTATGAGTCAGGTTCGCAAAGGTGGCGGTCGTTTACCCGGCAATTTTCCGGGTGGCGGTGGCGGCAAGCACCCGCGCGGACGCGTGCGCTAGAAGAGTCCATTTCTTCTTCCGCAACTGAGTCACGACAATTCGTGCCAGTGGCTCTCCGTCGCGCGTGATTGACACGCGGACGCATGAGAGCGCTACTAAACAAGGAGATTGTAAACAGATGGTTCGTATTCGTTTGCGTCGCGTCGGCTTGAAGAAACAACCGAGCTATCGCATTGTCGTCACCGATCAACGCAGCCCGCGCGATGGTGATTTTATTGAGATCATTGGCAATCATAATCCGCGTACCGAACCGATCACCGATGTGGTCGATGAAGCGCGCGCACTGCATTGGCTAAGCGTCGGCGCACAACCCAGCGAAGCCGTGCAGTATATTTTCCGTCGTACAGGTACCACCGTGCGCTATGAGCGCATGAAAAAAGGCGAGGGGCTCGATATCTTGTTGGTAGAAGCGGCAACACAACGCGCCAATACGCCGATCAACCCGAAAACACGCCGCCCATCGCCAGGACCAGGCGAAGGCAAAATGAAGAAAAAAGAAGAAAAATAACTAGCATCACAGGTGAAGGTACCAGTATACTTTCACCTGTGTATACGCCGAAAGTCGGTAATTATGGAAGAATTGATTGAATACGTTGCAAAAAGTTTGGTTGATGACCCAACACAGGTCAAAGTACGTCGCCGTGATACAGGCGGCACAATTATTTTAGAACTGCGCGTCGCTCAAGGCGATGCGGGACGCATCATTGGCAAGAATGGGCGCGTCGCCAACGCAATTCGCGCGCTGCTCAGCGTCGCGGAAGAAATGAATAAAGGCAAACGTGTAGTGTTGAAGATAATCTGACCAATGACCAACACGACGAGCGGACGCAACATAACCAACCCAAAATATTTACTTCTGGGCGAAGTTTTACGCCCTCACGGTATTCGCGGCGAACTCCGCGTCCGTTTATTCACCGATTATCCCGAACGTATTCGTCAGCTCGAAACTGTATATTTAGGCGATAGTCCTGATTCGTCCACTGTCATTCCCTACGCCGTCGAGGCGATTCGTTTTCATCAAGGGTACGGCTTGCTTAAGCTTACGATCATCAATGATCGCGATGCCGCCGACCGAATGCGGCAGTTGTTGGTCATGGTCGATCTTGAACATGCCGTCCCACTCGAAGAAGGCGAATTCTATTTATACGAGTTGATCGGGTTGAACGTCATCACTGACCAGGACGAACCCCTCGGCACTATCACCGAAGTACTGGAAACAGGCGCGAACGATGTATATATCGTCGATAGTCCCACGTATGGCGAAGTGCTCATCCCCGCTCTCGCCGATACTATCCTCAAAACCGATATCGCTGGCGGTATTATGGTGGTTAGACTCCCCGATGGCTTGATCCCAAACTTACCAGCAGATAAATGATGCGAATTGCGCTTGACAGTCGTTTTTACCGTCGATATGCTGACCGTATTTCCAATACACGCCGATTGAGTACAATTGAGTATCAGCCCATCCGAACGTTTAGCATGGCTCGGCTTCAGCCTGGTTCCCGGCATTGGGTCGCGGCGATTGGAGCGCTTATTGACCTTTTTTGGCAGTGCCGAAAACGCCTGGAGCAGCACTGAATCCGATTTGCGCGCATGTGGTTTGGAAACGCAGGCATTAGAAAACCTGCTTTCGGCGCGGCAGCAGCTCAATCTCATCGCTGAAGCGACGAAAATTGAACGACTTGGGGCGCGTTATCTTTTGCCCGCCGATGACGAATATCCAACCTTGCTCCGCCATATCGACGATGCGCCAACTGTGCTGTATGTCCGTGGCACATTGGACGCACATGACGGACGTGCCGTTGCAATTGTCGGTACGCGCAAACCAACCCACTACGGCAGCGAAGTCGCCTATCGTTTTGCGCGCGATTTGGCGTCACAGGGAGTGACCATTGTGAGCGGATTGGCGCATGGCATCGATGTGGCAGCGCATCGCGGCGCGTTGGATGGTGAAGGACGCACGATTGCCGTCTTTGGCAACGGGATTGATCAAATCTATCCGCGCGATCATACGGATATTGCCCAACGCATCATAGAAAAAGGCGCGTTGATCAGCGAATTTCCAGTAGGGTCAAAGCCAGAAGCGCGGCATTTTCCCGCTCGCAATCGTGTGATTAGCGGCTTATCACTCGGCGTCCTAATCGTAGAAGCACCAGAAAGAAGCGGCGCATTGATTACTGCGACGACGGCGGCAGAGCAAGGACGCGAAGTTTTCGCTGTACCCGGCAGTATTTTGAGCGCTGCCAGCGCTGGCACAAATCGATTGATCCAAGACGGCGCACAGCTTGTTACCAGCGTCAATGATATTCTCGACGCGCTCGACCTGACCACCCTGCCATCGGCGCAAACCCCAGCGATCCGTCAGGAAGCCGATGAACCCAACTCTGACGAAGAACGTCTGATCTTGCGTATGCTTTCGCATGAACCGATCCATGTCGATGACATCATACGTCAAACGAAAATGAGCGCATCTCTTGTACTAGGCACACTCACGCTTTTAGAACTCAAACGCTTAGCGCGCAATGTTGGTGCGATGCAGTACTGCTTAGGCTGACGATTTTATTTATCCATATCGAAAGGGTTATGAAGTGGATCATTTTTATGCATTGATTATGGCGGGCGGCGGCGGAACGCGCTTATGGCCCATGAGTCGCATCGAAACACCGAAACAACTGCTTCCGCTAATTGAAGAACACTCGATGTTCGCAGTCGCAGTCGAACGGCTCGCGCCATTGTTTCCGCCAGAAAATATCTATGTTGTCACCGGGCGTGCCTATGTCGACGCGTTGAAAGCTGACGCACCCGACATTCCTGCCCGTAACTTCATCGTTGAGCCCTACGGCAAAGAAAGCGGACCTGCCGCAGCGCTTAGCGTCGCTGTAATTCAAAAACGTGACCCACTGGCAACGATTGCGATGCTCACAGCCGACCATCATATCGCCGATAAAGAGGCTTTTCGGGATGTTTTGAGAGCCGCTTATGAAGTCGCGCAGCAAGATCGCATTGTCACATTGGGCATTTCACCGTCAGTCCCGTCTACGGGGTTCGGCTATATTCGGCGTGGCGCGAAAACAGGTGTTACGGGCGGCTTCAAGGTTTATCAATCGCGCGGCTTCACCGAAAAACCGGATACACAGACCGCCGTGCGATTTATCCGTTCTGGTGATTACAGTTGGAATTCGGGCATGTTCATCTGGAAAGCCACGAAAGCATTAGCGGAGATACAGCGTCAAAAACCTGAGTGGCATACGCTGCTTCAGGAACTCGAACCAAACATCGATACCCCCGCTTACGATAGCACGCTCGATCACATTTGGGAAACAATCAGTAAGGTATCGCTCGATGTCGCCATCATGGAACATGCCGAAGATATGGCAGTTATTCCGGTGGACATTGGGTGGAGCGATGTCGGCACATGGGACGCGCTGTTTGAAGTTCTCGACCTTGACGAGAGCGGAAACGGCTTCAAAGGCGCATCCCCCGACCGAATCATTGTTGACACAAGGAACACACTCGTTTACAGTGACAAGCTAACCGTTACGATTGGAATTGAAGACGTGATCGTCATCGAAACGAAAGATGTTTTGATGATTTGTCATCGCCAGCGTACGCAAGACGTGAAAGCGATTGTGCAGCGCCTGCGCGAAACAAATCACGACAGCTATCTCTAGCACGCCACCGCAACGTGTCAGCCGAAGGAAAAGGCATGAGCGACTCGTTACAAGCATATTGCGTCAAGTGTAAGACCAAGCGCGACTTGACCAATCCACAACCTGTATTCACCGCTAAAGGCACACCCGGTACTAAAGGGATTTGCCCTGTATGCGGTACGAATTTGTTTCGCATGGGCGCAACCGACGCTCATGTGGGCTTGGAAAAACCGGAAGTCGTCGCTTCAGCGGCGAAAAAAGCGACACGCGCAAAAAGCACTACCGGACGTAAGAAAACCGCGGTCAAGCCGACTGCCGCCAGTGCTAAGACGACGGCAAAAAGTAAATCGGCTAAAACCAGCAAACGTACCGCGAGTAAAACCGCTGATGTGGCTACAAAATCACGCCGCGCTATCGGCAAACTGGTCATCGTCGAATCACCAGCCAAAGCACGGAGTGTCGGTCAGTATTTAGGCAGCGGTTTCACCGTGAAGGCGTCCAAAGGACATGTCCGTGATTTGCTCGTCTCACAACTTTCGGTCGATGTTGAAAACGACTTCGAGCCGAAATATCGTGTAATGAACGACAAGCGCGATGTCGTCAAAGACCTCAAAAATGCCATCGAGAGCGCTAAAGAAATCTTCCTGGCTACCGACCCCGACCGGGAAGGCGAAGCGATTGCATGGCACTTGATCGCTGCGACCGACATGGATATCAACACAAAAGACATTAAGCGGGTCGTTTTCCACGAAATCACGAAACCCGCTGTGCAAGAAGCATTCGCACATCCGCGCGAGATCGATATGAATCTCGTCAACGCGCAGCAAGCGCGCCGCATTCTGGATCGGCTCGTCGGTTATAACCTGACCGAACTTCTATGGGAAAAAGTCCGCAATCAATTATCCGCAGGACGTGTACAAAGTATCGCTGTGCGCCTCATCGTGGATCGTGAGCGCGAAATTACGGCGTTTGTCCCTCAGGAATATTGGACGTTGGACGCGCGCCTGTTCAAGCAGCGTGCCAATGGCAAAGGTGGCGTGTCGCGACCGTTTCTGGCGCGCTTGGTTAAAATCAACAGCGATGATATTGAGTTCGGCAAAGAAGGCGATGTTACGCCGCATTTGAATGTGCTGCGGCGCAGTCAGTTCGTCGTCGTCGATGTCAAACGCGGCGAACGTCAGCGCAAGCCGTCCGCTCCGTTTACAACCAGCACGCTCCAGCAGGAAGCATCGCGGCGCTTAGGGTTCAACGCCCGCCGTACCATGATGATCGCTCAGCAGTTGTACGAAGGCATTGTCGTCGGCGCTGAAGGCTCAGTCGGGTTGATCTCGTATATGCGTACGGATAGCATGAACGTATCACCCGCCGCCCAGCAAGACGCACGTCAGTGGGTTACAAACAAGTTTGGTGCAGATTATGTGCCGCCTAAGCCGCCGATTTATCGCACGAAGGCGAAAGGCGCACAAGAAGCGCATGAAGCCGTCCGCCCTACCAGCGTCGTGCGTCAACCTGATGCAATTAAGAAATCGCTCTCAAGCGATCAATACAAGCTGTATAACCTGATCTGGCAGCGTTTTGTCGCCAGTCAAATGTCACCTGCGATTTATAATACCCTGCGCGTCGATATCGATGCTGGGGTAACATATGATGACATGCCATATCATTTCCGCGTCAGCGGCAGCACAATCAAGTTCAGCGGCTTTTTGGCGCTTTACGAAGATACACGAGACGAAGATTTGGCGGTCGATGAGGACGAAGGGCGTATTTTGCCCGATCTCGAAGTCGGTGAAGCCCTTGATCTGGCAGAGCTGCTGCCAGAACAGCATTTTACACAACCGCCACCGCGTTATACCGAAGCGACACTGGTACGCACCCTGGAAGAATATGGTATTGGTCGTCCCAGCACCTATGCACCGACGGTCGGCGTCATCCAGGATCGGGAATATGTCGAAAAGAAAGACAGCCGCCTGACACCCACCGCAACCGGCAAAACGGTCAACGATTTGCTCGTCGCGTACTTCCCCGATGTGATGGACTTTCAGTTCACCGCCCGCATGGAAGAACAATTGGACGAGGTGAGTGAAGGCAAGGTTGAGTGGCGCCCGATGTTGGGCGATTTCTACACCCCATTCCGGCGCGAACTACAAGTCGCCCACGACGTGATTGTTCCCGTCGAGCAGACGGAGTATATCGGACGCGACTGCCCGGTATGTAGCAAGCCACTCTTGATCAAATATGGACGGTTTGGCAAGTTCATCGGCTGTTCGGATTACCCGGAATGCCGTCATACCGAGCCACTGCTGGATCGCTTAGGCATCGCGTGCCCGACTTGCGGCAAAGAACATGGCGGCGAAATTATCCGACGGCAGACACGGCGCGGACGCACCTTCTACGGGTGTCTGCGTTATCCCGACTGTGACTTTACCAGTTGGAAAAAACCGCTCGCCACGCCTTGCCCCAACTGCGGCGGCTTGTTGGTCGAACAAAATCGCACGACTGCCGTTTGTACGAACTGCGCCCGCCCGACACGCATCGCGGCGCTGCCCGAAATCGATGGCGAAAAACAAGCTGTTTAAGGCATTTTAGGGCGATCTCATCGGTCGCCCTTTATACTGCTTTCAACACCCCCGACGTATTTCCCACAACAAACCATAAGCAGTGTTTGCTTTTAGCAGACATTCCTGGTTACTATAGATAGACTGTGCGCTTCTCAGGCGAAAGGGCGCTCCAAAATGATCAAATGGTTACAAGATAGTTATAACGGGCTTTACCTTATTCTCTTAAAACCGTATATGCCGTCCGTCCGTGTGCTGGCGGTGCTGCTGACCGGTTTTTTGCTGGGTCTTGTTGTTGCATATGCCGTGTATCCGACCGTTTACTACGATGCGGATCCCAGCACGTTACAACAATCGTGGCAAGATGAGTGGGTGCGTTTGCTGGCGGATCGTGTAGCGACAGCCAACGCCGATATTACCGAGCCTACAATTCAACTGCTGCGTAGTATCGACGACCCGCTTGGAACAGTTGACCGCTTATTACAAGCACCGGTCGATCAACAACAGGCTGACCGACTTTCTGCGCTTCGTCCATTGGCAGACACGGCACAGCAGCAAGGCGCTGCCACCGCGCCACAGCCGGATGCACTTGCCAGTCTGCGTCCATGGATTATCGGTACGATTGTCTTACTGATTATCACCGTGATCGTATCCCTGCTGTATGGGATGTTTGTATACCCCAACCTGGTCGAACCCGTCATAAAGCGGCTGCGCGGCGAAAAAGTCAGCGAAGAAGTCATCAAGATGCGTCAGCAAGTGGCGACCCAGCGCGCCGCCGAAGCCACGCTCAAAACCGATTACGCGACTACATCACTTGGCGCGCCTATTTTTCAACGTATGTCGTCGTTTTCAGTTGGCATGGGCGAATTCGATTATTCGTACAGTATCGAAACCGCCACAGGCGCATTTCTCGGTGAATGCGGCGTGACAGGCAGCGAGACAATCGGCACCGAGCGCGATAAATTCGCAGGCATCGAAGTCTGGCTGTTCGACAAGGAAGACTTTCAGAATACGATCACGAAAGTACTTGTATCGCCCTTTGGCATGAACGACCCAGCGCTTCGCGCACGGTTGGAGCCTAAAGGTGACATGATTGTTGCGCAAGTGGGCGCGACAGCAATTCTCGAAACCTCTTCTCTGCGTTTGCAAGCCCGCGTCGTCGATGTCGAATACGGCACGGGCGCGCTGCCACCCAATAGTTATTTCCAAAAGATCACGGTTGAATTGGCAGCATGGAAGAGAACGCCCGGAATCGTCACGGTCGCTGTACCAACAACGATTTCCGCGCCGCCACCTGTTCCCATCATGGCAACGCCCCCAGTACAGCAGTTTGCACCGCCGCCGATGAACCAACCGACGATGCAAGCCGCTCCGCCGCGTGTGCAGCCTGCACCCTCCAGTATGCCGCCGCCAATGCCGAGTCCCTATCAAAGCACGCCCCCACCGCCGTCGACAGCACCACCGCCGGCAGCACCGCGTCGCTTCGATGACGATCCGTTTGGTGGCACTGGCGATTTCACCCCATCTGGTTGACAAACAAAAACCCCGTTCTCATAAAGACGGGGTTTTTGTTTTTTCAATTGTGTGGATTGTGCCTTAATTGATGCTTTTGATCTTGAAGATGATTTCGCCGCTTGGGGTCTTCACGCGGACTTTTTCGCCTTTTTTGTGACCAAGCAGTGCAGCACCAATCGGGCTTTGGTTAGAAATTTTGCCTTCGCTTGGATTTGCTTCCGCGGCGCCCACAATGATATAGGCTTCTTCGTCGCTGTTGCCCTCTTCGACGATCACCACCCGTGTCCCAACCTGAATCATATCCGATTTGTTTTCATTGACGATAATCGTCGCGGATCGCAGGATATTTTCCACGTATTGGATGCGTCCTTCCATAAACGCCTGCTGCTCTTTGGCGTCATGATAATCAGCATTCTCTTTCAAATCGCCTTGAGAGACTGCTTCCGTCAATTTTGCCGCCAATTCGGGACGACGCGTGTTGATCAGCAGGTCTAACTCACGCCGAAGTTCCTCAGCGCCTTCGGCAGTTAAGTAGGTCGTATCAGCCATGAAATGTCCAGTTATGGTTTGCGTTTGAGTGTGGAATAAAAATCAGTATAGACTTGACAAGTATGAAAATCAAGAGATGGGTCAAGAGGTGCTTCAATCGATCCGATGAATGGTTTATCATTTTGGCTGTGCTGAAAAATACGTCTGTAATTTCACTCTGTAGGGAGTTTAGCATGAACATAAAGCGGAGATTTACGATTTTATTGTTGGTATTAAGCGTGCTGCTTGTCGGCGTCTTGACGATTGGCGCGCAAGAAACACCTACTTTCTTTATCGGTGTGCTGGATACGCCGACAGGTACAGTTACACGCGGCGCACGGCTTGCCGTGGATTCGATCAACAGCGCGGGCGGCGTACGCGGCGCGGATGGCGTCGATTATCAACTACAACTCGTGGTTGAGCCGACCAATTTTGGCGAAGGGTTGGAATCTGCGGTCAACAATCTCAATCAAGCAGATGTTATCGCTATACTCGCCCCTGCCAGCAACGAAGAAGTGCTGAATGGTTTGACCATCCTGCAAAGTTTGAATGTACCCGTGCTAACGCCTGCCACCGATGACACATTGTTGATCACGGCAGACAGCGACTCGGTCTTTCGCACACGCGCTGCCGAAGCACAATCGGGACAGGCATTGGCGAACTACATTATTAACGAGTTCGGCTTGCGCGAAATCATCGTCGTACAGCTCGATATTGCCAGCACCGCCAGCGTTGTTGGGTTCACCAGCGCCGCTGAAGCGCTGGACGCCCCCCCCGGTTCGGCACTCCTTCGCGACCCACAGCAAGTTACGAATCTGGCACAACAGCTTGTCGAAGCGGACACCGACGTCCTGGTCACGTTTGGCAGCCCAGCACTTGCAGGCACGTTGTATCGTGATTTACGGGTGGGAGGTTGGGAAGGCTTATTCGTTTATAATCAGGCGGATGACACCAATTTCAAGACGTTCATTCCTGACGACCAGCTTGAAGGCATCGTAAGCGCGAATACCTGGTCTTTTGCTCGTATCGATGCGGCATCGAACACGTTTCTCAATCGTTTCATTCGCAGTTTTGGCGTAATTCCAGGCGCAGTCGAAGCCGCCAGCTACGACGCAGTGCTCATGGTCGCCAATGCCCTTCAGCAGCCGGGTAATCTGACCGATAACTTGCGCGCCATCGATGGCTTGGAAGGCGTACAGGGCACACTCAACCCGGCTAATCTCGGCAGCGGTGAAACGAGCAATAACGTCGTCATTACGCGATTGGGTCAATACGGTGCGCCGGAAGTACTTGCGCGCTACGCAGGTGCCGTCTTGCTGCCCCCAGACGTGCCCACGCTTCCGGGTAATGTCGAAACTGGCGTAACGGCAACGCCGACGCCGGACGGCGTTACCATCTCGATTCGCGGTTCTGTACAGAATGTTCGTTCGGGACCTGGTCTCGATTTCACGATTTTGGGTCAATTGCGACAAGGCGAAACCGCGCGTGTCATCGGCGCACTGGCAGATAATTCATGGGTTATCATCGATTATCGTGGTCAGCAAGGCTGGCTGGCGACTTACCTGCTTGATGTATCTGGCGATTTGAATTCAGTACCGTTGATCACGCCACCGCCGACACCGACGCCCCTCCCACCGACCGCGACGCCTACCCGTTCGCCAGAACCCGATCTCGTCATCGATGCCGCGATCGTCATTCCGTCGCCGATTGTGCCAGGGCAGCCATTTAACGTGGCGGTTACGGTTCGCAACGCGGGTTTGAGCGTGACCGGGACGTTCGTGGTTTCCGCCAATCTGCCGCCGAATAATATTCTCGTCACGGCGATTGTGCCAGGTCTCGCGCCTAATCAGTCATTTGTCGCCAATATGCAGGGGATTTTGACCAATACAGGCTACTACAGCGCGACCATCATCATCGATTCAAACAATCAAGTCTTTGAAGGCGCGAATGGCGAGATTAATAACGCCTTTATCTTCAATTACGCGATCGATAAATCGGTGCAGCGTTCAGCAGGGCAAACGCTCAATCTGGGCGATACCATTGATTTAGAAGGCAATGCTGTGCAAGGCGATGCAAATTGGAATACTGACAGTGGTATCGAACTTGACGCGCTCAACGGCGCGAAATTGGGGATTATTCCGGGTACGGATATCAACATCACCCACTACGACTTGATCAACCCGGCGTCGATCAATCGTGATAGCATCCCGCGTACCGAACTTGTCGTCGGCTCGCTGATCGGCATTATCACCGCTGACGGCAATCGCGGCGTTATGCGGGTCGATGCGATAACCGATACACAGATCGCACTTGCATTCAAACTCTACAATAATTAATGACTTGAAAACGCAAGGGCGATCTTGTCGATTGCCCTTGCGTTTTATCAGTTCAACTGAATGTCCAACCACGTTGTCCGGTTTGGGTAGATATAAATCACCTCGCGGAAACGCACCCGTCCATCGGCAGTTACACTCACCTCGTAATAATCGGCGGGTAAATCACCCAAGGTAAAGTGTTCACTAAAAACTGAATCGGGATTCACGCTGTCATCGGCGTAACTGAATGCATACCGTGTGATACGCGCCGATTTGACCTGAATCGTGACCTGATACAGGCGATTGCCTGCCGCATCGAGCGTTCTCCCTGCTAACGTCGCATACGTCGGAAACGGGCGAATCCATAATTCGGGGTTACGCGTCGCGCTAAACTGGTACGGATCACCCACACGCACTTCAAAATGCAGGTGAGCACCCATCGCTATACCCGTTGCGCCGACCGAACCGACATGCTGACCGCGCGTTACCGCTTGACCTTGTTCGACTTCAAACCGATCCATATGACCATATAACGAAAATACAGGCTGACCATCTGGCGCGGTGAAGCTGTGTTGAATGACGACCAGATTGCCGTAGTAATTCGTGTACGGTCCGAACTGTGTGCCCACGTCATCACCGACGTAAAACACGGTGCCTGCTTCAACCGCCAATATCGGCGTGCCGCCAGGATTGACGAATTCGACGCCATGATGCGTTTCTAATCGTCCGCCTGCCGTACCACCATACGGATACGTCCGGTCAACCCAGTTGGTAGCACCATCCGCGATCGGGCGTCCCATGAAGTAATGATCCGCAATTTGACGGGATGGATCGAGCGGCGGCGGAGTCCATGTTGGCTGCGGTGTCCCGCTCCCGTCGATAATCTCGCCTTGTAATCCATCTGCGCTGGTATTGGTCACGACCAACGTTTGCGTAGGCGTTGACGTGGGCAGTGCAGTATTCGTCGGACGACGTGTATTGGTGGGGATCGTCGTCAGCGTTTGTGTGGATGTCACCGTACGCGTTGGTGTGCGACTGGGTGTCAACGTCGGTGTCGCCGTCGCGGTATCGGTCGCACGTGTTGCGGTGCTGCGTGTTCGGCTCGGTTGTGCCGATGCCGTTGGAACTGCCGTATCCACTTGTGCTGCAACTTCCGCGCTGACTTCTTGCGGCAGTTCGACGTTTGCCGATGCAACCTGCACAGATGAAACAGAGAACTCAACTGGTACATCTGTGGCGATAATGACTTGCGTTGCAGGCAGCGTCACTGCGAATGGCTGCTGGTTAATCTGACGACAACCCACTAGCGTCAGCAACCACAGAAGCATACTTATTTTCAAGACGATTACTTTCATAGCTTCACTCAAAACTTAGCTCACGATAGTCGTTCATAACCGCGCCCAAACGCTGCTCTAGAATGCGGGCTTCAGTATGCGCGGGAAATCCTAATGCTGTCAAAGAAGACTCTTGAAGCGCTAACTGGGGGATCAAGCCAATCAGCTCACTTTCCATGACGCCGACCCCTGACGCGTTCGCAGTGAGGCGTACCGCGTCGATGATCATTCGGAGCGACGTGATACGAAAATCAACAGCATTGATCGAAACCTGCGCGCGACCCTTGACGAACATGCCAAGCGCTTTGACACACGGCATTCCGCCACTTGACTCACGAATGGTTTCAGCGACCTTCCGCGCGATCTCGACATTCAATGTATCAAGATACACATTGAAAGCGATCAACGGCGCACGGGCGCCAATGGCAACCGCACCTGCTTTCCCCAACACAAGTGCGCCAAAATCGGGCACCCGTTCTGGAAACGCAATCTCGTGTTTAAGCGTTTCGTAACCGCCGCGCCGTATATGTGCCAGATTGCGCCGATTTGGACGCAATGCTGCCTGTTCATACAAGTACACAGGCAGCCCTGTTTCAGCGCCTATACGCAGCCCTAGCGCCCGCGCCAGCACAACACACTCGCGCAAGCTGATCTCACGCAATGGCACAAACGGAATGACATCCACCGCACCGATGCGTGGGTGTTCACCGCGATGCGCTTCCAAATCAATCAACGCCGCCGCCGTTTGTGCGCCCCGAAACATCGACTCACTGATCGAGGCAGGTTCGCCAGCGATCGTCACAACCATACGATTATGGTCAGCATCAGCACTCCAGTCGAGCAAATACACAGGCACCGATGTCAACGACGCAATAATCGCATCAATAACATTTTGCCGCCGACCTTCGCTGAAATTCGGGATGCATTCAACGAGCGCCACTCAAGACTCCTCATTGTCGATAAACGAAGGCGGTTTGACAGGCGTGCGTACGTGCGGTGAGGACTGGCGCACGCCCACTTGCTGGCTGATATTGGGCAATGTCGTTTCATCGATCACGCGGTTATTGTATTGATCATACAACACCGGGCTTTCACTTGGGTCAACCGCGTAACGCCATCGCCGTTCGCCCGCTTCGCGCAGAACCGAACGACAATCGGTACAGCGCACTGTAAAGCGCGTCCGCGCCACGCCCAATGTACGCTTTACAGTGGTATCAACCCGCAGCGATCCACGCCCACAGACAGGACAACGGTCAATAATGAAGCCGTCTTTGTAACGCTCAGCACCCACTACACCTCGCCAATACAATCCGATATATCCCAGAACCAATAACACGCCCCCGCTCCCGACGATCAACTCTGTCGGCATACCGGGCATCGGGTCGCTCACAGTTTGCGTGGTTAAAGGCATCGGCGTATTGACGGGCGGCACAAGCATGACAATTGCAGTCGGTGGCATACGGGTCGCGGTCGCAGTCAGTGTAATGGTTGCTGTGGGTAAAACGCGCGTGGCAGTAAAAGTCATACTTGGCATTGCGGTGTCGGTCGCGGATTGAGTCGCTGTCGGTGGCACAGGTGAAGCACTCGGCGTTTGCGTTGGCACAGGCGTATTCGTTTGGGAAGGCGTCGGCGGGGTATTGGTCGGTAGTTCAGGCGAAACCACTACCACTGGCTCGGTTGCGGTCGCAAGTACGATTAAGTTCGGCAAAATCGGGAGCGGTGTCAGCATATCTGTGGACGTCGGCGAAATCATCGTCAATGTCGCGCTACTCGTCGTCGTTGCCGAAAACGTTGCTGTCGGCGTCACAGGCGTAAACGTCGTCGTACTCGTAGCTGTAGCTGTCAATGTGAGCGTCGGGCTTGCCGTCATGGTTGGCGGGTTTGGTGTTTGCGTTGGCGTAATTGGCGTAAATGTCGGTGGGTTTGGCGACGGCGTTTCGGTCAGCGTTGGCGTCAATGTAGATGTCGGCGGCACACTTGTCGGCGTTTCCGTCAAGGTCAAGGTTGGCAGCGTTAATGTCGCGCTCGGCGATGCAGTAAAGGTCGGCGTTAGCGTCCAGGTAAATGTCCCGCTCGGCGTCAATGACGGCGTGACCGACGGCGTAAATGTCACGCTCGGCGTAGGCGTGGATGCAATCGTCGGTGTCACACTCGGCGTAGGCGTGGATGCAGTCGTCGGTGTCAAACTCGGCGTAGGCGTGGATGTAGTCGTCGGTGTCACGCTCGGTGTTAATGTTGCAGACGGAGTCAGAGTCACCGTAAATGTAGCAGATGGGGTCAAGGCATTGATCTGCAAGATAGGGAGCGTTTCCAGATCATCCGCCCAACTAACCAGACGGCGATTAATCCACGCGAAACCGCTGTTCAAACGGAGCAATATCCAACTGGTATCGGTATTACGTCCGACGGGTATGACTCGATCACCGCCATCTAATTCACCATAGATCGGGTAACGAAAGCCAGGACCCGTGCGAACGTACGCGCCACCTTCTCCCGCCGTTACCCAGTTGCCTTGTGGGGTTGGCGTGGTAAAAAATGGAGTTGGCGTCTCACTGCCCGCAACAAAGGTCGGTGTCAATTCTGATTCAATGATAATCGGCAGCGCGTCGATATTTTCGCGCCAAAAACCAAGATCGCGGCGTACCCAGCCAAAACTGCGATAATAGACGATCAAGACCCAGGTTCCGGCTTCATTCTGGCTGACAGGTATCAGCGCGTCACCAGCGCGTAAAGACCCAACCGGTTGATAAGACTCGCCAGGACCGCCACGCACAAAAATATTGGCGCGCGTTACGTAACTACCCACCCCTGTTTGTGTGGCGACGATATCGCTTTGAGCAGATATCGAACTTGTTAAACCCGACGTGAATAAAAGCGCGGCGATCACGATCGCAACCAGAACTTTCACTCGTGTGCCTCAATCCTTACGCGCTCACGAAATGGTAAAAGGTACCGCAGAGTCGATTGTCTGACCGTTTGCCAGCACTTGCACTGACCAGCTTCCAGGCGAAAAAGTCACCGACTCTTGATCGACATAGAACCACAGACAAAAATCGTCATCGTTCTCGCTCACGGTGAACGCATCGAGATCGTAAACAACGGTGCCTTCGTAACTCCACACAGCGCTCATTGCTGTACCAGCCGTGATGTTAAAAGCGCGCGTCGCCACATAAATACGCGCATCACTGGTCGTGAAACTCGACCGATTGCCAATCGCACAGCCATCATTTTCGTTCACGCTGTCTGTAGTAACGCTCTGCGTGAACTGAGTCCCGCTTCCGTCTACCGTTGTCGTTTCACCCGATACTCCTGGTAAACCCGGCGCTTGATTCAAACCCGGCGTGCCAGAGTCAAACTGTTGAATGATCTGCTGCGTCGGCGGAATCACGGCGCGCATCGTCGCCAACAACTGCGCGTTGACGCCTTCTCTTAACATCACATAGGTTTCGGCAGCAACAGCCGTTGCCTCGACGGAGTTGGCTTCCGCTTCCAACGTTTGGCGCAGCGTTGTCGCTTCTGCCATCATCGATGTCGCCTGGGCTACAGCGGTGCCGCTTGTATCAGCGCCGCCAATTGCGCTGCACCCACCCACGAGTCCGCTGATAGTGATGAGCGCCACAAATGCTAAGTTTCGTACATTCATGCGTAAACCAACCGACGTTTTTGGTCAAAACAGCAGCACCTTACCCGATTTTAGGGTCATTTTCTAGAGTCAACACCCACCGTTCGCCCTCCGTGTCTTGCGCTGTGGGCGTGATACTGCTACACTACATTATAAATATCCGCCCCCATAGCTCAGCGGATAGAGCGTCGCCCTCCGGAGGCGAAGGCGCAGATTCGATTTCTGCTGGGGGCATCGCGGCACAGGTGAATCCCTGTGCTGTTTTGATTCATCCAAAATGATGGGGATAGACGATGTTGTCGGTTTACATCATGCGCTTACTCGCCATCGCCGCACGATTAGGAATCATCCTGGTCGTGTTCGGCGCGTTCGTTCCGCCACAACCGCGCGCCCCGCTCGGTGAAGCACACACGGTCGAAACGATACAGCCCCATGTCTGCGTACATACGCGATTGATCGATGAAGTCGAGACGTGGAAAATTCAAAAAACGTTGATCGATGTGCGCGAAATGGGCGCACGGACGATTGTGGAATTTTTTCCGTGGGCGTATATCGAAGGCACACGCGGTCTTTACGACTGGACTAGTGTCGATCGCATCGTCGAACACGCCCAAAATCAGGGTATTCGTATCATTGCACGCATGGGGCTGGTTCCAGAATGGGCGCGCGAGAACTCAGCAGAAATAAATACCACGCTCAATAGTCTTGCACACACAAACTACCCAGCGTTCGCTGATTTTGTCGCCGCATTCGCGGTTCGTTATTCAGGTATCATCGATCATCTTATCATCTGGAACGAACCGAATCTTGCCTTTGAGTGGGGGTATCAAACCGTCGATCCGGCAGGTTATGCCGAACTCTTGCGCGTTGTTTACGCCACCGTCAAAGATGCCAGCCCATTGACGCAAGTTTTGGCGGCGGGTTTGGCACCAACGCTGGAACCATCCGGCAGCCCAAACGGATTAAATGATTTGCTATATCTGGAAGCGTTATATGAACACGGAGCGGCAGCTTATTTCGATGCACTTGCCGTACATACGTACGGTTTCACCCAGCCTGCCGAGTCGGATCCCGCGCCTGATCAACTGAATTTTCGGCGCGTCGAACTGCTGCGAGCAGTTATGATGCGCCATGATGACGCGCACAAGCCAGTTTTTATCACTGAAAGCGGCTGGAATGACAGCCCGCGCTGGATAAATGCCGTCACACCTGCACAGCGCATCACCTACACACTGGATGCCCTTGCAGTTGCCGACACATGGGCATGGCTGGATTCGCTGTGCTTGTGGGCGTTTCGCACCCCTGCCCCGACTTTCAACTACCCGGATTATTTCACACTGGTCAACGTCGATTTTCAGCGCAAACCAATTTATACCGCAGTCCAGGCTTATGCACGCGGTTTCGACACCCCATGACAATGCGACGCGTGCTGCCTGCGTTATGGATGTGGACAGTATTAGGCGGGCTGTTGGGATTCTTACCGTTCGCACGTTCGTCAGCGTTGCCGTCTATCGAACAGGCTTTGCCGCGCGGCGAACTACGAATCGGCGTTGATCCGAGCGTAGCGCCCTTCGCTGGGATTATCGAGGACACGCTTATCGGTTTCGATATCGACCTGGGGCGTGCGCTGGCGGAGCGGTTGAATATTTCAGTGCGTTTCGTGCCGCTTGGCTTCGATGGCTTATACGACGCGCTGTATACCGATCAGGTCGATCTACTTATCGCATCGTTGACCGTTGATCCGTCGCGGCAAGATCGCGTGTTGTATACGCCCGCTTACTTCGACGCCGGACTCGCGTTGATGATGCCCCTCGATAGTTCGATACTCACGATCAACGACATCGGTGGGAGACGTATCGCTTACGCGCTGGGCTCTAATGCACATAGCGAAGCCAACCGATGGGCGCGGCGCGTTTTGCCTTTTGATTCTATTCGTCTCGATTCTGAAACGGCTGCTTTAGAGTCAGTTCGCACGCGCGAGGCTGATGCAGCGTTGGTTGATGTCATTGCTGCACGTCTGTTCATTCGGCAGCACCCAGAAGAACGTTATCGTTACAGTACGGTTACGACACAGTCCCACGTTATTGCTGTCAGTGCAGACAATGCGCCGCTTGCGGTGCTAGTGACCAACGCACTTACACATCTTGAGTCCATTGATGATATAGAAGTGTTGAGGGCGCGCTGGCTGTAAACAGCATAGACAGGCGAATTAAGCGTCGCTATACTGCGACTTATGACTCACATTGGCATCGACGCCCGCCTCAACGCCTACCAAATGGGCGGCATCAGCACTTACGCCAGACAGCTTACCGCCGCGCTAGAACAGCTTGATCCTGAAGGTCACTACACAATTTTTCACAGTCGCAAAGCGACCGACTTGTTGACGACCAACTTTTGCAGCGCAGCATTGTGGACTCCCCCCCATAATCGCGTCATGCGTTTGGCATTGGCGCTGGAAGTCGCACGTTTCCGGCTGGATATTTTGCACTGTCCCGATTTTATTCCGCCGTTCTTCGGCGCCAAACGAATGGTCATCACCGTACATGATTTGACATTTCTGCATTATCCGCAGTACATCACCGCGGACAGCCGCCGCTATTACAATGATCAAATTCAAGCTGCCGTCCAAAAAGCTGACCATATTTTGACCGTGAGCGAGTCCGCCAAAGCGGACATTATCGAACGGTTACACGTCGAGTCAGAAAAAATCACTGTGCAGCCCAATGGCGTCGATGCCAACTTTCGACCGCTAACGCCAGAACAGATCGATCCCATCATCCAAAAGCTCGATCTACCCAGCTCGTATATTTTGCACGTGGGCACGTTCGAACCGCGCAAAAACTTGATCACATTGGTGCGCGCCTACAAAATCTTAAAAGCGCAATTTCCAGATACCCCGCCGCTTGTATTTGTCGGGCGGCGTGGATGGCTGTACGATGAAATGATGCATGATATACACGACGTTGGCGTCAGCGATCATCTTATCTGGCGCGAAAATGTCGATCATGTTGCGCTGCCTGCCGTGTACAATAAAGCTGCCGCATTAGTCATGGCGTCACATTATGAAGGGTTCGGCTTGCCCCCGCTCGAAGCGATGGCGTGTGGGACAATTCCGCTGGTCAGCAATCGCGCATCGCTGCCCGAAATCGTCGGTGATGTTGGGCTGCAATTCGACCCCGATGATCCAGCAGCGCTGGCAGATGCGCTTGCTTTTGCGCTTACGCACAACACATGGCGTGCCATCATGCGCCAGCGCGGACTCACTCGCGCCGCACATTTCACATGGGCGAACAGCGCGCAGATCGCTTTATCCGTTTATCGATCACTCAGTTAGGGTTTATGCGCGTCCTCATCATCACTTCCAATCCGCCATTTCCGCCCCAGCAGGGGGGAGCATTGCGGGTCTACGGTATTATTCGCGGTTTATTTCAACAACAGCATCGCGTCACGCTTGCCTGTTTCGTGGATGTGGAAACACCCGAAAGCTACACCCCGCTCTCAGCCATCTGTGAAGAAATTATCACCGTCCCCATGCCCGCCCGCAGTAAACTTGACCGTATCCGCGACCTTGCATTCTCGCACCAGCCAGATATTGCTGGACGACTAAACAGTGTCGCGATGCGCAAACGCTTACGCGAATTGGTCGAGCAACATGAATTTGACTTGATACAGTTTGAGGGCATCGAAATGGTGATTTATCTACCATTCATTCATGCGCTCAAACAGCAAGGACTTACCCGCGCTGCATTAATTTACGATTCCTTTAATGCCGAAGCCCAACTTCAGCGCCTAATTGCCAAAGTCGAGGAACATCGTTTGAAGCGACTGCCAATGGCAGTCTATTCACATATCCAGGCGCGGCGTATCGCAAGATTTGAAGCCTATATCTGTGCGCTCGCGGATGCGGTCATTGCGGTATCCGATGAAGATGCTGACGCACTGCGAGCATGGCGTCCCGATCGAAAGATATATATCGTGCCGAATGGCATCCATACCGATGAATACATAAAGCATCCACAAAAACTCAATTTAGGTGATCAGGTTTTAGTTTTCACAGGTAAAATGGATTATCGCCCTAATGTAGATGCCATGTTGTGGTTTACATCCGATATTTTCCCAGCGCTGCAAGCACATCTTCCCGATTTACGGCTGGTCATCGTCGGTCAAAAACCGCATCGCAGCCTGGATGGTTTGCGCGACCACCCGAATATCTCGATTACAGGGTGGGTAGAGGCAGTGCAACCCTATTTGCACGCTGCCAGCGTGTATATCGCACCGCTTCGCATGGGAAGCGGTACGCGCCTGAAAATTTTGGAGGCGATGGCATCCGGCTGTGCGGTTGTGGCTACGCCCATTGCCGCTTCTGGCTTGAACATGCAGGTGCGTCAAGCGCTGCGCCTTGCCGAGGATGCACCAGCACAAATTGAAGCTATTCTGCGATTACTCAATAATGCCGACGAGTGCGCTTTTTTGGGCAACTTAGCGCAAGAACACGTCCGTACGGGGTATGATTGGGACGTGATTATCCCGTATTTGCTCGATATTTATAAGGATATTGGGGTTGGATAGAGAAACGCTGGTATTGCGAAACAAAGGCATGACCGAAGCGTTTCATCGGCTTCCGCTCAAGCATGTTCTACGGCGGGTGCTGCTGCGAACTGCTGCGAACATTCCAGTCATGCGCACTGCCGAAAATCGCAAAAACGCCAATACAATTTTGATGATTCGTCCTGATCATCTCGGTGATGTTCTACTCACCACGCCTGCCTTAAGCCTGCTTCGTGCCGCACAACCCAGCGCTGATATTCACATGTTGGTCGGTGATTGGTCTGCCGATGTTCTCGCCGCCTACGATGACATGGATACCATCTTGACGCTGCCTTTTCCAGGTTTTGCACGCGGAACAACGCACTCCGCGCTTTCGCCTTATCAACTCGCGCTCAAATCGGCGCGCAAACTGCGTGCGATTAATTATCGTGCTGCACTCATCATGCGACCTGATCATTGGTGGGGTGCTTTAGTCGCCCAATTAGCTGGAATTCCGATTCGTATTGGCTACGATCACCCTGACGTCGCCCCTTTTCTTACGCAGACCGTCGCGCTCCAGCATGAACATACGGTTATTCAAAATGCGCGTCTTGTCGCTGCATTAACACAACAAGAGATTGATCCAGCAAATCTGCCTCTCCAGTTTCGCGTCAACGAAGCTGATCGCGGTCAAATCGACGATGAACTTTACGCGCGTACCATCAACGACGATAAGCCGATTTTCGCCATACATCCTGGGGCTGGAACATGGGTTAAACGCTGGGATATCGAAAAATGGGCAGCCGTTGCGGATACCCTGGCAGGGCGACTCGACGCGACGCCGATATTTACGGGCGGCGATCACGAACGTGAATTAATCGCCAGCATTCAATCGCATATGAGAATCAGCGCGATCAATTTTGCGGGCGAAACGGATATTGGAACGCTGGCGGCGCTGTATCAACGCGCGCAGATCGTTTTGGGTGCAGACAGCGGACCTATGCACCTCGCCGTCGCGGTTGGCACACCAACCGTCACGCTGTTTGGCGCGGCTGACCCCGTAGCATTTGGATCATGGGGCGACACGCTTAAACATCCAATGTTGTTCAGTGATATTGGCTGTCGCCCATGTCGAGTGCTCGATTGGGGAGCGGATGATCCGGCATACCACCCTTGCGTGCGCGACATCACCGTCGCGCGCGTTTTAGATACGGCAGCACGCGCACTCGCTAGTCGGGAATAACGACCGCTTCTAACCCGCTTTCTGGCGCGGGATAATGCAAATCGAGTTTTTCCAGCGCTTCGACAATCGTCCTTGTCACGACAAAATCTCGATACCATTTTTTGTTCGCAGGGACGATATGCCAAGGTGCCAATTCTGTATTACAGCGCGCCAACGCATCGGCATATGCCAGCATGTAGTCATCCCATCGCTCGCGCACTGCGAGATCGCCCATCGCGAATTTCCAATGTTTGGTCGGGTCAAGCAAACGTTCCTGTAATCGCTGCTTTTGTTCGTCTTTGCTGATGTGCAAATAAAACTTGAGGATGACCGTCCCGTTTTCGCTCAACAGGCGTTCAAAATCGTTGATTTGGGCATAGCGCTGTTCCCAGACTTCTGGCGACACTAATTGATCGACACGTGCGACCAATACATCTTCATAATGACTTCGGTTAAAAACGCCGATATAACCTTTTGGCGGGGTCTGTCGATGCACGCGCCATAAGTAATCGTGCGCTAATTCTTCGGGCGTCGGGGCTTTGAAATTCGCAATGTGCATCCCCATCGGATTGACGGCGTCGAAAACTTTCTTGATCGCCCCATCTTTTCCACCGGTATCCATCGCCTGCAGCACCACCAGCACTGCATAACGGCGCTGCGCATACAAAATGTCTTGTAAATCTCGCAGACGTTTTTGTAGCGTGACAAGCTCAGTCTGTGCGTTGTCTTTTTTCAACCCGTCGGTAAATTCGGGGTCATATTCTTGTAAATTTACGCTTGCGCCCATCGGCGGCGATAGCAGTTGATCGACCATGATTGCTCCATTATTTCAAACCCAGGTCTTTTTCATCGCGCGGTTTGATAGTGCGCGTCACTTCGTTGCGATACGTCACCATGCCGGACGCCCCGCCTTTGATCTTTTTGACATAGCGCCGCTCCGTTATATCGACGACGGCGTGCGCTTCGCCGCGATGCGCGCTGTAATACGCTGCTAATGCCGCTGCCGTGTCTAAAACATCGTCTGGTGTGCGTCGCCCGTCGCTTTTGATGATCACATGCGCGCCGGGAACACCACGAGCGTGCAGCCAAATATCCTGCGGACTCGCTTTGTCGAACGTGACCATTTCATTTTGGCGACTATTGCGCCCGACAAAAATCACGAAATTATCGATCGTGACAAAGCGAAGCGGCGCACTTTTATTGCCACCCGCTATTCGCGCTGTAGGCTTGCCGCGCCACAAGCCATGCGCTTGCAGCGCTTGCTGCACCTCGTCGATTTCGCCCCAGTTCGACGCCAAATCGAGATCAGTCGCTAACTGATCGACCAGCGCATATTCGTTTTCAGTATCGGCGATTAACGTCGGCACATCGTCCAACGCGCGCTTTGCACGGTTATATTTATCGAAATAGCGCTGGGCATTTTCGAGCGGCGTTTTTTCAGGATCGATCGGGATTACGATGTCTGGTTGATCCTGCTCGTACTGTGCGCGCAGTTCGGTCTGCTCTCGCGTCAATGTGTACTGATACGCGAGAATCAGTTCCCCGCTTTGACGTAATACTTCACGTTCGCGGTCGTCTGTCATCGATCGCCTGAGCGATGCGAGCCGCGCGCTCAGCTTCGCTCGCGCTTCTTCGATTTCTTCGCGCGCACCACTTTTCGCGGCATTATATGCATCTTCACCCACAGGCGCGCTGTAGAAACGCGTCATCGCTTCGCTAACGCTTACGACGGCGTGCCAACCCGCCACGTGCGTGATCGGATACACACTATAAGCCGTGACACCACGGTCGGTTTCGACAATCCCTGGCTGCCATTCGCGCCGCACCAAAGGTGTGATGACATCACGCAGTGCATTGTACAGCGCCTCCGGATCGGCATGATTGGCTTTTTGTTCGGCGTCATGCGCCGCGCAGAACACGATCTCGCGTCCGATCAATGGACTGATGCCAAGAATATGGGCGGTCAATAATGCGTGTGTCTTACGTTTCGGGTCATCGTTCGCTTCCACGATGCCGATCATGTCTTCATAGGTGATACGTGTTGGGTCGATTTTTCCTATCTGCGGCGGCGGTGGCACATACTCTTTACCTGGCAGACTGACACGATAACGATTTTCGTCCGCGCCGACCCGCCGCAAACAATCCATGATGACCCCGCCTTGAACTAAAAGCAGGTTGCTGCGGCGTTCCATCGGTTCGATGATGATCGTCACCAAGCCTTCAGGTCCGTCTACATCGATATGAATGATGCGTTCCCAGGCAGGTTGGCTGATATGATCGATGACGCCACCTTCGACATACCGCCGGATCATCAAGCCGAGCTGCGACGGCTTCGCGATACCACGGCGCAGTTTATCCGGCACAATGTGTACACGCGGCTGCCGATTGTCAGCGCTGATGTACAAATACTGACGGCGGTGCGCCGCGTAGATTTCGAGCCCGATGCTGTCGTCGTCTACCCCGACCGAATCTTGAATACGCCCACCTACCAGCGTATCCATGAACTCATCCACCAACGCCGACAGCGTAAACGCATCTAAATACATAGGGATTTAACAATTTCATGTGGGGGCATCATTGAGAGAAACGCGCTTGCGCACCTTCAAATCTGCCCAAAATAAATCAACCCGCTTGTTCAGTTAGCAGATAAGCGATGATGTCGCCTAATTCACGGTCGGTCAGGCGGGCGCCGAAATTTTGCACCATCGAATTTGGATAATCTTCGACGATATACGCCGCCGGATGGATGACGCTCTCATAAATGTACGATGCCGCCGTCATTGGTGCGCGGCGTTCAGCCGCCCGCGCCGCGACACCGACAAACGCAGGAGCAACGCCATTTTGCGCGCCTTCTCGGTGGCAGGCTGTGCATCCATACGAAACCACCAGCACCGCGCCCTGTTGCGGGTCAGCATCGACTAACAAGTCATCGACGATAGCGACATAGCTCGTTGCAGAAACTGGTTCTGCGCTGACTTCAGCGACGGGCGGGTGAAAAGTGACCAATTCCAGCACGAAGAACACGGCGAAAATCACAAGCAGCCCGATAACAATGTAAACGGACAGCCCAAGTTTGCGCCCATCAGCGACAGTTTTCACCGTTTTTGAGCTCATTTACAAGATCAACGCGTCCAGCAGCATTGCCATGAATAAAAATGCCAGGTACGCAGTCGAGAACTTATAAGCGTTGCGCGCAGCCGCACCGTCTTTCTTTTTCAAAAGCTGAATGCACTTCTGCAACATCCCTATTCCCAGCACAATCGCCGCCACCAGATAAATCGCGCCCAAGGTACCGAATACCACAGGCAAAATGCTGATAAGGACGAGTTGGATGGTATAAAACAGGATTTGTTGGCGCGTAACCGCTTCACCGCGCGCGACGGGCATCATCGGCACTTTGGCGCGCGCGTAATCTGTGTTGACAAGCAGCGCTAATGCCCAACTATGCGGCGGCGTCCAGTAGAAGACGATCGCAAACAGGATAAATGGCTCAAAATTCAGCGCCCCTGTCACAGCCGACCACCCTACCAACACGGGAATTGCACCAGCACCACCGCCGATTAAAATATTGACGACGGTATTGCGCTTGAGCAGCACCGTATAAATAAAGACGTAATACACCGCGCCCAACAATGCCAGAAATGCCGCTAACCAATTGACGAACAAGCCCAAAACCACCACTGACCATACGACCAGCGCCAAACCGAATATCAGCGCGTTTGTCGGCGCAATACGCCCAGATGGGATCGGGCGACGGCTGGTGCGCGTCATCAACGCGTCCATATCACGGTCAATATACTGATTGATCACGCTCGCACCAGCCGCCGCCATTGACCCGCCAATGATCGTCGGAATAAGGATCGCAACCGCTGGAAAACCGTCTGCCGCGATGATCATCGTCGTCACTGTCGTGAAAATCAACAGCAGGACGATGCGAACCTTGGTCAGTTCAAGATACGCACGCAGCGTATCACGCACATTTAGTTTGATCGACTGAGAACTGGTTCCGACGGTCGCTGCCATACCTGCTCCACTTCTGAAATCGGCGGGCGGCTATTGACCGTCTCAACCGTACTTAACAAAATCATTGTTGACCAGGTCAGCGCTGCGAAAGCGACATGCGCTGCACCCCATTCAGGCGTTGCGCGGCTCAACACATAGATCGCACCGATGCCAGCCTGCATGAAATAAGTGGTCAATGCCATCGTCGCAATCAAACGGATCGCACGGGATTGACGCTGACGGAATGCCGACACCACGACCAAAATCAGCGCTATTCCTAAGCCACCGACGGCAGTACGATGCAGCATATGAATGGTTGCTAAACTGCCTTGTTCAAACGGCAGCACTTGACCATTGCACAATGGATAATCGGTACACGCAAGTGTCGCGCCGCTTCCACGTACCAGTGCACCCGTCAAAATAATCACCAGCGCCAGCGCAGTCGTCATATAGGCGAGTGCAGTAAAGCTGTCGCGCGCATAGTGCTGCTTTGGGCGGTAAAACGCCGCGAGACACGCGATCACCAACGCGCCTAAAAGCAGCATCGCTGTGCCCAAATGCAGCGTCACTATCGTCGGTGGCAAATCAAATACAACTACCAACGCGCCGAGTGTGCTTTGCAGGGCAAAGAGCAGTGCCGCAGCACAAGTCGCGTAGAGCACCGTTTTATTCCGCTTACGATACGCTATGACCGCGACGCCAAGCGTCGCCAACCCTAGCAAGCCGATCATGACCGCAAAAAAGCGATGCAGCCATTCAATGACCGCGGTCACGTTATCCAGTGGCGGGATCAAAGAACCGTGGCAGGTAGGCCATTCATTATTGCATCCCAAGCCCGAATCAGTGACGCGCACGACAGCGCCGAACACGATCAAGCCGAATACCAGTAGTGCAGTCGTTGCCGCCAACCCGACAAACAAACGAGAGGTACGTCCCTTCGCAGTCGTCGCCATGTTCACAACCTTTTACACCTAAACCCATCATGACACATATCAATAAAGCGCGTTAACGGTCTTCGGTCGCCGCCAGCGCAGCGTCACGTACCGCTGCCTCTGCCTTACCTTGACGAATACCGCGATCCATAAACCAGAAAATAATCGCCAGTGTTGCGGCAATACCAACGACATTGAAGACGACAAAGCCGATAAGCAAGAAGAACTGTTCTGCTTTCCACGGCAGCATCGTCGTCGGAGAGGCATCAGGTTGTACAGTCTGCATCAATACCGGAAGTTGCAAGCTCCCGCCGTTAGAAAGTAACTGTGCCGTCAACCCACCGCCAGCGAGCATCAATACGACTATAACGATGAGAAATACTAACCGCTTCATGCGCGACCTCTAATTCAAAGGGCGAGTTACCGATAAATTGTACTATTTATCACAACCGCAATCAAGTGCCGTCCGCCGCCTGTTATTACCCGTGCTGCCGCCCAGCTTTCGCGTGCGAATCGGCAATTTCATCTGCTGTATCCTGTGATTCCTGAATGCGATCATCTACCGCATCGGTGATCTCATCCCCTTTGTTCGGTGCGCCGGGTTGGTTCAGGCTTTCGCCTTCGCTATTGATACGGGCTATCTCGCCCGTCACACGCTCAAGCGGTTCAGCACTGGCACCAAATCGACGCGGGAGCATCACTGTGAACGTTGTCCCTTGATCCAGGACGCTGTGCAGTGTGATCATGCCGTCATGACGATCGATCGCGGTCTTGACAATCGACAGTCCCAACCCAGTCCCCTCGATTTTACTTGCGCCCTTTGAGCGAAAGAAACGGTCAAATACATGTGGTTGATCCGCCAACGGAATCCCACGTCCGCAGTCTTCTATCGTCATCGTTACACGATCGGGCGCATCGCTGACGGTGATCTTCACGAAACCATTTTCCGTGTTGTATTTAATCGCGTTCGAAAGCAAATTCAGAATGACCTGGTTGATCATGCGCTCATCGGCTTCGATCAACCCGATTGGATCAGCAATTTGCACGCTCACATCGATATGGCGTTGTGTTGCGACATCTTCGAGCAAGTTCACCTGGCGACGAATCACGGCATCAAGATCGATCATCGCCAATTGGAGCGGATAATCGGCATCGATATACGCCATTTCCATAACGGTGTTGAACATGTGGATCATATGCACGAGCTTGATGCGCGCACGATCAGCAAAATACTGCTGTTTTTCGTTCAGATCGCCCACTTCTTCAATGCCGTCAATCAAGATTTTGATCGAACTGAGTGGCGCTTTCAAATCGTGAACCACATCACGGAGCAACTGCATCCAGTGTGTTTCTTGCATGATGAACCGCCCTTTTCTCAGGCTTCATTTTCATCGGCGGGGTAAAATAGTGACGGCAGTTGTGCCAGCGCTTGCCCCATGCGCGTTCCGTGCCAGAATAGCAACGAGCCATCGACGAGATGGATGCGGTCATGATGCGCCGCCGGAATATCCAAGGTCTTAAAAAAATCGGCGTGTGCCTGTGTAAAGGCATATGGCTCGCTCGGCAGCAGCACGATTTCGGGCTGCGTGGCGATGATTTCTTCGAGCGTTATACGCGGGTATCGGGTATCACGCCCTTCGATGCGCATATCATCGCTCGGCAATGCCTCACCAACGCCTAAATCCGCTGCAAGTGGATACAAGCGTTCACGTTCTCCAAAACTATTGATCCCGCCACACGCACGGATGACATCATGCGCGTAAGTATCCTCATTGAAGGTCATGTACGGGTCTGACCAGATCGGCACGAACGTACGCGGAAAAGAATCCCGATTTTCTGTCATACGTTCAATCCAATCGAGCGTCCATTCCATGACACGCACGCCTTCGACTTTACTCGGTTCATCGAAAATGTGCATGATGTTCCACAATATCGAGAAGGCTTCGCGCATTGTTCGGGGAAATGTCAGCCAGACAGGAATACCCGCCACTTGCAATGCTTCGATATCCGCTTTGCGATTTTCTTCTTGATTCGCCAACACCAAATCGGGTTGGAGCGCGATGATTGCTGGTATATTGGGGTTTTTTGTCCCACCAATTCGCGGCACATGCACCACTTTATCAGCAGGATACACGCAGTAATCGGTGATCCCTATCAGTCGATCCCCGACATTGAGTTCAAACAACGACTCGGTCATACTCGGCACCAGCGAAACGACACGGCGCGGCGGTTCGCTTACGGGTGATTCCAAGTTGTGTTGATACGTGCGCGCGTCCATATCATTCATCATTTATGTCCGATGTACCAATTGATCACGTTCGGGACCAACACTGATGGTATGAATCGGTACACCAACGACCTCGGCTACAAAGTCGATATAGCGCCGCGCATTCTCCGGTAGGTCGCCCCAACGCTGCACCGCGCTGGTATCTTGATCCCAGCCCGGTAATGTTTCGTAAATCGGTGCTGCCCGCGCCGACTCCCCCGCCGTGGCGGGCAGCCAATCGGTGCGCGTACCATCAATATCGTAGCCAATGGCAACTTGCAGCGACTCGAACCCCGAAAGAATATCCAGTTTGGTCAGCATGAGTTCTGTAAACCCGTTGACAAGCGCCGCGTATCGCAGGACTACCGCGTCCAGCCAACCACAGCGACGCGGGCGTCCAGTTGTCGTGCCAAACTCATCCCAAAAGTTCGCACCGGTGCCGCGCAGCCGATCCGCGATTTGCCCTTCCAGCTCGGTTGGCATGGGACCCGAGCCAACACGGGTACTATATGCTTTGGCGACGCCAATCACACGCTCGACATAGCCTGCGCCAAATCCCAGCCCGGTAAGTACACCGCCAATTGTTGGCGACGAACTCGTCACATAAGGATAATCACCGTGATCGACATCAAGTAATGTACCTTGCGCGCCTTCGCACAAAACCGAAGCACCTTCGCCCAAACGTTGATTGATCAACTGGGTCGTGTCACGCAAGTAAGGCGTTAAGAACTGCGCCGCACTTACGTAAGCGTGTGCTTTCGCTTCAGGGTCAAGCTGCGCGTCTGCCAAAAGCGATTGATTCGCTGTGCGGATATGTTCGATCATCGCATCAACGAAACTTTCTTCATCGCTCATCATACCAGCACGCAACCCTTTGCGTCCGGTTTTATCTAGATATGCGGGTCCGATCCCACGCAGTGTCGTGCCAATCGCGTCATTCCCGCGCGCCTTTTCGTTGGAGGCGTCAAGCGCAATATGCGCGGGTGTAATCAAGTGTGCGCGCGTGCTAATCGCCAGTCGCTCAGGTGAAATCAGCACGCCTTGCGCTTGAAGCGAGCGCATTTCTTCGACCAGATTTACAGGGTTGATCACCATGCCGTTGCCGAGAATGCACAAAACGCGGTCGTGCAAAATACCCGACGGCACTAAATGTAATTTGTAAATCGTCGTACCCACATTGACAGTGTGTCCAGCGTTATCGCCACCCGCATAGCGCGCCACCACATCAGATTGTGCCGCCAGCCAGTCCGCGACGCGTCCTTTACCCTCGTCACCCCATTGCGCGCCAATGATGATGGTCGCCGTCATATGCGCCCCTTGGTTGATGAATACGACGCCTTATTGCGCGACATAATTTGCTCCAAAACCAACCGCGACTTCACCAATACCCCAGATTTCGACTTCCCCATCAGGTCCTAATGCCAGCGCAGACCCTTCATTGATGCCGACAACAATGGCGTCGGGTTCTTTCGCAAAAATCGACCTGCCATCTTCGGTGACCCGCGATGTTACAAGGACGGCTGCCCCTTCGAGCCATTCCGAACCATGTGCTACTGTGCCATCATTCTTGAGTATCCACGTACCAAATGCCGAAATACTGTACCCCTCAATTAAGATCATCGCGCCATTGGTATACGCCGTTTGAATACCCTCCATTGGCGCGCCCACAAGCAGTGACCTCGCAGTTTCAGCATCCGGCGCACTATCGATGACGATGATCCCTGCATCGGCGAGTTGTTTGGTGATCGTAGTGTCGTCCTCCGACACCACATCGACAACGTAACCCGACGACGCACCGACATCGAGTAAATCTTCAAGCAAATCTTCGGCACGATTGGAGTCGCCTGAAAGCGTCACACAGACCACGCCGCCATCCGCCGACGAGCGCGCCAATAACAATGATCGAATGCCGCCAATATCGTTCGCTAACGCATCAAGACGTCCTGATAACACCAGCCAACCGCGCCCGTTCAGCCACCTAAACACGCTTGTTTGCGGCATATTATGTGCCGTCCGAACTGGCAGGAAGCACATACGACGCCACCGCCGACGCCAGCAGCGCGACGCTCAACGGAAGTGCGTCTTCGTCAATGCTGAAACGCGGGTGATGATGTCCATAATATGCATCTTGTGTCATATCGCGCGCACCGACAAAAAAGTACAATCCCGGTGTATCGGTCATGAACTCGCTCACGTCTTCTGACCCCATCGTACGCACCTGAATATCCTGAACCAGTTCTGGTGCGACGGTGCGGAACACCTCGCGCACATGCGCGCTCACCGTAGGATCATTTTGCACGGCTTTGGTCAGGTGGCGCACTTCAACGGTCGCCGTGCACGCCATCGCTTGTGCCACATTTTCAACGACCGCGCGAAAACGCTGCTCGACTTGTTCACGTATGTCCAGCTTGAACGTACGAATCGTTCCAATCAGTTCGGCGCTTTGCGGAATGATATTGTAAGCATCGCCGGTGAGTACTTGTGTGACCGAAATCACTACCGACTCGAATGGGTCGATATTGCGACTGACAATACTCTGAATCGCCGTGATAATGTGCGCCGCACACAGCACGGGGTCTATGCCCGTTTGGGGTGATGCGGCGTGACCCCCTTTACCGGTGATGGTAATACTAAAATTCGACGCGCCAGACATGACAGGACCGTCCGCCACACCAATCGTGCCGACGGGAATACTGTTCCACAAATGCAGCCCAAGCGTGACATCTGGTGCGGGATCATTGAGCGCACCATCATTGACCATTGCCAGTGCACCACGCCCTATTTCTTCGGCAGGCTGAAACACAAATTTGATTCGACCCGCGAGTTGATGGCGCTGCGCAGAGAGCAATTTAGCGACTCCAAGCGCAATCGACGTATGCCCGTCGTGTCCACACGCGTGCATTTTGCCATCGACCGTCGACCGATAGTCGAAGTCATTTTGTTCTTGGATTGGCAGCGCGTCCATATCTGCACGTACTAACACGGTCGGTCCGTCATGCGCACCTTCCAAAATTCCGATCACACCCGTTTTGCCCACGCCTGTTTGCACTTCCAAACCGAGCGCGTTGAGCTCGCCTGCGACAATGCCCGCTGTACGAATTTCTTGGAACGCAATCTCTGGGTGCTGATGCAAATCACGCCGCCGAGCAACCAGTTCATCGCGCAGCGCATACGCCTGTAGCTTGATTTGTTCGTACATGTTCATTCACTCGCCCGATTATTCATATGTGATGACATGAAACGACTCGGTATAGCGCGGCGCATCGCTCGGCGCTTCCGGGTCGATAAATTCGCGGATTCGTTTTTCCAGTCCGTCCATATCTGCAATTTGACTTTTATGTTCGCGCAACGCCATGATTTTAGCATCGATATACGCTGTCACATCGACCTTCGTCGTAGGATTGAGCGAGCGCGCGATATAAATCTGACGAACCTTATACGGTTCCAGCCCTTCATCGCGCAGTAGTTCAGGAAAGTACATCGCGTTACGCGCCGCCGGAAAAATCGCGTCCAGGGTCGCTTCTCCAATCGCACGATGATCCGAATGATTGATGCCGCGTCCTGGGTACCACACAACTGTTGGGTCATTGGTCACGACGATATCTGCTTGACGCAACCGGATTACGCGCGCGATGTCGCGCCGCAATTCTAGTGAAGGGGTCAGTTCGCCATCGGGGTAGCGTAAAAAGATCACGTCGTGTACGCCGAGCGCCGCCGCCGCGCTGCGTTCTTCGGCTTCGCGGATCACGATCAGGCGTTCCGGCGTCATCTCATGATCGTCTGATCCTTTATCCCCGCTTGTTGCCAGCAAAAATGTAATCTGGGCACCTTCCGATGCCCAACGCGCCATAGTCGCGCCGCAGAAAAATTCAGGATCATCGGGATGAGCGAAGACCGCAAGGACACGCTTGATTTCAGTTTCGGTCACTGTCTGTATCTCTATTCATCTTGTTCAGGACTCTCAGCCGTTGGTTCTGCGCCCGCTTTGCCACAATCACAGCCGCCACCTTCATGTTTGGCGCACGGTTCTTTCGATTTTTTCGCCAGCGCCTCAAGTTCATCGAGCGGCACCAGTTCTTCACGTTTGACGGTGTAAAACGTATCTTCTACGACCACCAGCACTGCGTCCTGCAGCGGCAGCACATCGATGACTTTGCCTTCGCCGTGTGGCGTTCCAACGCGCTTGTTTTTCTTAGGCAATTTCGCACGCGCTGCCACATACTGTTCGTATTCATAGACTAAACAGCAGCGTAAACGCCCACACATACCCGTGATTTCGGTCGGGTTGAGCGAAATTCCCTGCGCTTTTGCCATCTTGATCGAAATCGGACTGAAATCGGTCAGGAAGGTCGAACAGCACCGGAGCTCGCCGCACGCACCGAACCCGCCAAGCAGCTTGGCAACATCGCGCGGTCCGATTTGCCGCATTTCGATTTGCGCAGAAAATATCTTGTTGAGTTCGCTCCACAACTTATTGACATTGATTTTGTCGTCTGCTGTGTACAAATAGGTAAGGAGCGACCCATCGTAGTTGTAAAGCGCCGCCACAAACTTAACGCCGTAAAAGCCACTCATATCTTTGACCTTTTCACGGCAGATAATGAGTGCTTCGTCCTGTTTCGCCTCCCAATATTGCTTGAGCAGCAAATCGCGCGGCGACGCCGGACGAATAATCGGTTTATAGTCGCGCCCTTCGGTATCAGGCACTGCGAACCCCATAATCTGCCCCATCTGCCGTCCGCGCGTCGTTTCTACAATCACGTAGTCGTTCAGTTCAAGGGTGGGGTATTGGCTAAAATCGAAGTGGTACAGTTTGCCCACTTTGTGAAAACGTATCCCGGCAATCGTCTGCTGCCGTACTGGTGTCTCAATCATGTTTAACAAACCCTGTCAACGTTGTAACCTCATTAATGATAATGGCGGACACCGCTCCGTGCAAAGGTTTGACAAACAAACACGGTTTATAGCAGTCCGGCGCGGGAAAACCTTGCGCTTTAGCGCTTGGATGAAAGCGCACGGTACCCTTGTATTGATCGCTCATTTGGACTACACTTCTTTTCAATACGATTGGACGAAAAACTACACAAGCCTGTCATGGGATGGTAGAAAAGACAGTCCAATGCGGCTTTTTAACAACAGAATGTACGGCGTTGAGATGGGAAGTCCATCTCGTAACATATTCAACGTCTCCAAGAGAAAACCGGACGTGAGAGTCCTTAAAATCTCAATCCGTTGGGGCATCAACGGTCCATCAGAGCGGTCGTCAGACCATCCTTCAGGGTGCAACCGTGTTGACGGTAGCAGCTCCTGGCTTTCGCCGGGAGAATATGTCACGCTATGTTCGGTACATTGACGCGAGCAATCTCTCGCGTTTTTGTTTTCACCCCATCAACACGGTCGTCTGTTATGAATACCCTCGTCATGAAATTCGGCGGTTCAGCCGTCGGTATGACCATTGGACTTACACAAGTACTGAGCATCGTACTTGCCGAGCATGAACGCTGGTCACAATTGTTGATCGTCGTATCGGCGCTCGATGGCGTCACCGATCAACTGCTCGAAGCCATTCATCTGGCGAAAATGAGCAATCGGCGCGGCTATCGACGCATCGTTGCCAACATCCGCCAGCGCCATCTCGCCTTGATCGAACATCTTCCACTCGGCGTTACCGAACGTCACGCGCTGCAAGCCGATATCGATCAAATGCTGTTCGATATGCTGGCGCTTTGTCAAGCCATGTCCTATGACACAGCCATGGTCAAACCAGAAACGATTTATCCAGTCGTCGCGGTTGGCGAACGCTTATCCGCGCGCATCGTCGCCGCACTGCTGCGCCAAAATCAAATTCGCAGTGTTGCGCTCGATGCCACCGATCTGATTATTACCGACGACGTTTTCGGCAATGCCACGCCCGATCTCGCGCTTACGCGACAGCGTATCGAGCAAAATCTACTACCCATGCTCGACCGTAAAATCATTCCGGTCATCACCGGCTATATCGCGTCGACAAAATCAGGCAAGACAACGGTGTTAGGGCGCGGTGGCAGTGATTATACGGCGTCGATTTTGAGCGTGTGCATCAAAGCCGATGAAGTGTGGATTTGGACAGACGTAGACGGCATGATGACCGCCGACCCGCGCGAAATTCCTTCCGCACAAACCATACCAGCACTTTCTTATGAAGAAGTAGCAGAATTGGCGTACTTTGGCGCCCGCATTTTGCACGCCCGCATGATCGCCCCGATCCACGAGCTGAAAATACCCCTGCGCGTGCGCAATGTGTTTAAACCGCAGCAGCCCGGCACCCTGGTGCAAACGCGCGATCCGAATTTGTCCATCGGCTTAAAAGCTGTCACGTCGATTCAAGGTCTCGGTTTAGCCGCGCACCACAGTGGATCATTGGCAACGGTCGCCGCGCTGGTCGACCAAACTCTGTTTGAAATCACAGGCGGTCATGCCGATGTCATGATCTCGGCGCAATCATCATCGCAGAGTTTCGTATGTTTTGTTATCCCGACCAGTGCGGGGCAAGATGCCCCGCACACGCTGCAAATTGCCGTCGAATCCAAGCTGCGCGCTATCTTTGGCGATTCTCAGTGGACAGCGCGGTCAGTCGGCATTGTGACCGTCATCGGCGTACAAATCGATCAGCACCATCAATATACGACGCAACTTCTGGTCGCTCTCGGTGATATCAAGATTCTCGCGCTTTCGCACGGACCGACAGGCAGCAGTTTATCGCTTGTGGTCGAACTTGAAGACGCACTGAATGTCCTGGAGCGCATTCACGACGTGATTCTAAATCAATCCTAGAACGGATTAATATAGCGTTCGACCTCCCATGTCGTCACTTGACGGTTGTATTCATCTACCTCTTGACGTTTGGCGGCGACGTAGCGGTCGCTGATATACGCGCCAAGTGCCGCCAAAATTACGTCATCCTGCTCTAAAACATCCAATGCCTCGTTGAGCGATGATGGCAGTGTTTCGACCGCACGCTGACGAGAACGTTCACGCGCCACCAACGACTCCTCCAGCGCATTTGCCAGCGACATCCGCTGACGAATACCATTTAACCCCGCTGCCAGCATCACTGCCGTCGCCAGATACGGGTTGCTGCTGGGGTCGGGGCAGCGAATTTCCAGGCGTGTATGTTGTTCACTGCCAGGTGCGATGTGGGGCACGCGGATCATCGCCGCACCAGCGCGATTTACATGTGCCCATGTCACATATTTTGGTGCTTCAAAACTCACGGTCAACCGCTTGTAAGAATTGATCAACGGCGCCAGAATCGCGCACATTGCCCGTGCATGATACAACTGCCCTGCCAGGAAATACTGCGCAGTTTCCGAAAGTCCGTATTCATGCGTGGTATCGACAAACACATTGTCATCAGTCATTTTGTCGTGCAAACTTTGGTGCGTGTGCATTCCCGAACCCGGCAAGTTCGCCTTTGGGCGCGGCATGAATGTGCAGTGCAAATTATTTTGCTGTGCAATTGTTTTCAGCGCGACGCGTGCCGTAAGCAGTGAATCCGCCGCATGTAGTGCATGATCGTAATCCAAATCGATCTCGTACTGTCCGGCGCCGATCTCGTGATGCGCAGAATCGACCGAAATATCCAACGCCAGCAGCGTGGAGATCATTTTGCGCCGAATCCCCGTCCAGCCATCGTTCGCCATATCAAAATAGCTCGCGTCATCGTAGGGCTGTAACGGCAGTGTCACCCCATTGTCGCCGCGTTGAAATAAGAAGAATTCGAGTTCCATACCCGTCTTGAAAGCAAAGCCCATGTCGTCGGCTTCTTTAAGAACTTTCATCAACACATTGCGTGGATCACCAATGAACGGATCATCTTGCGGCGTGTAGACACTGCATATCACGCGCGCAGTACGTTCATCGCCGCTCCAGGGAAGCAGGGTAAACGTCGATAAATCGGGTCGCAATACCATATCACTTTCGGCGACGCGCGCGAACCCTTCAATTGATGAGCCGTCGAAATGCAGCCCATGATCGATGACACTTTCGATTTTCCGTGCGGGCACAGTCACACTTTTGACAACACCCATAATATCCGTAAACCATAATGCAACATAATGTATCGATTGTTCATCAATCGCGGCAAGCACCGCTTCTTTAGTCTTCATATCGGTTTGTCTCATGACTATCAACCCTTGGAGTATAAAGTCGAGCGTCGTGCAGTCGCTAGGAAACACCTGACCAAAATCGGTTTGTCAGGTTTGGTCATCGCTCACAAGTCCGGCTCAGTCAAGATGCCTAAATGACCGATCAACGCATCGAAACCGAGCAGATAACTACGCCAGCCGAATCCCGCGATTTGCCCGACACACACCGGCGCGATCAATGAATGATGACGAAATTCTTCGCGCGCATGAATATTCGACAGATGTACCTCGACGACGGGCAGTTGTATCGCGCTGATCGCGTCGCGCAGCGCAATACTGGTGTGTGTATACGCGCCCGGATTGATGACGATCCCGTTCGCCCACCCGCGCGCATCGTGCAGCGCATCGATCAGCGCGCCTTCATGGTTCGATTGAAAACTGCGTAAATCGACTCCATGTTTCGACGCATGGTTTTTCAGACGCGCGTCGATGTTTTCGAGCATCATCCGCCCGTACACGTCTGGTTCGCGCGTGCCCAGTAGATTCAAATTTGGTCCGTGTAACAACAAAATTTTCGTCATAACGCTTCGCTCTTTTCTTCGTGCCTTCGTGTTATGTTTTTAGCTTTTTAGCTCGTCCAGTACCGCGATCACATCGGATTGCGCAACATCTTCTACGATTATTGGTTGATTCATGCCTTTGAGCAGCACAAACCGCGAATTACCGGAAATCCGCTTTTTGTCGGTATTCATCGCTTGCCATAATAATTCGGGATCGAGATCGCCCAACCGCGTCGGCAAATCTGCAAGTGCGACCGTCTTTTCAACCTTTTCCGCCAATTTTTCATGACACAAGCCAAGCCGAACCGACAGGCGCGCCGCCGCGATCAAGCCAATCCCCACCGCTTCGCCATGCAACCACGCATAATTTGTCACCCGTTCGACGGCGTGGGCAAACGTATGTCCTAAATTCAAATGCACGCGGATATTCTGCTCATATGGGTCTGCTTGTACCACAGCGACTTTGACTTGCACCGCGCGCGCGATCAGTTCTTCCATACGTTCCAACGTCCACAGTGCCGGGTCAAGTAGACCTTCATCCGCTAACAAGCCATGTTTAATCACTTCCGCCATCCCGCATGACCACTGGCGATGATCGAGACTTTTTAACACCAACGGATCGATAATCACGCGCTCAGGCTGTTTGAACGCGCCGACCAAGTTTTTACCTTGTGGCAAATTGACCCCCACTTTACCGCCCACGCTTGAATCAACCATCGCCAGCAGTGAAGTTGGGATTTGTACAAACTTAACGCCGCGCAAAAAAGTCGCCGCCGCGAACCCGACTGTATCGCCGACGACACCACCACCCAACGCGATCACCGTCGAACCACGATCCAACCGTGCCTCGATAAAATCGGCATAGAGCTGCGCGATAGTTGCTAACGTTTTATGCGACTCGCCATCGGGGATCGTAATGAGTTTCGTCAAGTTAAGCGAATTTGCATACATGCCATAAAGCGATTCCAGCGTCGTATTGGTGACAAGCGCATCAATGACGGTGATTTCTTTTTTTATATAGACGCCATACAAATGATGCAATACCGCGCCGCTCTCAATTTCAATCGGATAGCTGCCTTCTGGCGTTTTTACGTCGATGCGGTGCGCCACAATAAAATAATCTCCTGTGCAAGTTGATCTGCCGTTTTGCCGACCACACTGACATGAACCGGAATCGCCGCATAGACTGTACGTCGCTGATCGTATAAGTCACGCCAGTTTGCCGCCAACGGACGATCCGACGCATGTTTGAGTCGTTCTTCGATCACTTCAGGTGTCGCATCCAAACAGACCAGATAACCGGATGCGCTCAACACCGCGCGCGTCGTCTCGTCTACCAACATGCCGCCACCTGTAGCGATCACAAATCTTTCTTTCGCCGCCAAGTCACGCCCGACCTCACGTTCCAGCACACGAAAATACGACTCGCCATACTTTGCAAAAATCTGCGGGATCGTCATGCCCGCCCGCGCGATGACCAGGTCGTCGGTATCGACAAAATAGCGCTGGACAAAATCCGCAACCCGTTTGCCAATTGTCGTCTTGCCTACGCCCATAAATCCAGTCAAGACGATATTGGTCGGAGGGTCATTCTGGGTAGCCAAACCGCCACTCCACATTGTCCATCGGCAAATCGTGCAGCCGCGCCTTGCGAAGTGACTCGAAGCGCGGACGCATTTCGTCGATGCTGTCACCGCCCAATTTTTCCATCATCGCATCCGCGATGACCAATGCCATCATCGCCTCCAAAATCGGGACGGCGCGCGGTGTCGCGCAAAAATCACTGCGCTCATACGTCGTTTGTTCGGGTTCGCCCGTCGCTAAATTGACCGACCCAAGCGCTTGCATGACCGTCGAAATCGGCTTCATCGCCACACGCGCGATGATCGGCGCACCCGTCGTGATCCCGCCTTCAAGACCACCCGCGCGGTTGCTATTGCGCGTCAATGATCCACCTTCGCCCAACAAAATCTCGTCATGGACTTGTGATCCACGTTTGCCCGCGTTCTCGAACGCTGAGCCAATCTCCGCGCCTTTCATCGCATGGACGCTTACCATCGCAGCGACAATTCGCCCATCCAAGCGGCGGTCATATTGCACATGCGATCCCAAACCCGGAGGCACGTTGAGCGCGACGACTTCGATTACGCCGCCCAACGTATCTTTGGCGATCTTTGCCTGCCGAATTTCTTCGTGCATCGCTTCGGCGCTGATCAGATCAAAGCAGCGTACATCGCTAAGTTCCGCAAGTCTAAGTCGTTCTTCGTAGGGCAAATCAACATCGAGCGGCGCGATTACCCCGCCGATTTGCGTCACATAGCCGCCAACTTCGATACCGAACGCGCGCAAAAACTGCTTACACACCGCGCCCGCCGCCACACGCATCGTGGTTTCGCGCGCGCTGGCACGTTCCAGCGCGATCCGTAAATCGCGATAGCCATACTTGATCGCCCCCGTCAAATCGGCATGACCGGGACGCGGCGTGGTCATCGGCGCGATGTCTTTTTCACGCCAGTTTTTGTAATCGCGATTCTCGACGATCAATGCAAGCGGCGCACCCGTCGTTTTGCCCGCCGCCACCCCACTGGTGATATGCACCGTGTCGCGCTCGATATTCATGCGTCCGCCGCTCCCGTACCCCTGCTGGCGGCGTTCCAGTTCAAGATTGATGTCATCGACGCTTAATAACAGTCCGGCGGGCATTCCGTCTAAGATTGCCGTCAAACTGGGTCCATGTGATTCACCCGCCGTCAAAAATCGGATCATTCAAATTCACCTTGCTTGATAATCTGAAATTTCGTAACTGTCAAAATGACAGACTCGATACAATAAAATCTTATCTCGACAGGAAACCCATAACTTGGATGATAAATTGTCGTATAAAGCAGCCAGCAGCGCGCAGCACGATCAAACAACTCATTCATATGACAAGGCGCGTTTTGCATGATGATTTCAGAAGGGTCATGTCACCTAAAGCGCGCCTCGCAGCGTCGCAAACATCACTTCTATCGGCGGCTCGACGCCCGTCCACAGCTTGAACGCCGCCGCGCCCTGCCGCACCAGCATCCCCATCCCGTTGATCCCATGTCCGCCGTTCACCTCAGCCAACTCCATCAACTGCGTGCGTGCCGGGCGATAAATCGTATCGTACACCGTCACCCCGCGCGGAAACGGAACGCTCATATCCCACGCATTCGCTTCACCATTCGGGTACATGCCCACCGACGTACAATTGACGATCAGGCTCGCGCCCCAAGCCGCCGCTTGCTGATGAGTCATAACTTCTCCCGACGCAGCGAGCGAACGAAAAAGTTCGCGCGCTCTTTCCGGCGTCCGGTTGACGATGCCAATCTGCGCGCCCGCTTCGCTCAAGCCATAGACAATTGCCCGCGCCGCACCGCCCGCACCCAAGACGACGACTTTTGCACCCGTTACATCGATCTCGTTGGCGGCTAAATCGTCCATGAAACCGCCGACATCGGTATTCGTCGCCTTATTCGTGCGTAAATCGATGCTGTTGACCGCGCCGACGCGCTGCGCCAGTATATCCGCGTATACCAACCCCAACGCCGCTTCTTTGTGCGGCACGGTCACATTGACGCCAACGATATGATTGTCGCGCAGTGTTTTCAGGCTGTGCGCCAGAATATCCGGTGGGATCGCTATCTTGTCGTAGCGCCAATCGATCATGCCCAATGCCGCAAATGCCGCGTTGTGCATAATCGGGCTTAAACTGTGTTCGACCGGATACCCGATCACGCCGACGATATTCACGACAGATCAACCTTAACTTTCATTTCTTTGTGACTTCCTACCTTTGTGCCTCAGTGTTATGTTCTTAGCTTTTCATCTGCATTTACGCCACATCTTCAACGACTACATCCGCGCCGATACCACGCATCACGTCGGCGAAGCCGGGAAATGAATCGCCCGCACACCGCGCATCTAACACCGTCGAATCGCCGTGCGCCGTCAGCGCCGCAATCGTCAAGCTCATCGAAATACGATGATCGTCGTGACCATCGACAGTCGCACCTGTCAGTTTTTGACGCCCAAACAGATAAAAACCGTCGTCGGTTTCGCTGATCGCCGCGCCCAGCTTGACGAGTTCTGCGACCATAACGGCGATTCGATCTGTCTCTTTCACGCGCAGTTCGCCCGCATCTTTGACAAACGTTTCGCCATCCGCGAACAGTGACGCGACCATGAAGATCGGGAATTCGTCGATCATACGTACGACGACCTCACCGCCGACGCGCACGCCGCGCAAACTGCTGGTGCGCGCGCGGATCGTGCCGACGGGTTCGCCCGCTTCCAACCCCGTTTCGGTGATCGTGATGTCGGCGCCCATCTCACCCAGCACGTCGAGCAAACCTGTGCGTGTTGGGTTCAAATTGATGTTGGTCAGCGTGATATCGCTGTCTGGGACAATCAATGCGGCTACCAAAGGAAATGCTGCCGATGAAATATCTGCCGGAACGGTAAAGTTTATCGCCTTCAACGTGCTGCCCGGCTGCACCACGACCGTATTTCCATCCACCGTCAGTTTTGCACCCATCGCTGCCAACATACGTTCGGTATGATCGCGCGCAGGACCCGGCTGCGTCACCGTCGTCTCACCATCCGCGAACAGCGCCGCCAACAAGATCGCGCTTTTGACTTGTGCACTCGCCATCGGCATTGTGTAACCGATCCCGCGTAAATGCGTCGGTGTGATGCGCAGCGGCGCGTAACCGTTCGTGCTGTGGATTTCCGCACCCATCAACCCTAAGGGCTGGATAATGCGGTTCATCGGGCGGCGGCGCAGTTGTTCACTGCCGTCCAACACGCTGGCAAAAGGCTGTCCCGCCATGATTCCCGCCAACAAGCGAATGCCCGTCCCAGCGTTGACCAAATCAAGCGCGCCCTGAGGCGGATGCAGTTGACCACCCGCAATCGTGAGTTCGTGGGCGCTATGTCGTTCGACATGTACACCCAAAGCTTGAATCGCGCCCAATGATGCTTCGGTATCACCTGCCGCCAGCCAACCCTTGATATGACTCGTGCCCTGCGCCAAGGCGCCGAACATGACCGCGCGATGCGACAACGATTTATCGCCTGGTACGGTCGTTGTCCCCTGTAATGCGTGCCCCGAATGCACGCGAAAACAATCTTTTGCCACAGCCATTACGCTTTGCCTTCTCGTTTATGCATCCACGCAATGCGTGCCTGCCGTGCTGATTGCAGCAGCTCCATCAATTTCGCTTCGTCTTTGCTGATCAACATCGCTTCCAGCATCGCCAAGTGCATCCGAAACCGCGCCAACTGTGTGGCGACCGCTTGCGTGTTGGTCGTCAAAATATCGTTCATCATATCGAGATCACTTGCCGCCAGCCGCGACATATCCCGAAAACCACCCGCCGCCAAATTCCACACCGCCTCATCTTGCGCGCCTTCATGGTCAATCGTCGCCACCAGTGCTGCGCTCAATAAGTAGGGCAAATGGCTGATCGCTGCCACCGTTTGATCATGGCGATGTGCTTCCATCTCGAACGGGTTCGCGCCAAGCGCGCCGACCAATTCCAACGCGCGCAGCCGCGCAGCCGGCGTGGTGCGCCGCGTCGCACACAATACGAACGGACGATTACGATACAGCGTGTCGTCGCTGGCGTCGATGCCGCTTGATTCTTTCCCGGTCATCGGGTGTCCACCGATTGCCTGTATGCCAATCGGCAGCCGCCCCATCGCGCTGCAAATATCCTCTTTTGTGCTGCCGATGTCAACCAGCAGCGTATTCGAGCGCAAATACGCGCCGATGCGCCCATTGACGATCTGAAGGATCACACGCACCGGCGCGGCGAGAATTACGACATCGGCATTTTCCACGCCGCTTCTCAAGTCGTCGGTCGCCGTATCGACGATCTTTCGTGTCAGCGCCGTGTGCAGGGTATCCGGATTTCTATCGACCCCTGTAATCGTATCAGCGCACCCGCGAAGTGCCAGCGCCATCGAGCCGCCCATCAAGCCTAAGCCAACAACAGCGAGATGACGGGCTGTAAAGACACCTGCCGTCATAGTTACGCTGTCCGTCCAACTGCTTCTGCAATCCGTTTGACCGATTCCATCATCTTGGCGAAACCCTTGTAATCCAAACTTTGTCGCCCATCGCTCATTGCCTTCGATGGCGTGGGATGTACCTCGACAATCAATCCATCCGCGCCCGCTGCCACTGCTGACCGCGCAATCGCTTCGACAAATTCCGAATACCCTACCGCATGGCTTGGATCAGCGATGACAGGCAAATGGGTACGCGCTTTCAATACCGGAATCGCGTTGATATCGAACGTGTTGCGCGTATATTTCTCGAAGGTGCGAATGCCGCGTTCACAGATCATGACCCGGCTGTTACCCTGCGCCAGAATATATTCCGCGCTCATCAACAAGTCTTCCATCGTATTCGCCATGCCGCGCTTAAGCAGCACCGTGTGCTGACTTTTGCCAACTTCGCTCAATAGCACAAAATTTTGCATGTTGCGCGCGCCGATTTGCAGCACATCAGCATACGATGCAACCATCGGCACAAGCGCCGGGTCCATCACCTCAGTGATAATCGGCAGCCCGGTAATTTCGCGCGCCTCTGCCAGCCATTGTAAACCTTTTTCACCGTATCCTTGAAAGCTGTACGGTGACGTGCGCGGTTTGAATGCGCCGCCACGTAATGCCGTCGCGCCCATTTCTTTTACGGCGCACGCAATTTCGATAATGCTTTCACGGCTTTCGACCGCGCAAGGACCAGCGATCACCGCGATTTTCGATGCCCCAACCTGTGATCCATTGAGCGCGACATAGGTATCGTTCGGGTGAAAATCGCGGCTGGTCAATTTATACGGCGCGCTCACACGTACAACTTTTTCCACGCCATCCATCGAATTATAATTTTCTTCACGGAGCGGCGTTGGGCTTTCGCCCACCAAGCCGATAATCGTCCGTTCATCCCCTTCACTGGTATGCGGTGTATAACCATCTTCTTTCACTTGTGTAATTACTTCCGATATTTCGTGCGCGCTCGCGCTTTTCTTCATCACGACAATCATGCTGTACTTTTCCTTTGCGCGTTTGCGCCTTCATATCTCTGCGTTATATTTTTCGTATTGCGGGCATGGCAGAGCCGTGCCGCTACTTCGACTCGACGCGGTTATCGGGATACAAATCCGGGCGCAGCTTGACCGTATCATGCATATAAACATGCTTGATCTCGCCCAGTCCCTTGTCCGTGTTCCAATGGATGAGCACGCGAATACACGTGTTCATCCCGTTGGGTACTTGAATCTCTTGAAACCCCATCAGCGCAACCTGATGCCAGCCAATTTCGCGCGCGGCTTGTGCCGGATAACACGCGTTCAGGTCGGGCGTGGTTGTAAATAAAACGCTGGCGACATGGTCTTCTTCAATCTGATTCAGCACGATCATTTGCTCAAGCAGTTCGCGCGTTGCCTGCAAAATTTCAGCGGAATCATTTTGTTCCACGCGCGTCGCACCCCGTACCCCTCGCATCATCATGTCCCTCGTTCTCCATGTGTGTTGGCTCCGCGCAATAAAAAAGACGCGGAGCGTATGCCCTGCGCCTCATTTGACTGAGTGACTGACTGCAAACCTGTTTTATACAGGCAGCATGGCACGCTCGACTGTAGCTATGTCGCCGCTAAAGTACACATAATAAAAATAGAAGCGGTTCAGTTGAGCAGTATTCACGCTGTCGTTAATCCCGGTTCGTAGAGATGACCTCATAGGTCGCCCTCTTAACTTACAGACAGAGCATACATGGCAGAATAAACCTTGTCAACGGATGGTGTTTTACTTTCAAAAATTCAAGCGGACAATCGCCTCACGCGATGGGTTACTGATGTTTCTTTCGTATACACCTCAATCGACTTGCGGTTGTTCATCAAGCGCGCGGCGCAGCGTGTTGGCTAAATCCGTGACAGCCGCTACGCTCTGTTTGCCCGCGCGTACCAACGCACTGCCGACAGCAAACCCATCGACCAATTCGCTTACCATGCGCACCTGTTCCGGTTGGCTGATCCCGAAACCCATCACGAGCGGTGTATCACCTGTTTGTTTGCGCAAGCGCTGAATAAACGCAGTCAAATCGACTGGCAGCGCCGTTCGTTCACCCGTCACGCCCGTCAGCGATACCACGTAGATAAAGCCGCTCGCTTGCTGTGCGACCAGCGCGATTCGTTCGGTGCTGCTCGTCGGTGCGAGAAAAAATACCAGCGCCATGTCTTCACGCGCACAGGCGTCACTGAACAACGCACCTTCTTCCGGTGGTAAATCCGGCACGATTAAGCCATCCGCGCCCGCTGCTTTAGCATCCGCAACAAATCGATCAATCCCGTACGATAACAACGGATTGATATAGCCCATCATCAACATCGGCTGTTCTACGCCTTTGGCGCGCAAATCGCGCACTGCTTGCAAGCATTTACGCACGGTTATGCCATTGTTAAGAGCGATTTGGGTTGCTTCTTGAATCACGGGTCCATCTGCCAGCGGATCGCTGAAGGGAATACCAATCTCAAATCCATCGACACCAACACGCGACATTTCATAAAGCGCATCAACCGAGTCGTCATAATTTGGAAAGCCAATCGGAAAATAGGGCATAAACGCCGCGCGACCATCGGCTTTCGCCGCCTCGAACATGGTATGAATCGCGCTTAATCCACGTGCTTGTTCAGTCATTACGTCACTTTCCGTCTCTGTTTGAACATCCATTCGTAATGCCGTTTATCCCAAAATGCGCGGTTCGAGGTTTCGCCATGCGTTCCGTTCGGATAGCGCGTATAGCCAAATTGCACATCAATCTTGAGCAGTGCCGCGTACATCTCGTCCGAGCCTGTGACCGGAACTTCGGTATCTTCGGCGCTGTTGATCATCCATACAGGCATGTGTGCCGCAATCGCTTCCAAATCGTTGAAATATGCCCCGCTCCGGCTTGCGAAAGCGCTGCCGCCGACCGCGATCAGCGCCGCGAAACGGTCAGGTCGCAGACTCGCCCACTGCCAGGCACCGAAACCACCCATGCTAAACCCGGTTAGATACACACGATTGGGGTCAATCGGGTACTTTTCCATAGTTCGGTCGAGCAGCGTTTCCAGCCGATCAAGCAGATAGCCCCATCGCGTGTCGGTCGGGCATTGCGGGATCAACACGAATGACGGTTCGGGCATATCGCCGCCCGTCGTCATGTAACGCGGCAGCCCATGTTTCAGCACCGCCGCCAAATCGTCGCCGCGTTCGCCAGAACCGTGTAGAAATACCACCAAAGGATAGGTTTTGCCCGCTTCCAATTCGTGCGGTTCGAGCAGCAGCAAATTGTCTGGCGTGGGTGTGCCAAACGTCTCTTTTACGTAGTCGCGCACGATCACATGCTGTGCGAATGCCAATTCCAATTGAGCGGCGGCGTCAGGTGTGAACAGCTTCATCCCCTGCCCTTCGCGCAGTGTTAACGTGTCGAGACGACGATCGAGCCGCCCGACATAAACATGATTGCGCGTATGGATATATCCGGGCTTCGAGCGCACCGGACAGTCGTATACCCGCCACGCGCTCAACGCCACATCCAAATCGAGTTCTTCGCCTAGTTCGCGGCGAATCGCTTCATCAGCCGTTTCGTTATCTTCGACGTAACCGCCAAAGATCGTCCACCAGTTCGCATATTGCAAATCTGGTTTGTCGTTGCGTTGTTGCAGCAGTACGCGCCCGTCAGCATCGAACAACAACACGGAGACGACCGCTTTTTGTGTCTCTTGCCCATTGAAAATGCGGGACACAGGCTTATATCCCCAATTCTTTCATGATCGTGCCCAAATCTTTGTCGCCGCGCCCGCTCAGGTTGATCAACATGATCGACTCTTTTGGCATCGTCGGTGCGCGCTTGATCGCTTCCGCGACCGCATGTGCAGTTTCGAGCGCGGGGATAATGCCTTCTGTTGTCGACAGCACTTGCAGCGCCGCCAACGTCTCGTCATCGGTCGCGTAGGTGTAAAACGCGCGTTCAGTCTCACGCAAAAATGCGTGTTCGGGTCCTACCGACGCATAATCCAGCCCCGCCGAAATACTGTGCGTATTCATAATTTGACCGTCTTCATCTTGCAATACAAACGAGCGCGTCCCTTGCAATACGCCCGGACGTCCCATCGACGGGTCAGCAAAACGCGCCGCATGTTGACCAGAGGTCACGCCGCGCCCACCTGCCTCAACCCCAATGAGTTCGACATCGGCATCATCACGAAAACCATGAAACATGCCGATCGCATTGCTGCCACCGCCGACACACGCCAAAATCACATCGGGCAGACGCCCGGTCAGTTCGATAATTTGCTCGCGCGATTCGATACCAATGACGCTTTGAAAATCGCGTACCATCATCGGGTATGGATGCGGTCCTAACGCCGAACCAAGCAGGTAAAATGTCGTCCGCACGTTCGTCACCCAATCGCGGATCGCATCGTTAATCGCATCTTTGAGCGTTTTACTCCCGCTCTCCACAGGAATAACCTGGGCGCCACACAATTTCATCCGAAGCACATTCGGTTCCTGGCGCGCCATATCGACGCTGCCCATGTAGACAATGCACTCCAAACCGAGCATCGCGCACGCAGTCGCGCTTGCGACGCCGTGTTGTCCCGCACCTGTTTCGGCGACGATACGTTTTTTACCCATCCGCTCTGCTAACAGGGCTTGACCGAGCGCATTGTTGATCTTGTGTGCGCCGGTATGCGCCAAATCTTCGCGTTTGAGATAAATTTGCGCGCCACCAAGCGCCTTACTCAAGCGTTCGGCATACGTAATCGGTGTCGGTCGCCCTGTAAACGTGCGCTGCAAAAATGCCAACCGCGCCTGGAACGCCGGGTCAGCCATCGCATCTTTGTATGCAATGACCAGTTCGTCCAAGGCGGGAATTAATGTTTCTGGGACAAAGCGCCCACCGAAGTCGCCAAAATACCCACGTTCATCGGGGACGTTCGTTGCACCAGTTGGGATATACATCTTGTTGATTTGGTCAGTCATCCTGATTATTCCGTTACGCTAAATTTTTCGTTACGTCGAACATATCGTTACCGTCAATTAAATATGGCGCGCGATCTTTCGCATACCCTATCGAAAGATGACCCGTAAATCTTCTGTTCTTGTATGTCAAACCGATACTGGCATATCATACCTGCGTTCATGCTTCGTCTGCGCCTTTTACCGCTGCAACGAACGCGCGCATTTTGTCCCCATCTTTGCGTCCAGGCGTATCGCCTTCAACGCCGCTCGCCACATCCACCGCCCAGGGACGAATCGATTTAACGGCGTCGCCAACGTTTTCGGGGTTTAAGCCACCCGCCAGCATCAAGCGCGCTGTTTTCGCTTTGACAGCCAGCGCGATGTCGGTACTGGCACGTTCGCCTGTACCACCATACAACGTTGGATTGTGTGCATCCAGCAGCAGCGATGGTATACGCGCGTCACACATCGCTTCGCCGTAATATACCGTATCCTCCAAGGCTTCTTGCAGGCTGCGTGGACGCAGCGCCTTGAAACCGATTCCGCGCAGTTCGCGCAGCATCTCGACGCTTTCATCACCGCTCAACTGCGCGAAGTTTAAGCCGACTTGTTCCATCGTGATCGATATGCGTCCGACGATCTCGTTGACAAACACGCCGACAAGCAATGGAGTCGCCGCGCCAAGTTTTGCGCGCAGGCTCGCCGCCAGTGTTTTAGCATCATCAGGCGCAAGATAGCGCGGACTTTTTTTGTAGAAATTTAAGCCGATCATGCCAGCGCCCACATCGGCAGCACTAAGCGCGTCTTCGAGTGTTGTGATACCGCAAATTTTGACGATGGTCATGATCTTGCCTGTGATCGCTGCTGGCTGGAAAACAACCGGACTTGTTGCGCGATATTATCTGCCTTGACGAGTCCTTCGCCAATCAAAACCGCGTGCGCGCCTGCATTACCCATCCGTCGCACATCATCAAGCGACCGCATTGCGCTTTCTGCGACCAAGGTTACGTGTGGCGGCGCAAGTAACGCGAGCTGTTCTGTAATACTCAGGTCTTCGCGGAATGTTTTCAAATCACGGTTGTTGACGCCGATCAGCGTTGCACCAATTTTGAGCGCGCGCTCCATTTCGCCCGCATCGTGAATTTCTACCAGCACTGTCAAACCCAACATCAGTGCATGCGCGTGCAAATCCTCCATTTGTGCGTCATCCAACGCCGCTGCGATGAGTAAAATCGCATCTGCCCCCGCCGCTCGTGCTTCGGTGATCTGGCGCGCGTCGATCACGAAATCCTTACGCAATACCGGGATTTCGACCACTGCTCGCACCGCGCGCAAATCGTCGAGACTGCCTTGGAAAAAATCTCGGTCAGTGAGCACGCTGATCGCCGCCGCGCCGTTGCTCGCATACGTCGTACCAAGCGCAACCGGGTCGAACGGGTCGATCAAGATACCTTTGCTTGGCGACGCGTGCTTGACCTCCGCAATCAGCGCGACGCTCAAGCGTCGCAGCGCGACGGCGAAATCGCGTACCAGAGGTGCACTCGCTAATGCATCTGCAACCGCCGCCATATCAATCAATTCGACTTCTTCGATTTTCCTCGCCAAAATCTGGTCAAGGATGGTCTCGGTTCTGACAAAACTCATTGCGTCTTCGCTTTTCTTAGCGTCTTTATGTTATGCAGTTCGTTTTTATCTTATGCGGCGGTCACAGAACGCAATGCCGCCACAATACAAACCAAAATTATGCCACGGGTTGTGCGACCTGCTGCGTATATGCGATCAACGCGTCAAGTTTCGCCACCGCAGCACCGCTATCAATCACGTCTGCTGCAATCGCGATTCCCGCCGCCATATCATCAACCAACCCACCCGCTACCAGCGCCGCACCCGCGTTCAACAGCGCTACATCGCGTTTCGCATCGCGGATTTCGCCGCGCAAGACGCCGCGCATAATTGTCGCATTGGTCGACGCATCGCCGCCCAATAACTCGCTGATGTGCGCACCGCGAAAACCAAGTTCCGCTGGGTCAAGTTCATACGTGCGGATTTTGCCATTTTGATAATGAGAGATCGTATTGGGTCCGGTTGTCGTCAGTTCATCGAGATTGCCGTATCCGCTTACGACCATCGCGCTGACCGCACCAAGTTCGCCCAACACATGTGCCAGAAACGTCGTCAAATCGCCAGCAAACACACCCATCAACTGGCGTTTCGCACCCGCTGGGTTAGTTAACGGACCCAAAATATTGAACATGGTGCGAATCGCCATCTCACGGCGCGGATTGATTGCATATTTCATCGCCGGGTGCAGCTTAGCAGCAAACAAAAAACCGATCCCGATCTGATCGATGCTCTCGCCAACTTGTTCGGCTGTCAAATTCAGATTGACGCCAAGTTCCGCCAGCACATCCGCACTGCCACATTTGCTGCTGCTGGCACGATTGCCATGCTTGGCAACTTTCAATCCCGCGCCCGCCGCGATAAACGCGACTGTCGTACTGATATTGTAAGTACCGCTTTTGTCGCCGCCTGTGCCGCAGGTATCGAGCAAATCGCCTTTGGCTTGAGTTACGACATGGTGCGCGTTGGCGCGCATTGCGCGCGCGCTGCCGATAATCTCATCCTGAGTTTCACCCTTCATCCGCAATGCCATCAAATAGGCTGCGATTTGTGCGTCGGTTGCGCCACCCGTCATGATTTGCTGCATGACCAGTTCGGCTTCTTCGGCGGTTAAATGTCCGAAGCGGCTCAAAATATCGATCGCGCGTTGAATATCCATATTTACACCGCCATTTCCGGCACGCGCATATCCAGGAAGTTTTTCAGAAGGCTTGTGCCATACGTTGTTAAAATGCTTTCGGGATGAAACTGCACGCCATACACCGGATGTACTTTATGACGCAGTCCCATAATTTCGCCTTGATCGGTGAACGCTGTCACTTGTAAGCAATCTGGCAGCGTCGCTTTTTCGACGATCAAACTGTGATAGCGTGTCGCCTCGAACGGATTTGGTAAATTGGCAAAAATGCCCTCGTCAGTGTGATAAATCTGACTGGTTTTGCCATGCATCTGCCGCCCAGCGCGTAACACGATTCCACCATACGCCTGACCAATACACTGATGACCGAGACAAACGCCCAGAATCGGCGTCGTCGCGCCAAGTTCTGTGATTACATCAAGCGAAACGCCGCCATCATCAGGGTTACCCGGACCCGGCGACACGACGATATGCGACGGGTTCATCGTGCGAATGGCGACCAATGAAGTTTGATCGTTGCGGATCACACGCAAATCCGCCCCCATTTCGCCCAACAACTGAACAAGATTGTACGTAAAGCTGTCGTAATTATCGATCACAAGGATCATGTTAGTTTTCCAGTTCTCCAATCGAACGCACTTCCAAACCGTCCAGGTGTGAAACATCATCGATGGCGACAACGTCCCATTCACCATCGTCTTTACGGCGAATCGTCGTCACGCTCGTGTTATCCAGATCGGTACTCGGCGGGTCGTAAGCGGGAATGAGTTCCTTTAACATGGTAAAAATCGCGGTTGTATGCGAGATAATCGCGATCGTCTCACCCACGTCCTTGCTGCTCATAATATCGTGAAAGGCTTCGACAACCCGTTCGCGCACTTCCAAGCGTGCTTCGCCGCCAGGAATGACAAAGCTGTCACGGTTTTCGAGCAGCGCCGCAAATTCATCGGCATACCACATTTTGATTTCGTCGAGTGTCAACCCTTGCCATAACCCAACCGAGCGTTCGCGCAAGCGCTCGTCATACACCACCGCGATCCCTAATGCTTGTGCGATCGGTTCAACAGTGTCAATACCGCGCTGTAGATCACTCGCATACAGTGCGCTCACACCCATATGCCGCACAAAACGTGCCAACGCCGCCGCTTGCATCCTGCCCGATTCATTCAACGGCACGGCTACCCAGCCTTGCCAGCGCCCATGTTTGTTCCACTCGGTTTCGCCCGTGCGTATCAATATCACCCGTTTGATCATCAGCGTTTCCTTTTCTTTTTGGTTGCGCGTTGGCGCGTTTATATTAATGTTTATGTTGGCGTTAGATCAGTCCGTTTTCAGCACGCTGAATCGCCATCGCCATTGCGCGCGCTTTGTGCAGCGTCTCATCGTATTCAGTCGCGGGCACGCTATCGGCGACCAACCCCGCGCCGCTTTGAAAATAAACAATATTCCCCTGCATCAGCGCCGCTCGTATCGTGATGCACGTATCCATTGACCCGTCATAACTGAAATAGCCGACCGCACCGCCGTATATACCGCGCCGTGTTCCTTCTAACCGCTCGATGATTTCCATTGCGCGTACTTTCGGCGCACCGCTCAATGTCCCCGCCGGAAACGTTGCACGCAGCAAATCGAACGCGGATAGACCAGCGCGTAATTTGCCTTGAATATTGCTCACGATGTGCATGATGTGCGAATAACGCTCGACATACATCATATCGGTGACTTTGACCGTGCCATATTCGCACACACGACCGAGATCGTTGCGTCCCAAATCGATCAACATAACATGTTCGGCACGTTCTTTGGGGTCAGCGAGCAAATCCTGTACATTTTTCTCATCACTGATTTTATCAACCCCGCGCGGACGCGAACCCGCAATCGGGCGATTGGTCGCAATGCCATCTTCAAGGCGCACCATCATTTCGGGTGACGCGCCAACCAGTGTAAAATCGTCGCTGAAGCGCAGCAAAAACATATACGGTGACGGGTTGGTCGCGCGCAGCGACCGATAGAGCGACAATGGACTCGCATTCGTCTCACGCTGGAAGCGCTGACTCAATACGATTTGGAATGCATCTCCCGCAGCAATATATTCCTTCGCAGCGCGCACATTGTCCTCGTATCGTTCGCGCGTCATATTCGATTCGACCGACGCTTGCAGTGCAATGCCCTCATACGGCAGCGGCGGCATTGGTGCGCGTAAGACTTCGATAATCGCCTCGATGCGCGCCAGTGCAGCATCATAAGCGTCGTCCGAGTCGCCCAGATTGTGCGCGTTCGACAGTACCATCAACTGATGCTTGACATGGTCAAAGATGACCAGCGTATCGACCAGCATGAAAGCGACATCGGGGACATTCAGATCGCGCGTCGCGGTCGCTGACAATTTCTCGAAATAGCGCACCACGTCATACGACAGCACGCCGACCGCCCCACCAACGAAGCGAGGCAAACCCGCAACGCGTACCGGTTTCGCGCGCCGAAATTCACGTTCGACGACATGAAGCGGGTCTTGTCCTTCGGGCATAATCTGCTGCGTCGTCCGGTCGCCAGCAGTCAACTGAATCTGATTATCTGTAACGCAGATCACGCCTTTAGGGCTGACCCCCATGAATGAATAACGCCCGACGTGCTCGCCACCTTCGACACTTTCTAACAAGAAGCTGATTTGCCCCATTTGAGTCAGTTTATGATACACCGACACGGGAGTTTCCAGGTCTGCCAACAGCGTGCGATAAACCGGGACAAGATCGCCGCCCGTGAACAACTGTCTCACCTCGTCGCGGCTTGGTATCGCTTCCAAGCCCATTTTTGCATCCTTGACTGCAAACATCATCGTTCTTCACCTTTGTTTTGCGGCTTTGCATTGAATCTTTTGCATTTATTTAGTGACTAGAAAGCAAAAATCCCCTATCTCGTTCAAGGACGAGAGGGGATTCCTCGTGGTGCCACCTTGATGCCCCAATGCGATTAGTCAAATCCATCGGCGGCGCTCTTAACGGATGCGCGATAGAAGATAACTTCATCGGATACCCGAAACGTTGATAACGGACGTTTAATCCCGGCTTGGGCTACTCAGCAATTGCTTTTCCCCCGTGCAGCTCCCCAGTCCATTCGGCATCTGTCGATGTACCGCCATCTCAGCACCGGCGGCTCTCTGTAACACAACGGTGATGCGTACTCATCTGGATCGTCGCTGTTTTCATGTGTAATTTCACAAAAGCGTATCCACAAACGACAGGTATGTCAAGAGGGTGACAAATACACCGCCTATCCTGTATAATCTTTTATAACATGCGTTCTAATGCAAGGGGGCAGCGGGTGGCACTTTCCAACCGAGAAATCGCAGATATTTTCGATGTCGTGGGCGATATGCTCCAGATCAAAGGCGAAATCATTCACCGCATCCTTGCGTATCGCAACGCCGCCGATTCGATCCGCGAACTTCCGCGCGATTTGCGCGCTTATGCCGCCGATGGCGAACTCGATTCTATCCCCGGCGTCGGTAAAATTATCGCTGAAAAAATTCAGGAAATGCTTGATACAGGCAAGCTTGATTTTTACGAAAAACTTGCCACCGAAGTCCCGCCCGGCGTCGTCGATATTTTGCATATCAACGGTGTTGGACCGAAAAAAGCCAAGATGTTCTGGCAGGATGCTGGTCTTGTCACGGTTGAAATGCTCGAAACTGCCGCTCGTGAAGGCAAAATCCGCGATATGGCGGGTATGGGCACGAAAAGCGAAGCTAAAATCCTTGAAGGCATCGAGTCCTATAAGCGGCGCAAAAGCGATACGCGCACACCGCTCGGCGTCGCGCTGCCTGCCGCAGAACACATCCTGAATCACTTGCTCGAACTGCCAGAAGCGTTGTTCGGCTCAGTTGCGGGCAGCATCCGCCGTGCCCGCCCGACGATTGGTGATGTCGATTTGCTGGTTGCCAGTTCGACGCCGATTCCTATCATGGAACGCTTTACCACCATGAGTGAAGTCGCGCGCGTGCTTGGTCATGGCGACAAAAAGAGCTCCGTCGAACTACTCAACGGCTTGCAGGTCGATTTGCGCGTGATCCCGCCCGAACGTTGGGGGACAGCGCTTAATTATTTCACAGGCAGTCAGGCGCATAACATTCGTATGCGAACACTGGCACTCGAAGGCGGCTTGAGCTTAAACGAACACGCTTTTACACGAACGGATGACAACACCGAAATCTTGTGTGCCACCGAAGAACAAGTCTACGCACAGCTCAGCTTACAATACATCCCGCCAGAAATTCGTGAGGATTGGGGTGAAGTCGAAACCGCTGCCCAAAGTAAACTTCCCAAACTGATCGAACTCAGCGATATTCGTTCCGATTTGCATATGCACACCTTATGGAGCGACGGCACGGCAACGATCCGCGATATGGCGCAAGCCGCGCGCGCGCGCGGGCGCGACTTCATCGTCATCACCGATCATTCTCGTGGCGCAACCATCGCCAATGGGCTTTCAATTGAACGCCTTTTAGCGCAGCGTGAGGAAATTCGCGCTGCCGATGCAGAAATGCAGCCGTTCCGCGTTTTCCATGGTACAGAGATGGAGATCAAAGCGGATGGCGAACTCGACTTTCCCGACGAAATTCTAGTGGAACTTGATTTCGTCGTCGCGTCACTGCATGTCAGCTTGCGCCAGCCGCGCGAACAGATTACCGCGCGTTTGCTCAACGCGATTCGCAACCCGCATGTCGATTTAATCGGTCATCCACGCGGACAGTTGATCCCCGACCGCGAACCTGCCGATCTCGATATGGATGCAGTGTTCGATGCCGCGCGCCAATCCGGGATCGCGTTGGAGATCAACAGCAGCCCTTCGCGGCTCGATCTAGAAGCGCAGTACGCGCGCCGTGCGATTGAACTGGGCATCCCGATTTGCATCGATACCGACGCCCACGCCATCGAAGAACTGGATCAAATGCGGTACGGCGTGCTGACCGCGCGGCGCGGTTGGGCGCAAGCTGCGAACATCATCAATACATGGTCGCTGGCGCAGTTTGAGGCGTGGGTGCGCCCACGTGGAGGACACGCATGACCGATCCACTGCACGACACGCAGCCAACATTTGTCCCGATCCGCGAGAAAGCCAAACGCGACGACTCGACTGCCTCGCGCGGCGGTTGTTTGATTCCGGCGTGGTCGATTTTGCTCACATTGATCCTCGTCTTCGCGTGCGCGTTCTCGATTTTGGCGGCGGCGATTGCGCTCGGCGGTGACGACGCACCCGGTGGTCAACCGCAAATCGTGGTCATTCCGGCACAGGTGACACCGACTTCCCCGCTCGTCGATTTTTCGATCACACCAACGCCGACGTTGATCGCGCCTGCTGACGCGCTTGCCTTGCAGGCGACATTCGCGCTTGAAGGACCGATGCTTGCTCCTGTTGTATTTACCCCCACGCCGATGGGGATCGCCGTTGGCGTGATGGTGTCAGTCGATGTCGATGGTGGGCTGAATATACGCCCACAGCCTGGCGTGGATAATACCGAACTGTATCGCGCCAATTTCGGCGAGTTTTATACAGTCGTCGCGGGACCCGAAAATGTCAACGGGCTGACCTGGTGGCGACTGCAAGACCCGACCAATGCAGATCGCGGCGGCTGGGCAGCCGGAGAATATTTACTCGTCGTTCCCTCTTCGCCGTAACAGGAGTCGTCATGTCACTTGATGTCGCCGCGCGCGCTGCCGAACTGCGTGAACAACTGCACTATCATATTTATCGTTACAATGTCCTCGCCAGCCCCGTCATTACCGATGCAGAATACGACGCGCTCTTCAACGAACTGCGCGAACTCGAAGCCACTTATCCCGATTTGGCATCGCCCGATTCTCCCATTCAGCGCGCGGGCAGTGATTTGAGTGATGAATTCGTCAAAGTCCAGCACGCCGCGCCCGTTCTCAGCCTCGCGAACGCCTACAGTGCCGACGATCTCAATGAATGGGAAACGCGTACCCTCAAATTGCTTTCCGCCGGAACATCGCTCGATTACACGCTTGAACCTAAACTCGACGGCTTAACGGTCGTCTTGACGTATGAAAACGGGGTTTTGAAGCAAGCCGCGACACGAGGCAACGGTCTGATCGGGGATGACGTGACGCCCAATATACGCACCATCAAGACCGTGCCGCTCCGCATTCCAGCGCATCCGAACGGCAAGACTGCCCCAGAGCGTTTGGTCGTGCGCGGCGAAGTGCTGTATCACAAGCGTGATTTTGAAGCGCTCAACCGCCGTCAGGTCGAAGCAGAACTCGCGCCGTTTATCAATGCGCGTAATGCTGCATCTGGCGCGCTCAAACAAAAAGACTCACGGATTACCGCTTCGCGACCGCTTACCATGTATGTGTATCAAATCATCAGCGCGCGTGGGATAACACTCGATCATCAGTGGGATATGTTGGATTTTTTGCGTGAAATGGGATTTTTAGTCGCACCGCAATCTGCACTTTATCCCACATTATCCGACATTATCCAGCAGATACCCACATGGGAAAGCGAACGAGACGCGCTCGATTACGAAATCGACGGCGTTGTCATCAAGGTCAACGATCTGCACATCGCCCGTGAACTTGGTATTTCGGGTAAAGACCCACGTGGCGCGGTCGCGTATAAGTTCCCCGCCCGCGAAGCAACGACGAAACTGCTCAGCACGGTCGTCAATGTCGGGCGCACTGGGCGTGTCATCCCGAATGCTGTACTAGAACCCGTCTTTATTGGCGGGATCACCGTCGTCGCAGCCACACTGCACAATTACGACATCGTGAACTTGTTGGATATTCGCATCGGCGATACCGTCGTTGTGCGGCGCATGGGTGATGTCATTCCTAACGTCGTCGCCGTCATTGCGGATGTCCGAACGGGAGACGAAATTCCGATCACCCCGCCACAGCGCTGCCCATTCTGCGATACAGCGATTATTCGTCCCGAAGGCACGGTCGATTACATGTGTCCCAATTTGCGCTGTCCGGAGCGTGTGTACCGTCAAATCGAGTTTTTCGTTTCACGCGGCGCGATGGATATTGATGGGATGGGGTCACAGACCGTCAAGACGTTGATCGAAAAAGGCTTTATCACCGACGAAGCCGATATTTTTACATTATCCGACAAAAAAGAACAGCTCTTAGCATTGGATGGGTTTGGCGAGAAAAAAGTTGGCAATTTGCTCGACTCGCTGACTGCTGCCAAGCACCGCCCGTTAGCGCGGTTGATCACCGCACTCGGCGTCGAAAATGTCGGCAGCACCATTGCGGTCGATCTCGCACGACATTTTGGGTCAATGGATGCACTCATCTCTGCCACAGCCGATCAACTGCTCGAAGTAGACGGGATTGGCGATATATTAGCCAATGGTATCGTCGCATGGTTTGCCGAACCTTATCATCGCGCGACGGTCGAAAAGTTACGCTCATTCGGAGTCAATCTTCAAGACGAACCGCGTGAACGTGCCAGCAATGCATTTGAGGGAATGACGTTTGTCCTGACCGGAACACTGCCAACGCTCAGCCGCGAGCAAGCCACCGAACTCATTGAATCGCACGGCGGAAAAGTCAGCAGTACCGTCAGCAAAAAGACCAATTATGTACTGGTTGGCGATTCACCGGGCAGCAAAGCCGAAAAAGCGACCAAATTGAAAGTACCGATCATTGCGGAAGCCGACCTCTTAAAATTACTTGACATGACGTAGAATGAAACTCTAAATCCCCTTTGCGACTTCGCGCTAACGCGTTTTTGCGTTGAGCCTTTAGTTTTTCGTTAACTCGTCAGGTCACTCTCATGTCTATACCAACTCAGATCGTCATTCAGCGCGACCGTCAAAAGCCCATCATCAACCAGCATCCGTGGATTTTTTCGGGCGCGATTTCCCAAATTAAGGGCGACCCGCAGCCCGGCGAAATTGTCACCGTTGTCGGTGAAAAAGGCGAGTTTCTCGCACGCGGTTACTGGAACGAAAAATCGCAAATTCAAGTGCGCATTTTGACATGGCACGACGAACCCATCGACGATGCATGGTGGCATAACGCGCTGCAAAACGCTGTTCAACGCCGCGTGCTGAATCCAAAAGGCGGCACGCGCTTAATCAACGCTGAAAACGACTTTCTTCCCGGATTGGTTGTCGATCATTACGCAGGCTTTTTAGTGTTGCAAGCGCTGACGCTCGGCATCGATATTCAGAAAGACAAGCTCACCGACATGCTCATGAACATCGTCGAGCCGCGCGGCATTTTTGAGCGCAGCGATGTCGATGTGCGCAACAAAGAGGGCTTAAAGCTGGTCACAGGCGTCTTGCATGGCGAAGAACCACCTGAACTTATTGCGATCGAAGAAGGCGACCGTCACTTTTATGTCGATGTCCGCAATGGACACAAAACCGGTTTTTATCTAGATCAAGCTGAAAACCGCGCATTATCGGTCGACTATCTCGACGCCGATTCGCCGCGTTTACTCAATTTGTTCTCGTATACAGGTGGCTTTGGCACATGGCAGTCCGCATATGAAGGGCATGTCGTCAACGTCGATGCATCACATGACGCACTTGAACTCGCGGAAAAGCAGATCGAACTCAATCGTGAAACTGTGCATTCGAACTACACCGCCGATTATATTCAAGCCGACGTATTCGACTTTTTGCGCGATCAAGTGACTGAAAACGAGCAGTATGATCTCATCGTGTGCGACCCACCCAAATTTGCACAAAACGCAGGACAAATTGAACGTGCCGCGCGCGGGTACAAAGACCTCAACCTGAACAGTTTCAAACTGGTCAAGCCCGGTGGTTATCTGATGACCTTCTCGTGTTCTGGCGGCGTTTCGCCCGATCTGTTTCAAAAGATCGTGTTCGGCGCGCTGGCGGACAGCGGACGGCAGGCGCAAATCGTCCGTCATCTGACCGCCGCCGAAGATCACCCCGTCGCGCTCACCTTCCCCGAAGGCGCTTATCTAAAGGGACTGCTGCTGCGCGTCTATTAGCCACCACGCCCGTTGTAGACCAGCGCACCGCTCGCGGCGAAATCACGGTATACCGCGAGCGCTTCATCTTTCAGCACATCCTGGATTAACGCGATCCCGCGCTTAGCAAGTTCTTTATCCCACTCAGGATGAATGGGACCCTCGTCGAAGCCAGTGATTTGTTCGAGTTCATCTCCACTGCCGGCAATTGCCAATGACCGAATGCCAGACCACAACGTCGCGCCATAACACATCACACATGGACGCCAGTTCACGACCAGTTGATAGGCGGGCATCATCGCGCCGCCAAGATCAAATGTGCCCAAAAGTTGCTGCGCGACCGAAAGTGTCATCACTTCGGCGTGCGCCGACGATATATTGAGCGGTACGACACGGTTGACGCCGATCACAACACGCTTCCCGGTATCGCGCTCGAAGACACCCGCTGCAAAAGGACCGCCGGTGCCGCGCTCAAAGTTGAGACGCGAAAAACGGATGACTTCGCGCATTCGTTCTTCCAATGTCGGCATCACCTGGGGCAGACGTGCGTTTTCTTCAATTGCCCAGTCGGGCAGCGTCAATGTGAACTGCATCTATGCCTCATCTTTCAGTTGGGCGTCGGTCAGCCGCTTGATTTTGTCGAAGGTTTCCGTCCAGCTAATTTTGCTCAAGCCTAATTTTTCACGGATCATATCCGGGTCGTTATGAGCGCGATAATCACGCACCGCGCATGTCCAGCGCAGCATCTCGAATGACAATTTCGCTTCAACGCCAGCGCCGCGTCCAACATCGCTCAGAATATATTCCAGATTACGCGCTGTGCAGGTGAAAATCGCCTCGCTCGGCTTGTATTGCACGCGGTAAGCATCGTAGATAACCAGCCAATCGGGGTCAAGCGTGATCTGCCGTTCTTTATACAAGTCTTTCGCCGTTTTGCGTTGGATGAGCAGCATAGGCGGATCGCTGAGTCGGTCTACTGCGTCCAGCGTCAAATTAACCGCTTCGCCTTTTTTGATTCCCGTGTTGATGAGCAAGCGGAACAACATCGTCGGTCGAGTATCTGGTTTTTGCGCCCTTTGCAGTGTCGCAGCATATTCCAGCGCACGATCGACCTCATCAGGCGACAAAACTTCGCTCAACGGTGCCTGTCCAGAACGCTGCAAAATCGCATTGGCAGGGTCGAGCGCGATCGCGTGTAAACTTTGCAACCATTTGAAATAAACCTTGAGTGTCGTCACGCGACGCGCATATGATTTGCGGCTGCACGGAACGCCGCGCCCATATTCGAGCCAGTGCAAAAACTCATTGAGCATGGTCGTGGTATAAGCGCCGATCTTAACCTTATCGCCGCCCCATTCACCAAGCAGATGTAAATCCGCCGTGAACGCCCTGATCGTATGCTCGGTTTTTCCAAGCTTAATCAAGTGCTGCTGGAACAACATCACGCTATCACGCAGACGGGTATGCGGGTTCAAATCCGCTTCGGAAGCAGTCAGCGCAGAAAATAATGGAAGTTGGCGACTATCGGTCATCGTGTTCGCTCACACGGCTGATACTTGACACGAGCATACGGCGCACTGAGATCGCTGTCAAGCAGGACACACCGTAGGCAAAATGCCGACGAAGCGCCATTGACGCTCGTTTATGGCGCTCCTATACTGGTGAACATGACAAACTTACCCCCTCAAAATTCCGACGATCAAGCCTACTACACACCACCGACTCTGTATCCACCGCCCCCTGATTCCGCCGAAACGCCGCTTCGTGAACGGGCGCGTCGCCGTGACCGCCAGCGTAAAGCGGGCGCAGATTGGGCATGGGTTGTGATCGCACTTGTGCTGCTTGGCATCGTCGCGCTCATCGGTTTCGCATTGATCGTCGCGCTGCGGGTTTCAGCGCAAACCACGCAGCCTGCGGCGCTCGATCTCGCTGCACTACCCACGCCGGTCGATGCGCGTATCGATTACAGCAATCGTGTTCCATCCATTCGTGAAGGCAGCGAAATAACCCTTGCAGATGGTCGCAGCCTTACATTGACGGGTTGGGATAGTGAATCGCGTGTCACCTTGCTGCTTATGGGGTTGGATCGGCGTCCTGGCGAAGGCGGACTTGCTTACCGTACCGATACGATGATGCTTGTCAGCTATGATCCGCTTGCTAACTCGCTGGGTATTCTTAGCATCCCGCGCGATTTATACGTCGCTGTACCTGGCTACAGCGCGCTTCAGCGCGTCAATACGCCGATGGTCTTGGGCGAACTACAACAAACTGGTTTTGGACCCGAATTGGCGATGCAGACCATACAATACAATCTCGGCATTCGTGTACAGGAATTTGTCGTCGTCGATTTTAATGCGTTTATCACGCTTGTCGATGTATTGGGTGGCGTCGAAATCGACATCCCCTACCCTATCTATGATTACGAATATCCCGACATGAATTACGGCTTCGACCCATTGATCATTGAATCGGGACGCCAGACATTAGACGGCATCAACGCTCTCAAATATGCACGCACACGCCATAACGACAGCGATTTTGAACGCGCACGCCGACAGCAGGCGGTTTTGATCGCCATGCGCGATCACGTCCTCAATCTTGAGCTGCTGCCCAATCTGATCGTACAATCACCGACACTACTAGCGACGTTGAGTGATGACATTTATACGAGCTTGTCGCTCGACGAGATGATTCAGCTTGCCTTATTACTTCCCGATGTGCCGAGCGAAAATATCCGTACCGGTGTCATCGACGCCAATTACATCACCGACTTTGTCACAGAAGACGGCGCGGCGGTTTTGGTACCAATTCGTGAGCGATTGGCAGGGTTGATGGCTGACGTTTTCGGCGCCGATTACTCTCAATAAACAAAAACAGCGTCCTTGTTACAGGACGCTGTTCGCATTGACAAAGAACCCGCCATGCCGTGTGAACGTTGTTTTGAACCTGCTTTCGCAGGTGGAAATCGTCTTGGCTCTGGGGTCTTGGCTGCGCGAGCCTATCACCTTGCTGCCACATCGGGATTTCCGTTATCCAAATGTTGGCTCAAAACCTAGATCGCTCAATCACGAACACAGCAGGATATCTTTAGTTATACCCTGAATATCATGGTTTTCAAAAGTGTAATCAGATCACATTGCGTTATACTCGTTGATAGAATTTCTTCTCTCCACAGAGGTTGATATGAACGAAAAGTTATTCAAAGCCGCACTTGCAGAACTGCTTGGCACGTTCACACTCGTCTTTGTCGGCGGTATGGTTGTCACCACTGCGAGTGCTGACAACGGTGGCGTCGTCGCGCCCGCGCTCGGTCATGGTTTAATTCTAATCGCGCTGGCATTTGCTTATGGCAGTATTTCCGGCGGGCACTTTAACCCGGCGGTTACGGCGGGCTTGCTTGTCGGGGGGAAACACTCGCTGCTGCAATCGGTCGTGTACTGGATCATGCAGTTTTTAGGCGCGATCATCGCCGCAGTCGTCATTCAAGCCGTCGTGCCGGCGGGAACGAATTTGGGACAAACGACAGGCTCACTCACCTTTGACGCGGCGGGTGCGCCGACAGTGACAGCGGCGATCATCGAATTTATCCTGGCATTCTTACTTGTCACCACCATTTACCAGACTGCCGTTCATGGACGTGCGGGGAATCTCGCGCCGATTGCGATTGGTTTGACCTTAGCGGGCTGTATCTTCGCGGCAGGCGTGTATACAGGTGCGTCGGTCAACCCTGCGCGTACCTTCGGACCAGCCTTAATCGCGGGCGATCTCAGCTACGTGCCGCTTTATTTTATTGGATTGTTTAGCGGTGGCATTGTGGCAGGGCTGCTCAATGCTTATGTGCTGACCCCGGATAAAGACTGACTTTTTACAAATAGTGGGGTGAATCTCTTAATGAGTTCACCCCAGTAAACACTTTACGGCTTCTCATTCTTTTTTTCTGGCGGCGGCACGAGCTTGATGAATAAATCATCGAGCTGACGTTGTTCGGCAATACTCGGTGCGTGCGCCATGATGTCCGCACCCGTTTGTGTTTTCGGGAATGCGATCACCTCGCGGATATTCGGTTCTTCCGCCAAGACCATAATAAGACGATCCAACCCGCACGCAAGTCCGCCATGAGGCGGCACGCCATACTCGAATGCTTCCAGCATATGTCCGAATTGTTCGCGCGCGTTTTCTTTAGTCAAGCCGATGAGCGGGAACATTTTTTCTTGAATCGCGGCATCATGAATACGAATACTGCCGCCCGCCACTTCATAACCGTTGCACGCCAAATCGTACTGCGATCCACGCGCCTTGCCGGGGTCGGTATCCAACAATGATAAATCTTCGGGTAACGTCGCGGTGAACATGTGTTGTGACGGATCCCAACGCTGTTCTTCTTCGTTCCAGTAAAACATCGGAAAATCGATGACCCAGCCGAAGGCGAGTTTGGAAGGATCAGCAAGGCCGAGTTCTTCCGCCAAATGACGACGAAGCGTATCAATAACGAGGTAAACCGTATCGCGTTGATCCGAGATGAACAGGAGAAGATCACCAGGACGTGCGCCGACGCGCTCGAATAACTCGACTTTTTGCTCGATGGTGAAGAATTTGCCGATGGGACCTTTGACTTCGGCATCCTCGGTATCACCAAGTGCCATCCATGCCAAGCCTTTTGCGCCGACCGCGCGCACACGATTCTCCAGGTCTTCAAGTGTTTTACGCAACTGGGTGCCACTTTGCGTACTGGCAAAACCGGGCACACGCATCACCTTGACAGGCTTGCCATCCGCAACATTGCTGACGAACACAGGGAAGGCGCTTTTACCCGCCAAGTCGCTGACATCGACAGCGGCAAGGTCATAGCGCAAGTCCGGTTTATCCGAACCGTATTTTTCCAGCGCATCCTGATACTTGATGCGTGGGAATGGCTTGAACATTGGCGTTTTGCCCGCGACTTTTTCGCTGATATCGATCATCAAGCTTTCGATCAATGCCATGACATCGTCGCGCTGTACGAAGCTCATTTCAAGGTCAAGCTGCGTAAATTCAAGCTGACGATCACCGCGTAAGTCCTCATCGCGGAAGCAGCGCGCAATCTGAAAGTATTTTTCGTAACCCGCCACCATCAACAATTGTTTCAACTGCTGTGGACTTTGTGGCAGCGCATAAAACGTTCCAGGATTCAACCGACTCGGCACAAGAAAGTCACGCGCCCCTTCGGGCGTCGTCTTGAACAGAATTGGGGTTTCAATTTCGATAAAACCGCGCTCATCCAAATAATCGCGGATGAATTTAATGACTTTGTGACGCAATACCATATTTTCTTGCATACGCGGACGACGCAGATCGAGATAGCGGTACTTCATACGTGTCACTTCTTCGATCTTACTTTCCTGGTTGATATAGAATGGCGGGGTCTTTGACGCGTTCAGCAACACGACGCCATCCGCGACAATTTCGATGTCGCCGGTTTCTAATTCAGGATTGTTCGTCCCTTGTGGTCGCACACGTACGACGCCAGTAATCTGTACGACGTACTCGTTACGAAGATCGCCCGCGACTTGATGAGCGTCGGGCGTGGTTGCCGCGTCAATGACAATCTGCGAAATGCCCCAACGGTCGCGCAAATCAAGAAAGATGATTCCCCCTTGATCACGGCGGCGGTGAACCCAACCTGCGAGTTCAACGCGCTGCCCCGCGTGTTCTGGACGCAACTCGCCGCATGTATGCGTTTTCAACATTTGCTGCTGCTCCCTGCGAAGATGCGTAGCTAGAAGTTGCCATGTGTTTTTTCAACAGGGCAAAGCATAACACGCCGCCGCACGGAAATGTAGGGGATAGAGAACGAGCAGGTCTAAGACCCGCTCGTGAATGCTAAACTGTATTCAAAAAGCCGCCCGCCAACTGCCGATCCACCCATCGCGCGATGAACGGATAATGGTAATCGCGTCCTTGATACGTCTGGATGGCGGCAATGGTGCCGTACAGCAGCATCGCGATTGGCAGCAGCAGTACGATCAACAGCAGCGCTACGCCCAGCAATCCCCACACAGGCACAAGAATAATGCCGACAAGGATCACAACCGCGAGTGCCGCGATCACCATGCCGATGCCCCAAACTAACCCGCCAGCTAACAACAATACCAGCGCGCCGACAGTGCCAATCAGTTGAATGACGAATGCTTGCAGCGCATGAAACGCGACGTAATCCGATTTACGCCGGAACAAAAAGTAGATACCCAGCGGGATGAAAATACTGAGCGGAATCACGGTACCGAACGTAAAAATACCCGCCAGGAAGGTGATCCATGCACTCGCGTGTGCCGCCGCCGCCCACATCCGTTCTTCATCGCTGACGCGCAGTGTACTGTAACTGCGTGGGCTAAAATTTCGACTGCCCAAGGAACTCCGTTCTTGTTTTTCGCCACCAATCTGGTGGCTCGGTTCGGCATCATCCTCAAAATCAAACGCACGATAGCGTGCTTCGTACTCGCGTACAGTCGCTTCGTCTTCTTGCATCGGTGGCGGTGATGTCAGCCGAGACATACGCTGATCGTCGTCAGGCTGTGGAATTGGCTCGTTCGTCATTTACGACTCCTGCGTTAGTAGCAAAAAGTGCAACGATTTTGCACCCTGTTCATCTGGTTATGTGTCAAAGTATACGCACCGCATTTGAAAACGTTGCGCGACATCACAGTGTCTCGGATAGGACTGGACGCATTACCAGAAGTTGAGCCTTTTTATGCACGGGGATATACTGCGCTGATGATCTTCTCAAAATGCTACACCTTCACCAAACGCACGCTGGGCGTGCTGCTTACCGTCGGCGGCTTATTGGGGTTCGCGGCGATTTTTGCCGTCGACATTATTGACATCGGACGTGAAGGCGGCATCGGACCCGCACAGCGTATTGCGTTGGGCGTATGTGTCGCGCTCACCTTAATTGGGTTGTCGCTGATCCCGCTTGGCAAGGCACAGGCGTGACGATGCGCGGACGTTCGCTTATTTCCATCAATCGTATTTTACTGACGGCAGCGCTGCTGATTCTGGCTGGATATTTTGTGATTTACGGGGTTTACGCCGTCAATTTGATGCAGTTCCCGTTCGATTACGATCAAGGCGAAGGTTTTGAACTGGTCGATACGATTTTGTTCAGTCAGGGCGAATTTCCCTATCGCGATACCGATACTTATCCGTTTTATTCAAGTAATTACCCGCCGCTCTTTCATGTCATCGCTGCACCGTTGGTCTGGGTGTTCGGTGAGGCATACTGGTACGGGCGTTTACTTGGCTTTTTAGGCACATTGGTCACAGCAAGTGCGATCGGATACGCCGTCTTTCGAGAAGGCAAACGCCGAGACATCGCGCTGCTCGCGGCGTTGGCTTTTCTCGCGTCCAACACGATTTATCATATCGGTCCGTTGTTTCGTCAACACATGACGATGGTGCTGTTCGAAACACTGGCGGTCATCGTACTGGCAGGCGCAAACGAGATTATCAACCCGCGCCGCCGTCGATGGGTGATCGCGCTTGGTTTGCTGCTCATTGTCGCGGCAGGGTATACCAAACAACTGGCGGTGTTTACGGCGGCGGCGGCGCTGATATTTCTGTTCATCCGGCAGCCGCGCCGCGCGATTCTGGCTGGGATCGGCTTTACGATTGTCGGGGCAGCAATTTTTGTCTGGCTGACCTGGGCGACGGACGGCGAATGGTGGCGACAGGCGATCCGCGCCAATGTCAACCTGATAAACTATGATCAAACGGTCGGTTTATTCCGCTTATGGTGGGGCTTGCATGGCTTCCTGATCATGCCAGCGCTTTTATTAGTATTGTATGAACTTTATTTCGCACGCTTATCGATTTATTCGATCTGGCTAATCGCCAGTTTGGGTCAGGGCGCACTTTCTGGCACATGGGGCGGTGGTGACAGTTATTTCGCCACCTCGATAGCAGCCGTATGCGTGCTGAGCGGCATTTTCGCAGCGCGCACGCTTAATCGAGCGTGGCAGTTCTCTGATAATTATCTAAGCCGGATTTTTATAATTCCGTTTCGTCGGTTTGCACCAATTCTGGCGGCGTCAGGCTTGATTGTGCCCCTGCTGTATATCGGCTACGGGCGCGCCGTGCTGCACATACCGACGCAAGGCGCGGTCTTTGAAAATATTGCAGACGTATTGAATCTTGAGCCGAACGCACTTAACGGTTTTTATGATTCGGCGACACGGATTGTTGGCGGCTACGCGGATATTGGGCATTTGACTACCCAAGCGGATATTGACGCAGGTTGGCGTATCGTGGAAATCGTACGCATGTCTGACCGCCCTGTTTTAAGTGAAGAAGCCGCTTTCAATCTACTTGCAGGGCGCGATGTGATCACAAACCCAACACAGCTTCTCAATTTATCGCTGAATGGGTTGTTCAACGGCGACGCCTTGATCAGGATGATCGACAATCAGGAATTTGGCGCGATTATTTTGCGCGCTCAGTTTTATCCTGCAAATGTGCTGCAAGCCATCGCTGTGGGGTACGAACCAAGCGAAACCATTCCGATGAACGGGTTCAATTACATCATTCTGCGCCCGCGTGCGTCAGCGTCGCCATAACTTGCGGTAACGGACTTTCGCATCCACAATGGCGGGAAATTTTCTGGTCTAGGAGCAGCATTCATGACGACGGCATACGTCACACATCCGCGTTGTGTCGAACACGATTTACCCGAACACCCCGAACATGCCGGACGTTTACGCGCGGTCTGGTCACGGCTGGACGAGGCGGGGCTAAGCCCGCGAATGACCCGTATCGAACCGACCGCGGCTGCCCCTGATGCAATTTTGGCGGTGCATACGCCCGATTATCTCGATTTACTCGAACGAATCAGCGCGCAACCGCATCTTGTACGTCTGGACGCGGATACCTATGTGCTGCCTGTCAGCTATGAAATCGCGCGTCTTTCGGCGGGTAGCGTGATCGAAGCAGCGGCTTGCGTCGCGCGCGGAGACGCTGATAACGCGCTGGCAGCCGTGCGCCCGCCGGGACATCATGCCACTGGCGAAAGAGGCATGGGCTTTTGTTTATTGAGCAACATCGCCATTGCAGCCCGTTATGTGCAGCAGCATCATGGTATCGAACGCGTCATGATTGTCGATTACGATGTGCATCATGGTAACGGCACCGAAGCCGTCTTTTACGATGACCCTTCGGTATTATTTGCATCTATCCATCAATACCCGATCTATCCGGGCACAGGCGCGCTCGAAGATACCGGAACGGGTGATGGCACAGGTTACACAATCAATGTTCCAATCCCAGGTGGACATGGCGACGCCAGTTACGCAGCGATTTTCGAGCATGTGATTTGGAATGCGGCGCGGCGTTACCAACCGAACATGATCCTAGTTTCGGCGGGTTTCGATGCGCACTGGGCAGACCCACTGGCAGGGACGAATTTATCGTTGACCGGATACGCGCATATCAGCCGCGAGTTAGTCAAAATGGCTGATGAATTGTGCGACGGCAAAATCGCTTTCATGATGGAAGGCGGCTATAACCTGAATGCGGTCGGTTATGGGTGGGCAAATATCGCACGGCTTTTGCTGGGGGATGCAGAAATTATCGATCCGCTGGGGTTAGCAAAAACTGAACGCAGCATCAACGATTTGCAACTAATTTTGAACGCAGTCAAGAAAATTCACAATTTATAAAAGACTGTTTAATCGCAGAATACGCAGAGAGCGCAGACAGAATAATCAAATTCTCTGCGCTCTCCACGTCCTCTGCGGTTCAGGCTTTTTTCACTATTCACGCGTTATAACTGCTGTCATGCGCCTTCGATGCCGCGTCGCAGAGTCGCAATCTGCGATTCGTAAGCACGCAGCGCGTTCAGGTTCGCCGTATAACGCGCACTCAGCACATCGAGGCGGCTGAAAATCGGCGTCAGCACTTGTTTTCCGTATTGCGTCAAACGCGCACGTTCTTTTTGCGTCAGCGTATCGAGCGCATCATGATACGTCTGTTGGAGTTGATCGATCCGTTGGTTGAAGTCGCGTTTGGTATCATTACTGACACGCCGATAATACCGATAGGCTGCCACCCCACCAATCGCCATAATCGGCAGCGCGATCACGACTGCCGCAACGATGACGGGGCCCGGCGCTAAAAATGCCACTATCGTGATGACAGCGCCAACGAACACAGCGACAAAACTGGTGGTGAAACCGCTCATGTTGGTACGGAACATTTCTTCCATTTGACTAAGTACGCGCCCACTCGAATATGACTTGAGTTCGCCTTCCGCGATGCGGATCGCGTCCTCTAACGCCTCGCGCTGTTCAGCGTATACGCCCGCGTCCAGCCCTGCGGTTTCCTGGTCAAGCTGGTCGCGCACTTGATTCAAGCGCTCGATGATACCGCGCCAGTACAAGCGGCTGTTATCGATCAGCGCGTTGATATAATTACCGCTCGCATCGGTAATATCGCGCAGGGCGCGCCCGATGACAATATCTTGAAATTCGGCACTTAGCCGCTCGCGGTTGACCGACCGTCCAATTTGACGTATCGATAAACGGCTGTTGATGAATTCCAAGCCACGCCGCCGCATATCCTCGAATACACGGTCGATATCGCCGCGTGCAGACGCCAATTGTCCGCTCAAGCCGGTCGATTGTTTTTCCAATTCGCTTTGAATATCGCGCGCCCGCCCGGTATCTGTACCAATCACATCGGCACTCGCTTTGGAGACGGTAATCTGCCGCGCGATGATATGCTCCGCAAGGTCAAGCGGTGAAAGCAATTTTTGCTTGGCGGGCGGCGCTTCTGCAAAAATGCCGCGCAGATGTGCGCGGACGGCTTCGACGCCGCTGGCGTCCACGCCCGCCAACGCGGACTTGGCGGACGCCATGAAAATCAAGGGGCGCAGGTCAAGCAGTTCGCTCACTTGCTGTTCGACAAAACGTCTTACTTCAAGCTGTTGGCTGGCGTCGAGCAAATCGATTTGATTGACGACCAAAATCACTTTCTTGCCGTAATTTTTCGCTAATTCCAGATACAGGCGTTCGGTTTCAGCAAACGCACGCTTTGCCGAAATCACAAAAATGACCAGGTCACTGCGGTGTAAAAACGACTTGGCGGTCTTTTCGTGCTTGGCGAAAATCGACCCCGTTCCCGGCGTATCAACCAGTGCGACACCCGGCGCACCCGTGTTCGGATGTGTCCACACGCGGATACCATCAGGGCGCAAATCCGGGATTTTGTCACTGACATCACCGTGTCGAATCAGCTCGATCACTTCGGTGGTCGGTGTAATGCCCACAGGCAGTACGTTATCACCCAACAATGCGTTGATAAACGTCGATTTTCCCGCGTTGAACTCGCCAATGATGACCACCAGAAAGAACAAATCGCGTAAATCCTGCGCAACATCCAGCAGGTGCAAACGGTCTTCGTCTGCAACCGCGTCGTTCGCGCTCGCCAATGTGGCGGCAATATCCGATAGCAGACGAATTTCGGCTTCACGCAGCGCTGCTAAAGGTCCTTCTAAAGTGACGACAGGCGTCGGCGTAGCAATACTCACGTTAGCCCCTCAATCCGGCAAATATCCCGGTTTTCCCCATCGCGGTCAATGCTGATTCGATCCCAACGATCTCTTGCCCGGCGGCTTGTAAGACACGTAATTGATCGGTCTGTATTGTCGTTTGTGCATCGATCAAACGTGTCAGCGGCGCGACAGCTTCGCGCCTTAACGCCATTCCATATGCGACCTGTTTGTCCGCCGCCTTATTGAACGCTTCCAGATAACCCGCTCGCAATCCGGCTAAGCGTTTGGCGTATTGATTTTGCAGCGAACGTCCACGGAGCGGTAAGAGGGCAAGACCAAATACACCAAAACCCAGCAGCAGCAAAATCAAGCCGAACGTCAGCCATGGTTGATCGGGCGGTGCTGGATTCCATAAACCGACGAAGATCGCCAGCACTACGATGATGACCTCGTACGCCGCCAGATACAGCAGGGAATTACGCACGGCAGACTCTAGCTTACCTGTCTCTATCTGGCGCGCGTCAGCTTCGATCTGGTCAAGTTCAGTCCGCACATTGTGGAGCGCAGTACGATCATAGCCAAGCGGCGCTTTCACATCGCCAATCACCTTCGTCTGTATCGCAGGTGGCAAGCTATCGATCTCTTTGCGTGCATATTTGACCAAATCGTCGATATCCTGAATATCTTTGCCTTCTAAACGGGGCGCAATTTTATCGACGACCACGGAAAGTTCATCGAGCGGCGCGAACACGCTGCGCGTCTCGAATTCGGCACGGGTATACGATCCACCACGCACAAATCGCGATAAGCTGAGCAATTCAAGCAAGCCGCGCCCAACCGAACCAAGCGCACGATTGACCTGAAACATATCGCGGATCGACTCTACGCCGCGCGTCGTCGCTTCACTGAATTTTTCGGTGATGTCGTTATTCAAGTCGCGGATTATTCGGTCTTGTTCACGCCGATGCACATTCAACTGTTGATCGATATTCTGGGCAATCGACTGAAATTGATCGAGCGCGGCTTGATTGGCGCGGACTACGCTCAACGCCGATTGATGTACATTCTGTGTGATCGAAAGTGGCGTTTGCAGTTTCTGTTTGAGCCGCGCAATATCGCTCAACTGATCGTCAATATAATGTTCAAGTTGATCCAACCCACTCGCGTGCCATTTTTCCGCGTCCACGGTGCCATCCGCTTGGCGCGCTTCAAGCGCCAGCGTTGCGGACATCAACCAAATATCGGGCTTAAATCCTAATTGAAGCGAACTTTGATCGATCACGTACTGCTTCACCGTCTCAAGTTCTTCTGGTGACAACAAATCAACCTGATTGAGCACGATGATTACATTCTTGCCATATTCACGCAGCATCCGCAAATATTCCAGGTTGCGCTGTGTCATTGCTTGCGTCGCCATCATCACAAGCAGCACGGTATCGCTGCGATGCAAAAAGCGCCGCGTTGTTTCTTCATGCTTTTGAAAAACCGACTCGAGACCGGGCGTATCGACAAAGCTGACTTTTTGCAGCAGCGGCGATGGATAAAAAACAGTGTTCATTTCGGTCGCACGCATCACTTGCGCTTGTTCGCCATAACGCAAAATGCTGATTCGATCCGTTGTTGGCACAGGACCCACCGCCAACAAATCATGTTTGCCCAATAACGCATTGATCAAACTCGATTTACCCGAACTGAATGGTCCTACGAAAACAATCAAATACGGATGATCGGCATGAAACAGCGCATCGCGCACCTGCCCCACACGTTCGTCACCAATGCCATCCACTTTCGGCAGCACATCCAGTAGTTTGGTGATTAATTCATATTCGCGGCGGCGGATCGCTTCATACGTCACCACCAGTTTAGCGTCCGCTTTATCGACCGTCGCTTCCACGTCGTTCACCTGCTTCACATATATGGTATCTTATCAGGATACTACCCTTCGGTATCTCGATACAATGGTTGGGTTGTGCAACCTTTTATACCCGAAAGACCTTAGCCAATGCTGAATCCTGCTTTTCATTACCGCGATGATGCTTTATTTTGTGACGATGCTGCGGTCAGCGAAATCGCGCGTGCAGTCGGCACGCCGGTATATATTTACAGTCTCAAACGCGCTTTTTATAATTACGCTGTAATCCGCGATTCGTTTCGCGCCGCTGGAATCCATGCCGACATCCATTACAGCGCCAAAGCCAATGGCAATCTTGCCGTCTTGGGCACGTTGATTGGCGCGGGCGCGGGTATCGACGCCGTATCGGGCGGCGAAATCTTTCGTGCGCTCAAGGCGGGCGCACGACCAGCAAATATCGTCTTTGCCGGCGTAGGCAAATCGGCACATGACTTGCGCTACGCACTTCAAAATGGCGTTGGTTGGATCAACATCGAAAATCTTGAAGAAGTCGCGCTCATCGAGCAGATCGCGGGCGAACTCGGCGTCACGCAAACCGTTGCACTGCGCCTGAATCCAAATATCGCCGCTAAAACACATCCCTTCATCGCCACCGGACACGGCGGCGCAAAATTCGGCATGTCCGCCGACGTTATCGTTGAGGTTTTAGCGCGGCGCGCCGATTACGCACATATCCGTTTTCAAGGGCTGCATGTGCATATTGGCAGCCAACTGCACGATGTGGCGGAAACCGCGCAAGCCGTCACCATCGCGCGCGATTTGGCGATGGAATTTCCGTTCATCGATACGCTCGATATTGGCGGCGGCATTCCAGCACCCTATCAGCCGGGTGAATTGCTCCCGTCCGCGCGTGATTTTGCCGAGTCGTTGGCGTCGATTGTTGAAGGTTACAACGTGATTTTGGAGCCGGGACGCGCCATCATCGCCGATGCGGGCATTTTGGTGACGCAAGTCGAGTATGTCAAACAGCAAGACGACGAAACCTTCGTCATCGTCGATGCGGGCATGACTGAACTGATCCGCCCGATGTTGTATGACGCCCACCACGAAATTGTCCCGGTTGTGCGCGGGCAAACCGAAGCGTTCAACACGCATGTTGTCGGTCCCGTATGCGAAAGTACCGACGTATTCGCGCGTGACTTGATCATGCCCGTCGTAGAGCGCGGCGATTTGCTAGCGATTTTGACGGCGGGCGCGTATGGCATGGTCATGAGCAGTAACTATAATGCGCGCCCGACGCCACCCGAAGTCGTGGTCAGCGTAGAGGGCGGTTCATGGTCAATCGTACGCCGCCGCCAAACATGGGAAGATTTGGCGAGTTTGGAGCAGGTTTCACCCGCGTAGCTTAAGCTATTATTGGGGCGGCATAGATGCGGCTCGCAGCAACAAATAGCGATTAATCAAGCCATGCAGGGTTATCCAATGCGCTATCGGTGGTTTGTCGAATATATAAACAAAAAGGCTTCCGTTAAGGAAGCCTTGTAGTGGTGATGGAAGAGCTCGAATCTTCGACCTCGCGATTATGAGTCGCGCGCTCTAGCCAACTGAGCTACATCACCAGTTCTTAATTCTGTCTCAACTTTACAAACATCGAGCGCACTTTTTATGGTGCGCTCGTGTCAATAGCGGGGGCGTGACTCGAACACGCGACCTTCAGGTTATGAGCCTGACGAGCTACCTCTGCTCTACCCCGCATCATGTTGAGAATAATAGCACTGCCTTTCTCGCCTGTCAACGGTCATTTCACCATTTACGCATCTTCTTGTTCAATTGCTGTCTGCGTGACGCGGATCACCTCATCCAAGCTCACACCGCGCGCCGCTGCTAAGCGTGCATAGCGTTTTTGATACTGCATCGTCGCATACATCGCAAATTCATCCACGACCAACCCGAACGGCATCGGGTCGTACAGATCGAACAATTCGGTGATCACCCCAAGCGCGGGCATGAGCAGCGTGTTCATCGTCGTCTCTGCCACATCCCACAAGTGCGGATGCGCCGCCACCAGCCGCGAGATCAAATAAATGCCGTACGCAATATGCCGCGATTCGTCCTGCTTGAGCAGACGAATGCCCTCCAACTGACCGGGCATAATGCCGTTGCGCGCCAGCATTGCCTGATATGCATGATATCCGGTTTCTGCTAATACGCCTTCTACGATCATGTTGTACGTGACCGCTGCGATGACTTGCGCCTCCGGTGACGAATCGACCGCGAGTCGGTTCAACGCCGTCGGCAGTGCCTCGTCAAAGATCGTTGCGTAATTCGGCGTACGATAATGACTGAGATCATCGCTCACGCCGGTTACTTCGTCCAAGAAGCGTCGGAAAAAATCGGTGTGCTTTGCTTCTTCCCACAAAAAGGTTGTCAAAAACATTTCTTCTTCAATACGCCCTTCACGCGCAATCGTCATGATCAGCGGCAGTAAATCGAGCGTGACCGCTTCTTCGCCGCCTTGAAAAAGCGCCGTCAACCGCAAAATCACATCTTGTTCTGACGCGCTCAAGCGCGCCCAATCCGCTTTATCCTGCGAAAAATCAAGGTCGGACGGATTCCATATCCCAAATTTTTTGGCTTTTTCAAATAAGCGCATCGGCGGTGTCTCGCGGCGCAAACCACGGGATACGGTAGCAAATGTGCGTGGAATCATCGTTGTCATAATTGTTCACACCATCTCTAAATTTCACATCACCGAAAGATGTTCAACGATACCGCATTTATGTCAATTCCGCCGTAAACATGCACGCTTGATCCTATAATTTCGACCCCAAATCTGCTATAATTTCTAGAACTCACGTTCGGAGAAAGCTGCGCATTTTATGCCTAAATTTGAACTTGTATCCGACTTCCAACCGACAGGCGATCAGCCAGTCGCGATTGGCGAACTTGTCGAAGGCGTCGAAAAAGGGTTACGACATCAAACACTGCTCGGCGCGACGGGGACAGGGAAGACGTTCACGATCGCTCAGGTCATTCAGGCGACACAGCGCCCAACCTTGATTCTCGCACACAATAAGACGCTGGCGGCGCAGCTATATTCGGAGTTCAAAGAGTTCTTTCCACGCAATGCAGTCGAATACTATGTCAGCTACTACGATTATTATCAGCCGGAGAGCTACGTCCCACGTTATGACCTGTTCATCGAAAAACAGACCGAGATCAATGAACAGATTGAACGCTTACGTATCGCGTCGAAAGCAGCATTGGTATCACGGCGCGACGTAATCATCGTCGCATCCGTGTCGTGCATTTACGGCACCGGAGACCCACAAACGTGGGGTTCAGCGATCCTCGAAATGCGGGCGGGCAGCGAAATTCGCCGCGAAGCCGCATTACGAAAATTGGTGAGTTTGCAATATACGCGCAGCGATAACGATCTCGCTCCCGGCACATTTCGCGCTAAAGGCGATGTCCTGGAAATACGCCCGCCTTACGAAGAAGCGGCATATCGAATCACACTGTTTGGCGATGAAATCGAACGTATTTTGCAAATTGACCCGCTTACAGGCGAACTCCTGGCACAACACGAAGTCGTGGTCTTCTTCCCTGCCGCGCAGTTCATGGCGGATCAAGACAAACTACAAAAAGCGCTTCACGATATCGAAATCGAACTTGATCAGCAGATTAACCATTTCAAAGGCGAAGGCAAGCTGGTCGAAGCACAGCGACTTGAACAGCGCACACGCTACGATCTTGAAATGATGCGCGAAATGGGCTTCACATCAGGGATTGAAAATTATTCGCGCCACTTGGATCAGCGCCCACCTGGTAGTCCGCCGTGGACGTTGATCGATTACTTCCCCAAAGATTACCTGATGGTCATCGACGAAAGCCACATGACGATTCCGCAGTTGAACGGCATGTACAATGGTGACCGCGCCCGTAAAGGCACCTTGATCGACTACGGCTTTCGCTTACCGAGCGCGGGGGATAATCGTCCGCTCAAGTTCGAAGAATTTGAACAACGAGCCTACCAAACGATTTACACGTCCGCCACGCCTGGACCATTTGAACGAGGAATCAGCGAAAAGATTGTGCAGCAGATCATTCGCCCGACGGGGATTCTTGAACCGGAAGTCAGCGTTCGTCCGACCAAAGGTCAAATTGACGATTTGCTGCAAGAGATCGCACAGCGCGTCATTCTCGGTCAGCGCGTGTTAGTCACAACGTTTACCCAGCGTATGGCAGAAGAACTGGCAGGTTACATCAACGAAAACGGCATTCGCGCCCAGTATCTGCACGCCGAAATTCAAACATTGGAGCGCATCGAAATTTTGCGCGATCTACGACTTGGTGTCTATGACTGCCTCGTCGGAATCAATTTGCTACGAGAGGGGATCGACTTGCCAGAAGTATCGCTTGTCGCCATTCTCGATGCCGATAAAGAAGGCTTTCTACGCTCGGAACAGGCATTGATCCAGAACATGGGACGCGCCGCCCGTCATATCGAAGGCAAAGTCATCATGTATGCCGACCATATGACCGAGTCGATGAAGCGCGCCATTGCAGAAGTTGACCGCCGCCGCGCTATTCAAGAAGCGTATAACGAGGCGCGCGGCGTCAAACCGATCCAGATCGTCAAGCAAATCCGCGATCTCACCGACCGAATCAAAGCGGCTGTCACCCAAGATGCGCGCGCCGCAACCCCAGATGGGCATGTCAGCGTGGCACTGCTGCCGAAAGACGAGCTGTATAAAATGATCAAAGACCTGGAAAGCGAGATGAAGACCGCTGCGAAAGCGCTCGAATTTGAAAAAGCAGCGCTGATCCGCGATCAGGTTGTCGAACTTAAGCAGATGCTGGCGGATAAAGAACCCGCCGATTTATTGGCACGGTAGTCACAAGGGCGACCTATTTGGTCGCCCTCTATACTGGCTGTATATATTCACCTACACCACGAACTGCCCATTTTGATAGAACAACTCAGCATCCACATGAATCGTGCTGTCGGTTCTCATGTCGCAGATCATATCCCAATGGACACTGCTTTTGTTCACGCTGCCCGTATCGGGATAACCCGCCCCAACTGCCATGTGAATCGTGCCGCCGATTTTCTCATCGTACAAAATCGACCCGGTGAAGCGATTAATGCCGAAGTTCGTACCAATGGCAAACTCACCTAGATAGCGCGCCCCGGCATCGGTATCTAGCTGCGAAAATAACAGTGCTTCATTACGCTGGGCGCTGGCATCCACGACTTTACCAGCTTCAAAACGCAGTTCGATGCCCTCGACCGCCTGACCCTGCACAATCGACGGATAGGTAAAGCGAACCCAGCCGTTGACCGAATTTTCGACGGGACCGGTAAATATTTCGCCATCTGGCATATTGCGTTCACCACACGCATTGATGAACACCCGCCCATCGATGCTCAGTTCGAGATCGATGTTCGCGCCCTGACACTTGATATGTTTTTTGCCCGCCAACCAGTCAATTTTCTTTTGTTGCACTGCGCCTAGTTTGCGCCATTCCGCCACTGCATCATCGCGGTCGGCAAAACATGCACTGTAGACGAAATCTTCGTATTCTTCCAAACTCATACCCGCTTCTTGTGCTGCACCTTCGGTCGGAAACAACGTCCCCACCCATTTGAATGTACCTTCGCTGGCGCGGCGCATACGTGTTGATAACCAACCAGAGCGTGCTTGTTGAAAGCGACGAATCTTGGTCGGGTCGATCAGTGTAGTCGCGCGGGTGTTCGGCTGCGCGCCGCAGCGAATATATACGTCTGCCTGTTCGTAATACAACGCTTGACTCGGGTCAGTCCACGCAAATTGATCCTCGTTGGCGAGCCGCATAAACTGACGAGTCATCATTTCATCATTCAACATCAGCGTGGGATTGCCGCCCGCTTCTAACACTTTGGTGTACACGGCACGAACCAACGGCAGCGCCGACACATCGCCTAACACACCGACCCATTCACCCGCCTGCACGCTGGTCGAATAATTGACTAGAATATCTGCCAGCCGATCAATACGAATATCGTTCATGCTTAAAATTCCTTTTTCTAGACTAATTCGCGCGCTTTTGCTAAGGCGTCAGCAAAATTTACATCATCGCCCATCACATACACATAATCGACATGCTGCACAATATTATGCTGATCGACCACAAAGCACGCGCGCTGACAGATACGTAAATCCATTACATGCACACCATAAACGTCAGAAAAATTCATATCTTTGTGGTCGCTCAAGGTCGATACGCGGTCGATGCCTTCCGCTGAACACCAACGTCGTTGTGAGTAAGGTAAGTCTGCGCTGACAGTCAACACAACAATATTGTCACTCAAATTTGCCGCTTCTTCGTTAAAGCGTCGTGTCTGCGCGGCACATACCCGCGTTTCCAACGATGGAACAACACTGATGATTTTGACTTTGCTATCGTAATCCGCAAGCGTTTTAGTCTGCCAATTGTTCGATGTCAAACGAAAATCCGGGGCGACATCACCCACTTTAAGCATCTCGTTTTTAACAGCGAATTCAGTATCACCCAGTTTCATGCCGGGACGAGCCATTAGTTAAACCTCCTCTACACAATCCACTATCGTGGAATCAACGCTGTACGATGATCAGCCTGCGCCACCGTGACGCCAGTCGCCGTTTACCATCGTGCCGATCACGCGCGTTTGCAAAATCAGATCAGGCTCAATGGCTGACCAATCATGATCGAGCACGACAAGATCGGCATAGAAACCAGCTTTTAATTGACCGAGACGATTTTCCATCCCTGCCGCGTATGCAGGGGCTATCGTGTAGGCACGCAACGTCTCTTCTAACGACAAGCGTGCATTTGGATACCACCCGTTTACGCCAGGTGACCCGTCCGCACGGCGGCGCGTGATTGCCGCGTGAATGCCTTTAATGGGATCAAGAATGTCATACGGCGAATCCGAGCCGAACGCGACAACGACACCTTGATCCAACTGCAAACGCGGATTATATGCAAACGCCGAACGCTCACCCCAATAACGATCTGCAACCTCATAATCGCTGGTCGCATGGATCGGCTGCATGGAGGCGATCAATTTTAGTGCTGCTAACCGTCCTGCATCGTCAGGATGAATAAGCTGTACATGTTCGATACGATGTCGGCGTGCTGATTGTGCCACTCCGCGGTCGGCTTCATCACGACGCACGATTTCGAACATATCCAAAACATCATGGACAGCGCGGTCGCCAATCGCATGTACTGTCGATGCTAATCCCGCACGGCTGGCACGCAGCGCAGAAATGATCATTTCTTCTTTGTCGATGACGATGATCCCTGTATTATCGGGTTCGCCTTCATACGGCTCGATCATTGCCGCCGTCCGCGGACCCAACGCGCCATCGGCGAACAGTTTGAGCGCGCCGATGCGTATCCAATCATCGCCAAATCCAGCACGCAGTCCGCTTTCAAGTGCCGCATCAAGAAATGCTTTATTGATATGTTTGACTATACGCAAACTCAAGTCACCGCGCTCACGCAGCACTTGCAATGCGGCTAAACACGACGGATTATCGAAATCGTGCAGACCAGTCACGCCGAGTGAGAGCAGCAGCGCCTGCGTATTTTTCATTTGATCGGCAAGTTGGTCAGGCGTCTTTTCGGGAATATGGTCGCTGACCAATGCCAGCGCCGACCATTCATATAAAATTCCCGTCGGGTTGCCATCGTCGTCGCGCTCGAGCTGTCCCCCATCAGGGTCAGGCGTATCGCGGTCGATGCCGCACAAGCGCAGCGCGAGGCTGTTCACCCATGCCGCATGTCCGCTCCGCGCACGTAAAAATACCGGGTGATGCGGCACCAGTGCGTCTAAATCATACGCAGTCGGGAACTGACGGTCTGCCCAATTTTCTTGCCACCAACCGTAACCTTCAACCCACTCCCCTACTGGAGTGACTGCGGCGCGTTCGGCGGTCAAACGTATCGCCTCGGCTTTGGTCGGCACATCGAATATATTGACTTGATGCAACAGTCCAGTCGTCCCCATAAAGTGGATATGTGCATCAGTCAGACCGGGAATGACATAACATTCGTTCAGGTTCTCTTGAATCGTCTCCGCGCCTGCCAGCGCCAAAATCTCGTCATCACTCCCTACGGCAACGAGTCGACCATTCGCAATTGCCAGCGCTGAAGCTCGCGGCTGGGCATCATTGAGCGTATGAATCATCCCGTTGTACAGAACGCGATCAATCCAATTAGGCATTATGTATTTTTCTCACCTCACGGATTGCCGTCGCTGCTTCGTCGGGTGTCGGTGCGCCATACAAACCAGAACGGGTGACGCTAAGCGCAGCCAATCGTGCCGCCACCTGAATCGCTGCTCCATAATCGCCATCGAACGCCCGTAAACTTGCCAGCAGCGACGCGGCGAATATGTCTCCTGCACCCGTAGGATTCAATAATTCGACGCTGGGTGTCGAAAATGTCATTGGCTTGCCACAGTGATAATACGTGCCGCCGCGTTCCGCGCGTGTGACCAGCACATGTTTTACGCTTGCAGCATACAAGGCTTCGATTTCTGGTGCTTCTGCGATGTCTTCTTCACTAAACACCACCACATCGATATGTTTCAGCACGCGCGTATCATGCCACGGCTTAAAACGGACAAGACCTGTATCATTCCAACGTCGCAGCCACCCTTGCAGAGTCAACATCACGGTCGCGTGCGGAAAACGCGCGGCGACATCCCACTGCACTTCGTTCGCGATGGGTGCGATATGCACGAACGGCGCGTTCAACCACGCTTCTGGCACGTCCTGTGCATGAAGCGGTGCCGCGACGCCGCGCACATATTGCACGCGACCTTCTTGGGAGTAAATATTTTCAAAAGTGGTGGTTTGTTCAGACGGTAGGACACGCAGACTTGCATAAGGCGAAATCGCGTTTAGCAGCGATTCATCGGGGGCAGCACTTGTCAGCACACCGACATTTAAGCCGAATGCCGTCGCTGTTCGTGCTGCATACGAGACCGTACCGCCCGCGACCCGCCCATCGGCGGTGATGTCCGCCGTCAGATGTCCGATTAAAACCAGATCGGGCGACTCACTCATGACTCAAGTGATTGCGGGACAATCGTGACTTTACGCGATTGTCCTTCGCCTGTGCTTTTGGTGACGACATCGCCCCGCCCGCGCAGCGCGATATGAATAATCCGCCGTTCGTGTGGCGGCATTGGTTCCAGTGTGATCACACGGCTTTGCGCGACAGCTTCATCTGCCATACGCAGCGCCAGACCGTGCAAGTTGGTCGCCCTTTTAACCTTATAACTTTCCACATCGACCACTATATCGACCCGTCGTTGCAATTCACGGCTGGCGATCAGGCGCGTAATGTATTGCAGTGCCGCCAATGTTTCGCCGCGCCGCCCGACCAAACGACTGGAGAGCCGACCAACATTGACATCGAGCACCCATGGTGATTTATCGGTTTCGTCGCCTGCCGTCGCCCGCTTGACAACAATACGCGCACGGATCGACATGCGTTCGAGCAGTTCGTTTAGGACGACTTTGCTCACTTGCGCTTCTTCGTCTTGTTCACTTTCTGGTACTTCATCCTGCACATTGACGATTGGCAGGTTGACATCTTTATCGTCTACATCTAAATCAAAAAAGGGTTTTAAGTCACTTTCGGGATGTTGATCACTCGTTTTTTCGCGCACAACTGGTCGCTCGACGCGCTGGTCGTCACGTGGTGGTCGGTCAGGGCGGGGCGCACGTTCTTGTCGCGGACGCTCACTACGTTCGGTGCGCGCTGGTGGGCGCAGTTCGACACGACGAGGACTGTCATCACGTTCACGCGGTTCCGGGTCGTGGCGCGGAATTTCCAAAACCTCTTGTGTCGGCTCAGGCGTTGGTACGAACGGCATTGCAGGGGCGCTCGATCCACGTCCACCCAGCAGTTGTAAGCGTACGCGTGCCAGGCGCACATCCGAACCGAACAAACCGCCGCCGGGTTCTTCGAGCACTTCAATCATGACTTGTCCTGGACTTACCCCTAATTCATCCAGACCGTGCTGAATAGCATCTTCGACGGTCTCCCCCGTCGCTTCTATAAAATCCGATCCTGAACTCATCGTCCGCATCCTCACAAAAATGCTATATAAGAGAACTGGCGCGGGTTGATTCATCCGCGCCAGTGAAGTTTATTGTCGCCACACTACGCTTGGCATTACTTTGTCTTACTGGGTTTCGCGGCAGGTTTCACATTGTTGCGCGCCGACGAATTATTACTCTTGTTTGAAGGCGTCAAACGCGCGGGGGTACTGCTACCCTTCGACGTACCGTTGGATGTCGAACCGCCTTTTGTGGAAGTCGCGGTCACAACCGCCGGAAGTGGTTGGAACTTGGCGCGACCGCGCGCGACGATTAACCCTTGCACAATACCAATCGTGTTCGAGACGATGAAGTAAATCGCCAGACCGACCGAGAACGATAGCGCAAAAAAGCCATACATGATCGGCATGATCGTCCCCATCGATTGGGACATCTGCTGCGCCTGATCCGGCTTACCATCTGTTTTTGGCGCTGCCTTCGGCATTGTGACTCGGAATTGCAAGTAGGTCGTTAGCACAACCAACCCGATTAAAATAATGGGAATGAACGATTCGATGCTTGTACCGATGGTCGCCAAATTCGGCGCTTGTGTCAAATCCATGTTCAGCCAACGGCTGTTCAACGGAATAACGCTGTCAAGACCCGGAATAAGCAAACGCCCTGCCGTATCCAACATTTGGGTCGGCGTCGCCGCCAGCGCCATATTGATCGCTTGATAGAGCGCCAAGAATATCGGGAGCTGAATTAACAGAGGCAAACAGCCACCAAGCGGGTTGATGCCGTATTGGCGGTACAAGGTCATCTGCTCTGCCGCCAGTTTTTCGCGGTCGCCCTTATGCTTCTCTTGCAGTTTCTTCAACTCTGGTTGAAGCTGCTGCATGGCGCGGGTCGAACGCTGCTGCTGGATCGTTAAAGGGTAAGTCAACAAACGTATCAGCACCGTGAACACGGCAATCGACAAAACCATGTCGTTGCCGAACACGCGGTAGAGGAACGTCAGCAAGGTGACAAACGGGTTTAGGATAAAATCCATTGGGAGAAAGCTCCTCTAGCCAACTCGTTCCGCGTCACGTCAACGCGGATATTTCCACAGTGCTTCGCCATTGCCATCCGCCGGGAACGCGAACAACAAATTCTCGCGCGCCATCGTATTGACGAACAACATTGGCTGGGTGATATTTAAACCTTCAGCAGGTTCCAGCAGCAGCATTTCTGCCATTACTTCACCGCGCACATCCTGGCGTACTATCGTATCGCCTGTGTTGCGGTTCAGCCAATACACAAAATTATCGCGCGACGCAACGATCAAGCGATCTTCATACACCACCGGAGTCGGACGAATCGCCCGCGTAGTCACTTGATGTCTCCATAATTCGGTGAAACCAGCGTTCGTCAGTTCCAGCGCATATACATTGCCCACCAAATCACCGGTGTACAAGATGTTGTCAGCGATGACTGGCGTCCCCCACACCCAATCAGCAGTGGAGTAACGAGCGATAATTCGACCGTTAAGGCTGACCTGTACAATCTCGCGCCCGAAAGTGCCAACATACAACGAATTGTTGTACAGCAGCGGCGCAGATGGAATCGCACCGCCCGTATCAACGCGCCAGATTTCTTCGCCCGATTCCGCATCGATGGCGTAGATGAAGTGATCCATCGATGTCAGATATAACACGCCATTAAGCAGCAGCGGCGCAGCCCATACGCCGCGCGTCGTGGTAAACCGCCAACGTTGAGAGAAATCATCTTCATTCAATGCCAGCAGGTCTTTTTCGCTCAATGGTACGTACAGCAGCCCATTGGCTTGCAGAACATCCGCGACGACATGACCTGGCAAATCCACACCGACCGTATTTTCGATGCGGGCGGCGTCACGTTCAATTTGAAACAGTTTACGATCATACGAAGCCACTAACAGCGTTTCTTCGCTGACGACGAGCGGTGCATGATAAAAACGCATCGTCGCACCAAGACTGATTTCCCAGCGGCGCGGTGCATTCGTTTCGGGGTCAGTCCGCACGTTGCCTTCAGTATCGTAAAGGTTAATCGGCGTACCATCGTCCGGGTTCAATTGGAGGATTGTGCCGCTAAACGCGAGGATCAGATTATTATCTAAAACGCTGATATCGCCCCAACTCGGTTCGGTGGGTCCCCCAGTACAAGCAGTCAGCACCAGTGCCAGCAGCATTGCTGCGCCGATGAAACCGCCACGCGACCTTAAGAATGTCAAATTACTGAACTCCCTCAACCTTAAAAGGTCGCTCCGTCCAAACCGCGAAATCACGGGACGGGATCATAACCACCAGGATGAAATGGATGACAGCGCGAAATGCGGCGCGCGCCCATCCAACTGCCTTTGATCACGCCGTATTTTTCGATGGCTTGATACGTATAGACCGAACATGTCGGTTCAAATCGACATGAAGAAGGCAGCATTGGAGAAAGAAACCGCTTGTAAAAACGGATCATCGCTAAGGCGATTGCTTTCATTATCCGCGACCGCGCCTTTCAACTTTCCAACAAACCAGCTTTGCGAAATAGCTCACTGAGTATACGCAGCACATCACCGTAAGGTTGCCCAACGATAGCTACACGAGCAATAACAACTATATCGCTGCCTGTTCGCAGTTGAGGATGCAAGGCGCGTGTCGCTTCGCGTATCACGCGCTTTGTTCGATTGCGAACCACCGCGTTACCCACTTTTTTGCTGACCACGAACCCATAACGGTTATGTTCAAGCGGATTGGGGGCGATGCTCATCCGCATCGCGCGATGCGGAAACCCGCGCCCTTCTCGGCGCAAGCGTTCAAAATCTTCACGCCGCGTTAAGCGATAGCGCCTGTGCATTCACTATTGCTTCAGTCAGAATGTACTTTGCTTTTCCAGTTCACTTTCTTAACGTGCTGCGGCGTCACCGTCAACACATGACGCCCCTGCAAACGACGACGCTTCAAAACTTTGCGCCCATTCGCTGTCGCCATACGTTGGCGAAAACCGTGTACACGTGCACGACGCCGAATTTTCGGCTGGTAAGTACGTTTGGTTGACATGCGAAACTCTTATCCTGTGCAAAACGGATCAATCGTAGGCAGCAAGTATAATGGACGTATGGGGGGTGGTCAACCCGACGCTTGCCAATGCCCCGCGCCATTCTGTATAATTTCAGACCGTCTATACACACAAAATCAACCTTAGTTGTTGTGAACGACAGTTTTCGATCCCGCCCAATAACAATCGGAGGTGGTTGACCATGTTACCGGTCTATCACTGGACGCACCAGTTTGAAGTTTCGAATGACGATTTAGATTACATTTCCGGGCAGTTACTCGAACGTGAGATACCGCTCAGCGCTGAAGAACTCACGCGCGCGCTCATCGACCGTCGTCTTGCCGAAGAATCCGCTGCGCTTGAAGCGCGCTATGAAGATGTGCGGCTTTATGACCCCGCACAGCAATACGAAGTCGATCAAAAAATCATGTTTCCCGCGCTCGATTATCAAATCGGCACGGTCGTGAGCCGCCGTGATGGGACAAATATCTTTGCCTACAGTGATTACACCGTCATCACTGTACGTTTCGACGATACCGCTGAAGCTGTCGAGCGTAAATTCGCGGCGATCTTGACCACCCCACACAAATTGAGCGCGCAAAATGGCGATTCTGCCGACCATGCGCCCTGGCAAACAAAGTTTACCGTTGAACAAATCCTGGAAAACGCGGGCGAAATGCTCACTTCCAAAGTCCAGAACGCGCTGCTGCAAAACGATGATTTAATCAGCGTGGCGAGCATGTGGTTCGCCCGCAGCTTGATGCTCGATGTTAACGAAGGGCATTTGAACCTCGCTGAAGCCATCCTCGATATTTCTGAAGGCGGTCCCATTTCGACCGAAGAAATGCTCAACCAAATCGGCAGTCTGGGCAAATCAAGTCGTGAGTTACAAGTCTTTTGTCTTAACGATGCCCTCAACCGTGATAATCGTTTTGACGAAGTCGGTCCCCTCAATGCGATTTGGTGGTATTTGCGCCGTCTCGAACCACCCGAAGTGCTAACTCCCCCGCCCATGCTGGTTTACAACGCCATCGATTACAACCGCAACTTGTTTACATCCGAAATGCGCGAACTTGAACTTGAAATCGATGATGAATGGTCAGACCCGCTCGATGAGGAGATGTTGACTCAGCTTGATGAAACTGAGATCACGCTCAATTACCCGCATCGTCGCGTCGGCACGCTGCCCTTGAATGCCCGGATGCGCCGCGTTTTTCCGACGGCACTGCGCACACCGCGCATCTATGTCACATTAGTTGATGGTCAAGACCAGGAAGAATATGTTGGTTGGGTGCTGCGTGGCGAACGCTTTGTTTATGGATTAGGCGCGCTTTACCGAAAGCATCGCTTGCCAGTTGGCGCTCATGTCACCATCAAACGTGATGCCGACCCCAGCAAAATCGTGGTCGATTTCCAAGCCTATCGCCCGCGCACCGAATGGATTCGCATCATCACCCCGAAGGATGGCAATATTACGTTTGAAGATCAAAAACGCGCTATTGGAGCCAATTACGATGAACTCATGTTGTTCGGCGCGGACGATCTCGCTGCCGTTGACGGGCTCTTTAGCCAGCATCAGCGCAAAGGCATCACGACACTGGTCAAAACGCTCCTGACCGAACTCAGCCGCGCGACACCGCACACCGCGATACATGGCAAGACGCTGTACAGCGCTGTCAATATCACCCGGCGATGCCCACCCGGTCCCATTTTCGCCGCGATGATCGATAATCCTGATTTTGAATACGTCGGCAATAACTACTGGAAATTGAGCGAAATCTAGGAGGACGACCGTGACCATTCAAGAGGCTGCCAAAGTCAGCGCGTCCGTCAAGCCGACGCAGGGTACTAAGTTCCACATCGATTACAGTTGGTGGGATAAAAGCGATGAAGACCTGCGCATGTACCTGTTGAGTCATTTACCTGCAGAACAACGTGACCGAATCAGCCAGACAACCAGTGGTCAGATCATTGATTATATCGACCCGGATACCGGCGAGGTATTTGAACTTGACGAGATTGGCGTAGCTATCCAGGCTGCTGCAAAAGACCCGAATTTCATTAACCCCCATACGGGAGTCATCGACAGCATATTTCGAGTCTTTTTAGCAAACAACAACCAACCGATGAGTCCGCGCGAATTGGGCGAGGTGCTCAATAAAACCGCGCCGACCATCCTCAAGACTTTATCAACCGCAGGACGCGTGTACAGAGGCATTCGTCCTGTCCAAACCTAAATTTTATTGGGAAGGTCAACTTGTCAGGATGCCCTCAATTTTCCGACCATCATCAAGGAGACTAAAGCAATATGGGGCGTGTTATCAATACGGACAGCACCGGTAAGGCGCGCACGCAGTTGATGCGAACGTGCGCGGAAATGCTGCGTGCGCTGACACAAAAGACCGAACTCGACGACCAGGCAAAAGATATGGCAGCGACCATTGTCTTTTCTCTGCGTGAGATCGATCAGGGCATCGAGGACTCGGCGCAAGCATGGGAAAAACGTGATTATTGGCAGAAATCGGAAGAACTACGCCAGCGTTGGAGCTGGCCCGGTCGTATTGCGGATGAACTTTCCGCGCTCATTTTGTCCGAGTCATGGCAAAATTTACCGCCGCTTTTGATCAAGATGCTGCCGTATTTTGCTGATATCAAAGTGACCAAGGTCACACGCAAAGAAGACACCTGGATCGGGGCGTACAACCGTTTACTGCACGAACGCCCGCCGACAATGTAATATCGGTCGCTAACGAACATACGCGTCCAACCATTCGGATAGCGCGGCGTAATTCGGGATGGCGATACCCTCCGCCGTCCCACTGATCAACTCACGATCAATAATCAACGTCTCAAACCGCCCCGTGTTGAACACGACGACGGGTGCATACAGCAGTAAATCGACAATATTTATATTTGTATTGATGCTGCCATTGAATAAAGCGACCAGCGCTCCCCAATGGAATGGATTGATCAACTTACCCGCTACTGCCGCTACGACCTGCTGTTGGCGAGCCGCACGACGGTAGTCATCGTCGCTGTAACGCGTGCGCGCAAATATCAACGCCGTGGCGCCATCCATCGTTTGTTCGCCTTGCTGGAACTCCACGACCATCGAACCGCCATCCGCTGATGGAAAATTACTATCCGTAATCGTGTTTTCAACATTGATCGTCACGCCGCCCACCGCATCGATCAAGCCAACAAAGCCGTTGAAATCCAGCCGCACAAAGCGATCTACATCAACCATGAAGTTGGTTTCAATACTGTCGATCAAGAGGGTATTGCCGCGACCCGCTGCCTCTTGTTCACCCAAGGCGTTGACCACATTGATACGCTGCAAACCGTACCCTGCCGTCGCTATCGATAAATCTCGCGGAATCGATAGCAGACTCACCTGCCGCCGCGCAGGGTCGAGCGACAAGAGCATAATAGTGTCTGTGCGCGTCAAATACCCTTCACCGGGACGCGCATCCACCCCAGTCAGCAGCATCGTCAGGGTGGGCGGCGGAACGAGTATATAAATCGCCGTAAATAACCCGCAGATCAGCATCGGAGTCAGCACGATTAGCGCAAACAAAACGCCACATGGAAGCCGCCTAAAACGAGATTTATAAGGGACGTGTGTCTTTCGCCTATCCAAAGACGATCCCCAAATCGCGTGCCATTTTGACCAACTCACCCGCTGGATCGACAAATTTAAGCTTGATGGCATCGCTGAAGGATACCGATGTCAGCGTATTGCCGTGCAGCGCAACCATCTGCCCCCATTTTTCATCGATGATCAACTGCACCGCCGCCGCGCCGAACTGCGTCGCCAACCAGCGGTCATGCGGTGTCGGCTGCCCGCCGCGCTGCAAGTGTCCCAAAACCGTGACGCGCACTTCGCCCTCGACTTCATCTGCGATTAAATTGCCAACCTGATAACCGATACCGCCCAATCGCCCAGTCATCAACCCGTCACCTTTGATATAGTACTGCTGGTCGCCGCCAATGGACGCAGCACCTTCTGCGACTACGATCAAACTGTAACGCCGCCCTTCGGCTCGCAGCGCGCGGATTTTTTGATTGACCACGTCGATGTTGAACGGAATTTCGGGGATCAAAATCGCATCCGCGCCCCCCGCGACACCCGCCTTAAGTGCAATCCAACCTGCGTTACGCCCCATCACTTCCAAAACCATCACGCGGTGATGACTTTCCGCCGTCGTCTGCAATTTATCCAACGCTTCGGTCGCCGTCAAAATCGCAGTATCAAAGCCAAATGTGACATCGGTTTGATCAAGATCGTTATCAATCGTTTTCGGCACGCCAACAATGCGCGCACCCAATGGCACCAGATGATCTGCGATTGCCATTGTGCCATCGCCACCTGCGACGACCAGCGCGTCCAAGCCTAATTCATCCATGCGTCGCACGGCTTCAGCGGATACATCGATCGAATCGATTGAACCGTCTGCTTGATCCACCAAACGCACGAACGGATTGCCACGATTGACCGCACCCAAAATCGTGCCGCCGCGCGGCAGTAGATCGCGCACACGATCCTCAGTTAATTCAACGATAGGCCCCCCTGCCAGCAATCCGTCATAGCCTTCTCGAATGCCGACTACATCCCATCCACATCGATTTTTCGCCGTCAATACGACCGCACGAATTACTGCGTTCAAGCCCGGCGCATCACCGCCACCTGTCAAAATGCCAATTCGTTTCGTCATGTGCGGTGTTTCATCCATGTTCGCCAAAATTGCGTCGCTATTGTACCAGCGAAAAATGCGAACTTCTGTTAAAATAGAACATCAGTATTGAAGATGAATAGGCAGCACTTTTCACATTTCAATTAACCACTAAAGAGTAAATCATGGCTCGTAGACGTTCTGACTCCCGCGACGATTACTATAACAATGCCCCTCGCCGCCGCACCAGCAGCCGAAGCCGATATGACAGCGATTATGATCGTGGATCGCGCGGCAGCCGAAGCCGAAGCGGTTACAGCCGCCGCCGCAAAACCGAGCGCGAAGCGCGCGTTGAACGGATCACCTGGGGACTGCTCGTGCTCATCTTTATAATTTTGTACCTCTTGCCCGATTTATCCATGCCTGATTGGTTGATCCCTGCTGCAGGCGCGGCGATATTGCTCGGTTCTGGCGTGTATCAGGCTGGGCGGCGTTGGCGCGTTAGCCCGATTACCTGGATGGCGGGCGCGACAATGGCGCTTTTCGCGTATTACAGCTTTAGCACAGGAGTCAATATGACGGCGTTTACGCTGATCGCATTCGCCGCAGTCATCATTTTGGGCGTGGTCACAGGTGAGACATAAAAGCAAAGCATTGTCATTGGCAGGTGAGATGCAACATCGAAATTACCCGTGTGTATCTCATCTGTATTGACAATTCCCCCAAAATAGGCTATTCCAATCTGCAACAACTTGTGCAACTTGTATAATCGCATCGTGAAATTATGGTCGAACCCACCCACCGCGTCACTGTTGAAGATGTTCGTAAACTCGCCTTACCGCTTGGCACGAAAGTTGTAGCCGGCGAAGGATTGTTAAATCGTGTCGTGACGTGGACAACGATTATTTATCCCGAAGACGCTGCTGCCACCAAGACGCTGCAAACGGGCGAACTCGTTTTAATGGCACCGCACGAAAATCAGGCACCGCGTGTCATCAACGATCTGGATGTCGTTCGCCTCGCATCCGATATGGGTGCAGCGGGCGTCGTACTGAGCGAAAACGTCAGCCCGAGCGCGCTGGCAGAGGCGACCGCTTACGGAATACCTGTCATGATTTTGCCAATTGGCAGCCGCATTCGTTTAGTTGAAAAAGCGATTGTCAGCCTTTTGGTAGACCGAAAGGGACAAATTGAGCGGCGCGGTACGCAGATTTATCGTCAACTGACACAGATATCGTCGCGCAACGAAGGCATGGCAGAAATCGTCAGCGCAATGGCTCGACTGACGAATAAAGCGGTCGTAGTGCAGGATAAGCGGCTGCAAATTCTGTATAGTGCCGTACAACCCCAGTTTGTCGCACATTGGGAAGATGTCGAAGGATTCTTGCGTAAGCTCGATAATTTACCTGTGGAACTTCAAGACCGTCATCGTGTGATCGAAGTGGAAAATCCGGTTTTGATGCAGTCACTTCCCACACCAGGAATCGCACGCCTTGTCTCGCCCATCATCGCCAAAGATTTGGGACGCGGCTATCTTTCGATCATCGGTCGCGATACCGACCTCGATGATATCGATACGCTGGTGGCGGAACACGGCGCGGCTGCGTGCGCGTTGGAAATGGCAAAGGCAAAAGCAGTCAGCGATACCGAAAAACGCTTGCGAGGCACATTCCTTGATCGGCTTTTAATCGGTGATGTTAGCCCTCAGGAAGCCATCCGACAGGGCGAACGCTTCGACCACGATATGACGCTTACCCACTTAGCGATTGTCTTAGGCTGGCACGGTGATAAACCACCGTCGTTACGCCGCTTAGAGACAATCGTCAACAGCATCGTGCAAAGTCAGCGTATCGTGGCGTTGGTCTGGCAGCGCGAACGCGAAAATGAAGTGTTGGTCTTTTTTGCTGTCCGCGAAAACGATGCGGTCAACGCGGCGATGAAATTGGCGAAGAACTTCACGTCCGAGATCATCCGTCAATATCCCGGCGCGCGCCCTGCCATTGGTTTAGGGCAAGCCGCACATGATATTGCTGCGTGGCGTTCCAGCTATCGTGACGCTGTTCAAGCGCTCGATCTCGCGCGCCGTTTGCAAACGGATACCCCGCTGTATATCGGCGATCTCGGCGTGTATCAACTTATTCTGGGTTTAAGCGACCGCGAAAAACTCGGCGCTTTTTGCGATAAAACGCTCGGCATGTTGATCGATTACGATAAACGTCAGCAAGCCGACCTGATTAAAACACTGGAAGCATTCTTCGCTTGCCATGGCAATTTATCGCAGACCGCCGAAATGTTGATCGTGCATCGCAATACGCTGCTCTATCGCATGAACCGAATTAACGATATTGCACAAATTGACATGAATCGTCCAGAAATTCGATTGGCGCTGCATCTTGCGTTGACGATTCGTCGTCTTTTATCGCTTAATTCTTGAAAAGCCTATGCATCTTGACACGTTTGTGTGCTGTGTGTTCGATGCGCCTCAATCATGAAATCCACCTAATTTTTAGGCACTTTATACAATAAACGTGCCTAAAAGTTCTCATAACTTGCCCTCACGGGATTTGACGACACTAAATACGTCGAAAACGACGAATTTTCCTCAGTTTTTGTTGTACAAACTACCCTAAATACGCTATGACAATTTCTACGAACGATGCGTGCTTTCCGCTCACGTAAATGACAAAATTGTAGGGTGTTTCTTTAGCTACCTCCACCAACTTCACCATCTTCCTACTCACTTTTGAGGGACGCCGATGTCATCTGATTGTCTACCACCCGACCAGCCAGTGCTGCATCCCGAAGATACCCGCGAACGTGATGCGTGCGCCTTGATTTGTGCAGTTCGCAAGGGCGGACAAGCCACGCACGGCAACGTCAAACGCACCATCGAAGCACTGACGCGCATGGGACACCGTACCGGCATTGTCGATGGTGAAGGCGACGGCGTTGGCATCATGACCGATATTCCACGTCAATTGTGGGCGCGCACGCTTGGACAACGCAACCTACGTGCATCATTGGCGTCCGACCCGAATTTTTGGGTTGGGCATTTGATGATCCCCGCCAACAAACGCGAACAAGCGCACGAGATCACCGATTATTTATGGCGCGCCATCACCAGCGAAGGTTTGGAACTGCTGTATGACGATGCGGGCAAGGTCAATCGGTTGGCATTGGGGCGCAGCGCCCAGCAAAACGAGCCGTTGTTCTGGCAAATGGCAGGCATAAACGGACGCGTCACTCCGGACCGCCTGGAGTCTGTCTTATACAGCATTCAGCGTCGCACCGAACGCGATCTGGGTGTGCATTTCCCTTCGTTTTCATCGCGGTGTGTCGTCTACAAAGTACAAGGCACAGTCGAGATTTTGCAGCGATATTATCCCGAACTCCGCGACCCCGATTACACATCGACAGTCACACTTGGTCACGCACGTTACAGCACCAATACCAACCCGATTTTTGAACGCGCCCAGCCCTTCAACGTGTTGGGGCACAATGGCGAATTCAATACGATCTCGCGCTTTCGTTTAGAAGCAGAACAATTAGGGATCGCGCTCAATCTCGGCAACTCGGATTCGCAGGATGTAGATGCACTCATCGACGCGCTGTGCATGGAATATGGCTTGTCGCTGATCGAAGCGATGGAGTATGTTTTTCCGCCCTTTAATCACGATTTGATCCAGAATACGCCCGAAATTCATACCATGTACGATGAGGTACGGCGTGCGTTCGGACCATTTGCACAAGGACCCGCCGCCGTCATCGCCCGCGTCGGCGACCAGGTCGTGTGCAGCGTCGATGCGCTCGGTTTACGCCCGCTCTGGTTTGGCGAGACCGAAAAAGAGTATTTTGCCTCCAGCGAACGCGGCGTGTATTCGCTCGACGCCATGACCGTTGACCCACGCCCGCTTTCCCCAGGCGAAAAAATCGCGCTCATCATCAAGCCGGGGCGCGCGATTGATGTGATGGATTACCCCGCCATTCAGCACTACATGTTGGCACGCAGTGCCTTCGCCCGTCCGCCAGGTGGCAATCGTCCCGTCGGCAGTTGGATGCTCAGCGATTTGAGCTACAAATCGGTCGTGACACCGAACGGCGGCGGAAATGGTGTCACACTTGGTAACGGCGGCGCTAGCGCCGCCGTCGCGCCTGTGGCGGTCGTTGAAGCCATCGCGGAAATGCCTACCGCCTACCCTGCCATCTGGAATGAACGCGCTGTTGCGCTGCATACCACGACGCTCGCAGCATTGGGTTGGGAGCGTTATCACACCGCGATTATCGAAACGATGGCGGAGTCGGTCAAGGAACAAGTAGGCTCGCTTGGATGGGACGGTCCGCTTGGCGCGATGAGTCTTACACGCGTCAATCTTGCCGATTATTTCAAAGAGACAGTCGCCGTCGTCACGAACCCGTCAATTGACCGCGAACGCGAACGTGCACAGTTTTCCACGACCGTTTATCTGGGCGTGCGTCCGGGCATCAACACGCCCACCGGCGAAGGCGATTTGCGCCTCAAACTTGATATTCCGCTGCTCGTCGGTGGACATCCGGCATTGGGGTCGCCAGATGATCTGCGTGTCATTGCCGAAAAACACGGCACGCGGACGCTTGACGATGTCATGACGCATTTTGGCGACCATGTTCATATCATCGCGATGCGCGCCGAGTTCGATGAAAGTATCGACGCCGCACTCAAACGAATTCAGCGCGACAGCGTTGAAGCGGTAAACGATGGGTATCAACTCATCGTGCTGGACGACACCGAGTCATTGAGCGGCGAGTCGTTGTGGCTCGATCCGTTATTGGTCACAGCAGCGGTCGATCATGCGCTCCGTCGTGCCGGAGTCGCACCGAATTTACGCCGTCGTGTTGGGCTGGTTGTCCGCACTGGCGCCATCCGCGATTTGCATGATCTCGCGTTGTGCGTTGGCTTGGGCGCAAATGCAGTTGTCCCTTATGCGTTGTATGCTGTCGGCTTGGGTATTGCGCCCAAACCTCCACGCGAAGCATTGAGCAGCGAGCAAGTCTTGCTACGCCTGGATAACACCGTTACCGCGCTCATGGGTGGGCTGCAAAAAGTCACATCAACCATTGGCTGTCATGAGCTGCGCGGTTACGGACTGGCGTTTAGCTCCGTCGGCTTATCAAGCGGCGTGGCGGATATCTTTGGCACGCCCAATTATTTCGGTTCGGCAGGACGCGGCAGAACATGGGCAGACCTGCACGCAGATTACACGGAGCGCGCCGCCGAACTACGCGGCGAAACGGTCGTCAAAATGGAAAATCCTGACCGCTTCTACCCTAAAATGTGGAAGAAAGTTGAAGATATTGCGCTCGGCGAGATGACACTCGACGAGTACGAAGCCGAAATGCTTTCGCTCGAACACAATATGCCCGTCTCCCCGCGCCATTTGATTGGTTTACGGACAACGGAGACGGATATTTCACCCGATGATGTCGATATTCGGATTGGTCGCCACGACATGCCCGTCTTGATCGGCGCGATGTCTTTTGGTTCACAAGGCGAACTCGCCTACAAAGCCTATGGTGAAGCGGCATACCACCTCAATATTCTGTGCATCAACGGTGAAGGCGGCGAACTGCCCGATGTCATGGGAAAATATCCACACCATCGCGGTAATCAAATCGCGTCGGCGCGTTTCGGCGTCAACATTGGATTCTTGAACTCGTGCGACTATCTGGAGATCAAGGTCGGGCAGGGTGCAAAACCGGGCGAAGGCGGTCAGTTACCCGGCTACAAAGTCACCGAACAGGTCGCGCTTGCGCGTAGTACGCCCGTCGGCGTCGATTTGATCTCGCCGAGCAACAACCATGACTTGTACTCGATTGAAGATTTAGCGCAATTGATCGATGAGCTCAAGACCGCAAATCCCAAAGCGCGGGTATCGGTCAAGATCCCTGTCGTGCCAGGCGTTGGCATCATCGCCGTCGGCATCGCCAAAGCGGGCGCAGATATCATTAATATCACCGGTTATGAAGGGGGCACAGGTGCGGCACGTGCGCATTCGCTCCGTCATGTCGGCTTACCTGCCGAAATTGGCTTATGGTTAGCGCATCGCGCATTAACCGAAAGTGGTTTGCGCGATCAAGTCGAATTATGGTGTGATGGCGGCATGAAATCCGGTCGCGATGTCGTTAAGATGTTGTGCTTAGGCGCCAACCGGGTCGGCTTCGGCACACTGGCGATGGTTGCAGTCGGCTGCACAATCTGCCGCAAGTGTCATGAGGGCACGTGTCATGTCGGCATTACGACCCACATCACCACGCGTGAACAAGCGAAAGCGGTCGGCATCAAGCATTTCGATCCGCGCGATTACGATGCGTCGGTACACGGCATCGTCAATGTTTTTCATTTACTTGCAGAAGACATCCGCCGTTGGACAGCCGCGCTCGGTTTTACAACCACACAAGAATTGGTCGGGCGAGCAGATTTGCTCGAACAAATTGGCATGAACGACCGCATCGATTTGTCGCCGTTATTCATCCCCGCTCCTGTCGTACAAAAACGCGAACCGCAGCCAGGAATTGGTCGCTTGCTCGCACGTCCACGAAACACCTTGAGCAAGCAAATTACAGCGCTGATTGCAGAACGCACCGAACACGGTGACCGCGAGCTGACGTATGTCGATGAACAAGTCATGGCGATGGATCGTGCGCTCGGTACGCATCTCAACGGTGCGATAAAGCGCGGCGAAGTACCCAACAGTCACGATATCACTGCCATTCACCTGTATTTCAGCAACAGCGCTATTCCGGGCAACGGACTCGCCGCTTTCCTCGATGCGCCGCTTGATGTTATGGTAGAAGGGGGTGCACAAGACGGCGTTGCCAAGTGTGCGAAAGGTGGCACGCTCGCGATTTTGAAAGGCTTGAACCACGATGGAAAACGTCTTGACGGGTCGGTGGGGAAAAGTTTCGCCTATGGCGCGCAGGGTGGACGCTTCATTGTGCAGGGAAATGCCGACAGCCGCGCTTGCATCCGTTTAAGCGGCGCAGATGTAATCTTTGGCGGCGAAGTTACAACCCCGCTCCGTGACGAACTCGGCGGCATCGGCGCGCGCGCGAACCTCAAAGGTTATGCGTGTGAATATATGACGAGTGGGCGCGTTATCATTTTGGGCGATCCAGGACCTTGGATGTGTGCGGGTATGTCTGGGGGCATGATTTATCAGCGTATTCAGCCCGAAATGAATTTAACCGTACAAGCGATTCGCAATCGTTTCGCTAAGGGGGCGATGGTCGATATCTACGAACTCGACGAACGTGGCATTAGCGATGTGAACGAACTGCTCTCTTTCTACATCCACACGCTCGAAGCACACAATCAGGCGGAAGAAATCCAGCATCTTTACGCGCTCCTCGACGCGCCTCAACATCATTTCGCAATGATTACACGCAAATAGACCACACACGATGGAGAATCAAAACGCCCTCGCACATGGCGGGGGCGTTCTTTTGCAGGCACGCAGAAACTAGGCTTTCTTTTCTTCTTCGTACTTCATCTTGTCCCAGTCGGCTTTGCTGACGAACTTGGTCAACATACGACCATCATCCGTCTTGCCGCGAACGCCGTACCGGGTTTGACCGTTCTTGGTCAAGAATGTAGTCTTCAAGACATTCTTGTCTTCAATCTCGACCTTCTGGCGCGTTTTCACATCATAAAATTCGACAGCCATTGTAAAAACCTTTCTTTATGTGAGATAACCTAAGCTTGTTACCTTACAACAAGCGTTTCGCTTCGCTTGCTGTTAACATCATATTATGCTTTTTCACGCGAGGCAAGAGAGAACACGAGAAATACGCGAGAAGAACTCGTAAAAAAGTAGTTAATATTAGGTTTAGGTCACGGGAAGAGTCGCTAAAACCCGTTGTACCTTCAATGCGAGATTAAGAATTAGGCGGTTATCAGCGTCGTCCAAATTCAGCGATGTTAGCTCGCTGATGCGCTCAAGACGGTATACAAGCGTATTGCGATGGACATCCAGGTGCTTAGCGGCTTCGGCTAAATTACCGTTCGCTCGAAAGAATCCGTTGAGCGTGCGTATTAAATCGCCCTGCTTACGCTCATCGTGTTCTACCAATGGACCTAACGTTTCCAGATAAAAACGCCGCATTTGTTCCAGATTGCGTTCTTTGAGCGCCAGCAAAAATTGGAACAACTTCAAATCACCGTAAAAAGTCGTTTGTTCACGGTCACCCAGTTCGTTGGCAATACTCACTGCATCTTTGGCTTCGCGGTACGCTTCGCGCAGCGCCGATAAACCGCACACTGGGCGACTGATTCCCGATGCAACTAATCCGCTGGAGGTACGTCCCGCCAACATCACCCGCAATTCGTCAATCACACCGCGCACACGTTTCGTCGCGTCCAGGGCATCCAGAGGATAAAGCGCCACAATTACATCGACATACTGCCCAACCGCTCCGGCGATCTGGCGACGTGTCATATCATCCCGTACCAACGGGATCAACGACTCAAGCGGCAGGGCGACGCCAACATCGGTCATCGCGCGATACACTGCCACCACATACAACGTATTGGCATCGAAGCCTGCTTGTGCGGCGCGCGTTGCCATCAAATCATCGTCGGCGGGCGTACCACTCAACCACATTTGCACCCAATCTCCGCGCGCTTGTTCCACCGCGAATGCAATCGCGCGACTTTTTGCCAGTTCAATTGCACACACATCAGCACCATATGTGATGACCAACCGATCAAAATCGTCGATTTCTTCGCTGGTATCGACCAACGACAAATAGCCTGCGATCCGCTTTTCGACCTTCAATGCGGTCGTAAAGCCTAACGGACTTGGCAAAATTGTCCCTTCACCTTTCGGCGCTTCCCGACTCAGCCAATTTTGAAACGCACCGTATGGCAAGCTCTGAACGATGTTGCGCCCACCCGTATTCGTTGGCGTACGCCGCGCTACGTTCGGATAGACCTGCGCCATCAATACGCCCGCGTCATCGTGGACAACAACTGGTTTTGCGGTCGCACGCGCGATAATCTGCAACAGGCTGTTCAAATCACGATTTTCGGCGGCGTGACGTGTCAACTGCCGTTGAATTTCTAGCGCGCGCTGCTGCAACTGCGCCTTTTGATTGACAATCAGCGTATTCACAGCGCGTTCGATGCGCGTCAGCGCGGTATCTTGAGGCAAACTGAGCAGCGCCAGCCCACGCTCATTGGCGGCGTCAACTGCCGACTGCGGGGTGTCTTCTGGCACAGCAACTGCCAAAACGCCCGCGTCCGCCAGGCTGCGAATTACGTCCGAAAGCGTCATACGGCTGTCATAGCTGCGCAGAATATCCATCGAAACCAGCGCCAGTTCATTTCCATACACATCGGGGAACGCTGGCGGCTGTGCGCGCACCATCACCGCCCACGTGATCACCATTTCCGGCGTACCTGCCAACAGCGTCGTGCCCAGTGGCAGCGCGAACTGCATTAACGCTTGTATGGTTGCCCCGTTGGGATCGCTCATCGCCACATTACCCTTTTTGAATTTCAATGATTCTACAGTCCCCGATCGCGTAGTTGATATTCACGTTTCACAACGTATCTTCGCACGTTTTAGTCAATTCGCACAATTATAGTGACTTTAGCCATAAATTAAAGCAGGGCAAGCCTGAAATTCAGCGCCTGCCCTGCTTTATCAGTTAGCGATTATTGCCAATCAATACGTAGACTTGCTAATCGCTAACCGCTTCGTTTGACTCCAAGTGTCAGTGTTTCGCCATTGATGCTCGTATCTTTTTTAGGGTCGCCTTCGACATCTGCCGCAAAGGTCGCCTTGAAATAGACGTTATCCGCTTCACCTGCTTCGATGCTGGTCGCCAGCGTCTGTTCAGAAATGTACCCGCCGAACTGCTGGATCGCGCGCGCCAGTTTTTCGCTGGCGTCATACTTGATGACGATGGTATCCGTGATGTTGAAATCTGCATCAGCGCGCATCGACTGTACACGCCGTACCACTTCACGCGCCAGACCTTCGTTGATCAAGTCTTCCGTTAGCGTGGTATCGATGGCGACCAAATAGCCATTATCATCCGCCACCGCATAGCCTTCCGCCGCCATGCGAACCACCTGACATTCGTCTGAAGTCACCGTATAGGTTTGTCCATCCACATCCACTGTGATGGCGTGACCTTCGAGCAGCGCCTCTGCCCATACGCTTACATCGGCTGCCGCACCTTCACGCAGCGCTTTTTGCACACGTGGAAATTCTTTACCGAGTTTTTTGCCCAGCACTTGCGGCAGCGGATTTAGTTTGTACTGCACGATGTCACCCGTGCTTGTCATCACTTCGCACACTTTGATGTTCAGTTCGCTTTCGATCAGCGATGCAAGGGCTGTAATGGTCGCATTTTCGCTGGTATGACGGGTCGCCACCAGCATTTTCGACAACGGCTGACGCACGCCGATTTTGACACTTTCACGCGCCGCACGCCCCAGGCTAACCACCCGCTGTACAAGACGCATTTCTGCAATCCGTTTGTCATCGATCAACGAGTCGTCATACGTCGCCCAGTCGGTCAAATGCACGCTCGGCGTCGTGGTTTCATCCAGCGAAACGACCAGATTACGATACAACGCATCTGCGATGAACGGCGCGGTCGGCGCGATCAATTTGCTCAATGTCACTAAACATTCGTACAACGTCGCGTACGCGCTCTGCTTATCCGCGTCCATCTCGCCTTTCCAGAAGCGGCGGCGGCTCAGACGCAAATACCAGTTGCTCAACATTTCGACAAAACTCTGCACCGGACGCGTCGCGCCGGGCACGTCGTATTCCTCGAAAGCGATCGTCACATCTTTGGTCAGTTGATGCAGTTCCGCCAGGATATAACGGTCGAGCGGGTCGCGTTCGCTCACCAATGGTGCAATCATGCTCGGTGTCCAACTATCGATGTTGGCATACTCGATGAAGAACTTGTATGTATTCCATAATGTCAACCAGAACTTGCTGACAATTTCGCCAACCAGGTCTTTCGAGAAACGGCGCGGTTCTCCGGGCGGGCTGGCAGTATACAAATACCACCGGAATGCATCCGACCCATGCGAGTTCAGAATTTCCCACGGGTCAACCACGTTCCCCTTGCTCTTGGACATTTTCTGACCTTTTTCGTCCAGAATCAGCCCAAGACAAATCACGTTCTTAAACGCGACGTTCTCAAATACCATCGATCCAATCGCGTGCAATGTGTAAAACCAACCGCGTGTTTGATCAACCGCCTCGCAAATGTAGTCCGCTGGAAACTGTTCGGCAAACTCTGCTTGATGCTGATGCGGGTAGCCCCACTGCGCCACCGGCATGGCACCACTGTCGAACCACACATCGATGACTTCTGGGACGCGGCGCATGATTCCGCCCTTGCGATTGGGGTTCGGAAACGTGATGTCATCGACATACGGACGATGCAAATCCAGCCCGGTTAAATCGCGTCCGACAAGCTGGCTCAATTCTGCCACGCTGCCGATGCACATCGACTCGCCAGTTTGCTCATCGACCCAAATAGGCAGCGTCGTGCCCCAGTAGCGTTCACGACTCAGTGCCCAATCTTTAAGCTCAGTCAGCCAATTGCCAAAGCGCCCTTCACGGACGTGTTCCGGCACCCAGTTAATCGTCTGATTCAGCGCCATCATCTTGTCGCGGTAATCCGTCGAGCGGATAAACCAGTTATCACGCGCGTAGTACAGAAGCGCTGTGCCACAGCGCCAACAAAACGGATAGGTATGTTCGTGCTGTCCGCTTTTGTACATTAAGCCGCGCTTCTTCAAATCACGTGTGATTTCTGGGTCAGCATCTTTCACCCACTTACCGCGAAATTCCGTCACCGCATCAATGAACGTGCCATCGCTGGCGACGGTCTGCAAAATCGGCAGTTTATTCTTGCGCGCCACTTCCATGTCATCGACGCCAAACGCGGGCGCGATATGCACAATGCCTGTACCATCAACGGTGCTGACGAAATTCCCGCCGACGACATAAGCATACTTTTCTTCGACGGGCAAGAAGGTATACAACGGGCTGTAGCTCATATTGAGCAGGTCTTTGCCCTTCATACGCTTGACAACCGTGTAGTTTTCGGCGTGGATCAGCGCTTTTTCTACCAACGCCGCCGCTAAGATCAACTGTTCTTTCTCGTCGCCATCACCGATGGCTCCTTCGACCTGCACATAATCGATGTCTTCACCGACGGCGAGCGCGACATTTGCAGGCAGAGTCCAAGGCGTGGTTGTCCACACCAGGAAATACACGCCTGGCTTGTCGCGCAGCGGAAAGCGCACAAATACGCTGGGGTCTTTTACATCTTTGTACCCCAATGCGACTTCGTGGCTGCTCAGTGCCGTGCCGCAGCGTGAGCAATAAGGAACAACTTTGAAGCCCTTATACAGCAGATTCTTGTCCCACATCTGCTTAAGCACCCACCAGATGCTTTCGACATAGTCGTTCGTGAACGTTACGTAAGCATCATCGAGACTTGTCCAGTACGCCATACGTTCGGTAAACCGCTCCCACGCACCGATATTCCTCAGCACGCTTTGGCGGCATTTCTCGTTGAACGCCGCAATACCATATTCTTCAATCTGGCGTTTGTGCGTGAAACCCAGCTCTTTTTCGATGGCGATCTCGACGGGCAGACCGTGCGTATCCCAGCCGCCTTTACGCAGCACGTAATGCCCACGCATCGTCTTATAGCGCGGAAAAATATCCTTGAATGCGCGCGCCAGCACATGATGCACGCCTGGATTACCATTGACCGTTGGCGGACCTTCGTATGTGACCCAGACTGGACTGCCTTTTCGTTCTTCCATCGAACGCTCGAAAATACGATTCGCGCGCCAAAAATCCAGCACATCGCGTTCGACTTTTTGAATATCAACTTTCGGATTGACCGCTTTGAACATGACGCGCTCCATGTTGTTTTATCGCTGCAATGTACGAACGTAAGACGTCGATTTGACGTCTTTTCGGGGGAACTAAACAGACCGCGTAATAACTCGCATGGTGAGAGACGACCTCACGAACACGGACGCACCTCCTTTAATTCAATTGACCATTGGGTATCGTCAGAAAATATTCGTCAATTATCGTAGATTTTACGGTTTTCGGGTAGAGCGAAGGCACATTATTCCGAGGTTGGCGCGGGTATCGCGGCGCGCGTGCCGAGCCAATTCATTTCGCGCCACACATTCAACTGTGCCTCGGATGGATTCTTTTGACTGCGTACGATTAACGTCCACCACGTCATGCTAAATGGCGCGAGATCGACAACCCCTTCACAACGCGCCAGAAGCGTATTGCCTGTTTGAAAACCTTCGGGCGCTGCACGCCCATCACATTGATACGGAATTACGCGGCATGTCGCGCCGATCTCCTGATAAAACGTGACTGCGAGACACGGATCAAGGGTTGTTTGATAAACAAACTCATCGACACCATATGCGTAATTCTGGCGGCTGATTTCAACGCGCCCGCCGTCCGGGATCGGCGGCATCGGTGGCAGCAAAATCGTGATCAAGATGCTCAAAAACGGCAGCGAAATCGCTACCACCGCCACGACCACGCCTAGCACGATCAGCCATAAAACTGCACGGCGGCGTGACGGTTTTTCTTGGTTTACTTCGTTGGTTACGGCTGCCATACTTGCTCGTAGTTGATCACCGTGCTATCGGACGAGTCATAAAACGGATCAGTGCTTGGCACACCCGGAAAAATTGTCACACGCGTGTATTGAGTCGAATTAACGCCCGAACGGTCGAACATACAATCGTATTTGTACGGAATACTATTCGGCACATTGGGGTCGATAGGTATAGAACCGGTCGCCGGTGTACGTACACATCGTTCGCCGTCAGAAAAATTCGCCAACTGTTCTTGATAATAAGCGACAACCTGTTCACTTGTCGCTCCCCGCGCACGGAAAAATATCGTGCGGCGTGTACCGCTTTCCGTCGGCGCACCCCATAATTCGGCGTTGACATACGGTTCGATATTCAACGGCGTGCGGCGAGAATTAGTATCATTGTTCAACGTCAAAATACCGCCGACAATCAAGATACCGCCGATGACAGCACCGATGATTGACACACGAAAGAGCGATAATTTTCCCTTACTATCAAACATCCTCAAGGCTCCTTAAATATCGCTGTATCGCTTCTATGTTCGCCTCAATAGCGGTTCCATACGGGGTCGCCTCGAACCGCTGCGCCGCGGCTTTCCAATAGGGCAAACCGTCGCGCAGTACCCCTGCTTCCGGCGGATTTTTATCCACCCCAAGTTGCCAACGCCACCACCCCACCATCGCCGTGCGATGCGCTTCCTGGAAATGATCGGCGACTAAATGCGGCAAGGCGTTTTCTGGTTGCCCCGCCAATATCAACCCCTCACCCAAATCAAACGACGCGGTTTGGGGCGCGCCCGCCACGATTGCCTGTTCGATGAGCGCTACTGCATCGATGTAACGTCCCATCGCTAACAGTGTACGTCCCAAATTATAGAGAGGATAATGATGTTCTGGCACTTTGTCTAATGCTTCGTACAAAACCGCCGCACTTTGATCAAGCGCGCCAAATTGGCGATAGGTTGCGCCCAACAATGTAAGTGCACGCATATCGGCATGACCGCTTTCGCGCGCCCGCTCCAGAATGTCGCGCGCACCGTCCAGATCACCCGCCAGATACTTGTGCTGCGCCGCGCTGTACGGTGTAACCGCACCGCGACCACCCCACAACACCGCTATCTCTGCAACGAGCAGCAATGCGCCGACCCCAATCGCAAGCCCAAAACGCTGCTCCTGAGGCGCGAGTGCGGTAAAAATGATCCCAAAGATTCCCAGTATCAGCGCCAACGAAAACGCGATCTGTGTCGGACGATCCCAGTTTTGAAAGTCGCGCCAAATCCGTCGCGCCAGCCAAATCATGAAGTGGTGAGCGACGGCTGACCGCCACCCGGCATCAAATCATCGACCGTTACACTGCCATCGATGAGCGCTTGCGCCATCTCCACGTCCGCGCCAATTACTGCTTTCAGGGTAACAGCCTGGTCGCTTTCAAGGATTTTCTGCCATTCTTGTAAACCGGTTCTGTTGCGTTTGACGCTATCGACCTGTGCTTGCGCCTGATCGAGTTCGCCCAACCGTGCATATGCCCGTGCCAAATACACATAAATCAGCAATCGGTGGCGCTCATCCGGCACTTTTGCATTCAGCGCGTTCTGCAAATGCTCGATGACACTGAGCGATAATGTGCCAATGCGGTCTTCAATCATGCCCAGGTTGTACAGCGCCACCCAATCACCCGCCGCAATTTCACTTGCCTTTACTGCCGCGTCGCGTGCATCGTTGAACTTACCCATCTGCAAAAAGACTTCTGAAAGCCCATTATAGGCATCGGGCGCATCGGGAGCGAGTTCGATCATGGTCTGATAATCGCGCCGAGCACGGTCAAGTTTGTTGCTCAAACGCAGTAGTTCCGCCCGAAACCGATAATGTCCCGGCGTGTTTGGTTCTTCTTTGATGACCGCGTCGATCTCGTCAATCGCTTCTGCGAACTTACTTTTCCGCAGCAGTTTAATAGCGCGTTGATACCCCATTGGAATGCGGCTGCGAAATAAGAATAACCCCGCAACGATCCAGGCGATTGCGCCCGCCATCAAGAAGGGCAGCAGAGTCGGCAATGCCAGTACACCGATCAAGACCGCACCCATCGCAGGCAGCAAAATCGCTAAGAACCGCGACCGTGCCGACGACTCAAGCCGCCCACCGATAATGATGAGTGCCCCGACAATGAACACAATCACCATCAACGTTTGCACGGAGCGCACATCGGCACTTGATGTCACCGTGTTGAGCCCTAAGCTGATAGCACCTGTGATTAGAAGCAGGAATAGCAATGTCCGCGCACGCGCGGGTCCTAAAAACATCAAAAATCGATTGATCACGTCAAATCTTTCCGCATACGTATCATCACTTCGCGCCCGCCCATCTTTTGCCAGAATGCCACGCCCGCTGCGTTACGCGCCGCTACATGCCATTCAAAATAACCCAATCCGCGCCCTTTGAACCACATGCTCAAGGAGTCGACCAGCGCTTGTCCCACCCCGCACCGCCGAAACGACTCCGCCACAAAAATATCCGCTAAAAACCCACTCGGTTCTTGCACGAACATCTCTGGCGCAAGATCGATGATCACTCCTAAGACATAGCCGGCTGCCACCCCGTTGACTTCCGCAATCAGCACTTGTGTCAGCGGGTCTTGTACCCGTTCCAGCAGCCGCCGCGCATATCGCCGTGCACCGTTTGGCGCCGCAGACGGCAAATACGGGTCAAGATCGACATGATAATCGACCAACGTTTCCCACATCGCCGCCACTGCATCGGCATCATGCGCGTTTGCAGGACGAATTATGATTTCAGCCACAAAATATCCATCCACTCGGACGTACCATATGCGCGCCAAAAGGCTTGTTCTGCTGGCGAACGATGCGGCACATAGACAACCACCCGCTTCACATCGCGTTCACCGAACCAGTTGCGGATCGCTTCGACCAGCATCCGCGCTGCACCGCCATAATACCCGTGCGGGTCAATCGCCATCTGCGTAATCGCACCCATGAGAGGGTACGACAAGCCCGGCGGCGCACTTTGCACAGCGCCAAGCGCATACCCGATGGGTCGATCATCTGCACATGCGACAAACATCGCACAGGTCTCATCACTCAGCCACAGCATTGCGGCTTCGAGCCAGCGTGCGCCCGCATCTGACGTTGGCATATATCGTTTATCTGCGCCAGCAAGAATCGTCAGTTTTTCATGCCAGATACCCGACAACATCGATAAATCATCCGCTTGTGCGCGGCGGCATATAATCGCCATAAAATTCCAAACTCAATTTACGTAGTATACAACGTGCGTCTGGAAACCGTCTACGCCTCCGCTATAATCCGCCACATCGATTGCGGATGGGTAATATTGTATCGCCCGACGCAAATCAAAAAAATCGAAGGATAAAGGCGTGCGAATTTTCATCACTGGCGCGGGCGGCTTTGTCGGTCAGCATCTGTTGAGCTATCTTACTGTGGCGATGCCCGACGCCGAATTACATGGCGGCGTGCTCAATATGCCCATAGAACCCTGCGTGCCGGCGACTTATCACGCGCTTGATTTACGCCATGACACGGCCGTGCGTGACCTGTTACACGCCCTCGAGCCGGATCAAGTGTATCACTTGGCTGCACAAGCTAATGTCGCGCGTTCGCACGAGTTTGCGTGGGAAACGCTCGAAAATAACATTCACGCTCAGGTGAATTTACTTGATGCAATCCGTTCGCTCGCTCATCCAGCGCGCGTCGTCCTCATTAGTTCGGGTGAAATTTACGGCACTGACCACGAAAGTTCAATTGCGCTGACCGAGAACGCGCCGTTTCGCCCGTCCAGCCCCTACAGCGTCAGCAAAATTGCACAGGATATGATGGGGTTGCAGTATTTCATTACACATCACTTGCCGATTATGCGTGCGCGTCCGTTCAATCATCTCGGTCCCGGTCAGGGACTTGGATTTGTTGCGCCCGATTTTGCCATGCAGATCGCACGCATTGAAGCGGGGTTACAAGAGCGTGTCATCCACGTTGGCAATCTCGAAGCTGAACGCGATTTCACAGATGTGCGCGATATTGTGCGCGCCTACTCTTTGATCATGGTACGCGGCGAACCTGGCGACGCTTACAATGTCGCGGCGGGCAAAACACACAGCATCGAATATGTACTGAATACGCTTTTGAGTTTCTCAGACACTCCTATTCAAGTCCGCGTCGATACAGCGCTGCTACGTCCAGGCAGTTCGCCCCGGACGTGTGGCGATTCATCTCATCTCACAAACTTGACTGGCTGGCACCCGCTAATTCCACTCGAACAAACCTTGCGTGACTTGCTCAACGACTGCCGCCAACGCATTCAGGTGACAACATGAAAGCCATATTATATGAAACACTCGGCACGCCCGATGTGCTTTATCTGGGTGATGCGCCCATGCCGACCCCTAAGCACGATGAGCTGCTTGTGCGTGTTCACGCGGCGGGGGTCAATCGTGCCGATTTGCTCCAACGTGCCGGAGGCTATCCGCCGCCACCGGATGCTTCGCCCATTTTGGGCTTGGAAATCGCGGGCGAAGTCGTCGAAACCGCCGGGACGTTTCAGCGCGGCGGTCGCGTGATGGCAGTCATCACAGGCGGGGGCTATGCTGAATACGCGACCGTGCCAGTTGGCATGGCGATGCCCATCCCCGACGCATTTACCTATGCGCAAGCCGCCGCCATTCCAGAAGCCTTCTTGACGGCGTATCTCAATCTATTCACGTTGGGTGATCTAGAAACAGACGAAACCGTACTCATTCACGCGGGCGCAAGCGGAGTCGGTACGGCAGCGATTCAACTCGCTTACAGCGTAGGCGCGCACGTTTTCGCAACCGCCGGGAGCGCTGATAAACTCGCGTTATGCCGCGAACTTGGTGCCGAACGCGCTATCAATTACAAGACGGACTCTTTCAAAACCCTCATCGCACAAGCGACCGATGGACGCGGCGTCGATCTGATCTTGGATTTTGTCGGCGCGTCCTACTGGAATGACAACTTATCGACGTTGGCGGTCGGCGGTCGTTTGATGTTGATTGGTTTTTTGGCGGGTGCGACAGGCGATCTTAACTTGGGCATGATTTTGTCTAAATCGCTGACCGTCGCGGGTACAACACTGCGGCGTACGCCGTTAGAAAAGAAGAACAACCTCACCCGCGATTTCGTCACGCACAAAATGGACAAGTTGGTGCGCGGCGATATGCGCCCCATCATCGACTCGGTGTTTCCGTTGGCGCAAGCTGCCGACGCGCATCGTCGTATGCACGCTAATCTCAATTTGGGCAAGATTATCCTCACAATCGATTGAGTGCGTCTGGTAATTTTGTACGTGCATAGGTTGCTCTATGGCATTCTGCACAGTGAGCCGCAATCTGCCTTCAACTCTCTTGCACATTGACGCGCTTTTGTGGATAAGTGACAATTCTTCTTCAAACTTTTCGTCAACAGATTGGTGCAGCCCACGATGTCTCGCTTGGATACCCCCGAATTCGTTTTACCACCCGAATATCAGATACCGAACAGCCGTTATCCAGCCTCGATGATCGAGATTCCGCCGTCGCGTATGTTCCTGATTCGCGATGCACTCACTGTCTATCGTCAAAAAGTGGGCGTTGACGCCGTGACGTTCGATGCCTCGCAGGGAGACGGCGGCGCATCACTGCCCGGCGTGCCACTTGAAATTCTGGAAACTGCGCTCAAGCTCCAAATCGAACACGGCAGCGCCTACGATCAGCCGTGGGGAACAGTGCGCTTTCGCAAAGCCGCCGCCGAGCATTACTGGAAATTAGACGCGGCATCAGGCTGGACGACCGACAATATCATTTTCGTGCAGGGCGGGCGCGATGGTCTGCAAAAAGCGTACTCCGCGATGGTGCATCTTGGCACGCAAGAAGTCGGCTCTGCACTCGTCGTCTCACGCGTGCCGTGGATTAGCTATAACTGGGGACCTTACGCGATGGGCTTGAACGTGCTGCTCGCACCAGGCGACCCCGCTGACGGTTGGAAATACACCCCAGAATCGATTCGCGCGACGGCACAGTTTGCGCAGCAAGCCGGACGTAAGATCGCAGGGCTGGTCATTACATCCCCCGATAACCCAACCGGACGCACACTGACCACGCCGGAACAAATCGAACTGGCAAAAGCCGCGCTCGATGCGGGCTATCCGTATGTGTTGTTCGACTGGATTTATCACTGGGTGACGGATAGCGGACACACCAATATCAATGAACTTTTGCAAGCTTTTACACCCGACGAACGCGAGCGCCTGATGGTATTAGATGGTTTGACCAAAAGTTTAGGCGGCTCGAACGTACGGAGCGCACATTTGCTCGTGGGCAAAAAAGTCGCCAAATTCTTGACCAGTCAGGCATCACACGCTGTGATTCCCAGCTTTTACTCTCAGGCAGTCGCTATCGCTGCCTACGAGATGGGCTTTGAGAAAGCCGCTGCCGGCATCATCGAGCCAACCAAACAGAGCCGAGCCCTATTGCGCGACGCACTCACCGAGAAAAATGTGCGCTATATCATGGGTGATGGTTATTATGCGTTCATCGATTGCGCACCCTACATCGAATCACGCGGGATGAAGGACAGCGAAGAATTGCTGACCTATTTAGGAGAAAACTACGGCATCGCTGTTGTTCCAGGCGTGTATTTTTCGCAGGCGGGCGCGAACTGGATTCGCTTCTCGTATGCAACGCCGCCGGATATCACCCAAGGCGCGGTCGTGCGCTTATTTGAGGGCTTGGATTCGCTGCTATAAAATCGACACTGTGATATTGACGACTTGATCAAACATAAAACAAGGCGGACATTGTTGAATGTCCGCCTTGTTTTACGTAACAGGTAATCCGCTGGATTGCCTGTTGATGTCTGTGCTATCGCTGCTTACGCGGCAGGCGTCGATTCTGCTGTCGGTGCTGGAACCAACACGCCATCGATGACGTGAATGATACCGTTCACCGCCATAATGTCGGTCGTTACGACTTCAATCGTACCGTTCAAGAACACGCCATCATCCGTCACGGTGACGACAATTTCCTGACCCAACGCCGAAATCAATGGTTCTTCGTCTTCTGCCGCCGCCACTACTGCTTCGGCATCGACAGAACCGGTCACGACGTGATACAGGAGCACGTCATTCAGCAGTTCGGTATCTGCGAGCAGTTCTTCTGCCGTGATATCCAACGCTTCGAGCAGCGCTTCAAAAGCTTCGTCAGTCGGCGCAAACACTGTAATTTCGATATCGGTGGTGTTCAGAATTTCCAGGACTGAAGGATCAGCCGCCTGAATCGCCGCCAACAAAATCGTGAATTCAGCGCCTTCGTCTGCCGTCGCCAATGCGATCACAATTTCGGCAATTGTCATTTCGGTCATGTCCGGCGCTTCTGCCGTCATTTCCGCTTCCATCGTCATTTCGGCGGTCGCTTCTTCCGTCGCCATCATCATTTCTTCGGTGGCTTCCATCGTCATCTCTTCGGTCGGCTCGACCATTACTTCGGTCGCTTCTTCCGTCGCCATCATCATTTCTTCGGTGGCTTCCATGGTCATCTCTTCGGTCGGCTCGACCATTACTTCGGTGGCTTCCATGGTCATTTCTTCGGTCGGCTCGACCATCACTTCGGTCGCTTCTTCCGTCATTTCTTCGGTCGGCTCGACCATTGCTTCGGTCGCTTCTTCTGTTGCGTCAGACGCCATCGCGACTTCGGTGACTTCTTCCGTCGGAACCGCTGTCGGCGGACGCGGCGTTGGCGTCGGCGCATTCGACGGCTGGCAAGCGGCAAGAACTAGACTCAGAACCATCAAACCAAGTACTGCAAAGCGTCGCGTATTCGACATGCGTAGTTTCCTCCAGGGCGTTCAACGTTAACAAGGCAAAAGAAATCAATATTGGGCTTCTGCCGTCTCAAACAAATATCATTGATTAAGGGAAGTGACAATAGTTACAAACGTTGTATTCTGACACACTTTTATGTAGTTAATCTACACAAAATCTTGTATCGCCCGAGCATTATTCAAGGACTGCACCGCGACATTCGTATCGATGCGTTTGATTAGCCCAGTCAAAACATCTTTCGGTCCAAACTCGATAAAGCGGCGCGCACCATCATCAATCATCCGCCGCACGGACTCCGTCCAGAGTACTGTATGCGTCAACTGTAACGCAAGTTCCTGACGGATGATATTTATATCCCCCAAAGGATCGGTTGTCACATTTGCATAAACTGGAATTTCAGGTGTCACAAATTCAACGCTTGCTAATATCGCAGCGAAAGAATCGGCAGCAGGCTGCATGAGCGGTGAATGGGACGCAATGCTCACAGCCAGCTTAAGGATTCGTTTTGCACCCGCCGCTTTCGCTAACGTCATACCTACGTTCAGCGTCTCAACATCGCCGGAAACAACGATTTGACCGGGGCAATTATCGTTCGCGATCACCAACACCCCACTCGTTTGCGCACACGCTTGTTCACACACACCGCGCAGAATGTCAACGTCGAGCCCCAAAATCGCCGCCATCGCGCCCGGTATTATGTCGCCCGCCATTTTCATCACCCGTCCACGCTCGCGGACAAGTTTCAAGCCATCCTCGAAACTTAACGCATCCGCTGCTACCAGTGCGGTCACCTCGCCAAAACTATGCCCCGCCGAAAAACCAGGCACAGCATCACCATGCAGCGAGCGCAGCGCTCTTAAGGCTGCGATTCCGAATACATAGAGAGCGGGTTGTGCATTGAACGTATTGTTGAGCGTTGCTTCAGGACCTTCAAAACACAATGTCGAAAGTTCAAAACCAAGTGCTTGATCTGCCGCCAAAAATGTGTCACGCGCAGCAGGAAAAGAATCAGCAATTGTTTTACCCATGCCGACAATTTGGGAACCCTGCCCCGCAAATACAAACGCGCTAGTTGACCAATCGACCATGACAACCATTCTGTGTTGTGAATCAGCGCGCAACCATGCAAAAATATAGCTTGTAACCGCGTTCTTGCAAGAACATAACGATGACAAAGCCTTAAAACTCATCCAGACAAAAAGAGAGCCGCCTCATTCTTACAACGAGCGCGGCTCACTCCCCTATCGGAGACCGATTAGTTACTGCTATTATTCACTTCGATGACAGTTTGACCGTTATACGAACCACAGGTTGGACAAACGTGATGAGCGACGTGATAACTGCTACAGGTTTCACAACGAACCAGATGTTTACGCGCCAGCGAGTCGTGCGCGCGGCGTTTATGCGTCCGGCTGTGCGAGTGGCGTTTCTTGGGAAGCGGACCCACAATACAGCTCCTTACATAAGAAAACGCCAGAATTTCTGGCGCGTCGTGACGAATTTGAGCGATTATAGAGGCGCATTTCGTGTTACGTCAAGGTAAACCTTTGCGCACATCGGCGCTTCTTCCCTCAACGGTTATCAACACTGATGACGAACTACCTGGCTGGATGCGTCGTACCCTTCGTGCAACGGACTACGGCGTTGTATTGGCGGCACTGTTCAGTCTGTTGATCGCATGGTCATTTATCGTCCAAACCGAAATTCCACGCACCAATGACTTTGAACGTTACGTTTTTCGCACCGCTGATACCGCGACTACTTTAAGCGAAGGTCGGTTGTATCCGCGCTGGTCAGCACATGTCTTGAGCGGCTATGGCGCACCCATCCCGCATTATATACCCCCAATGACCGCTTATCTACCCGCGGTCATCGATGTTTTGTTCATCAATGATCCCATTATCGCTGTTCGGTTGATGTGTATTATCGCCTTTCTCATCGCTGGCACGGCGGTGTATTCTTTGGTGGCACGCAGCACAAATGCGAGCACCGGGATGCTTGCGTCGTTGCTGTATCTGTACAGTCCGATTGTTGGCATCGTCACCCCACATTTACGCGGCGATCTTCCTGCGCTGTTGGTCTTTGCACTCATCCCAGCCTATTTGTGGGCACTCGATGCAGCGCTATCCCGTCCGCGACCAATCGATTATGTTATCTTGATTGGCACTTTCTCCGGTCTCATTCTCACCGATGGCGCGTTGATTACGATTACGGCGCTTGCGCTAGGTACGCCCTTTTTCATCCGCCGAATGAGCGCCGATGCCTCGCCGCGTCGCCGTTTGCGCGCGCTGTGCGCACTGATATGCGGCGCAGGATTGAGCGCGTTTTTTTGGCTGCCCGCGCTTCGCGAGTCAACGATGGTGCAATGGCAAACAAGCCCACTAGCGTCATCCATTCGACCAAATTGGCTTGAATTGTTTACCCCATTCGCGTTGATTGACTCAAATGCGCTGCGTCCAACTGAGATACTCTCACTTGGCTTACCAATTATTATCGCAACGTTTGCTGTATTCCCGTTGTGGTTAAGAGAAAAAACGCTGTACTTTCAGCGCGTCTTTGGAATCTTTGGCATCACGATCGTCGCCTTATGGTGGGGCATTTTTCCAGATTATTTGTCGCTGCTCGGCATAGGCGTTATGTGTCTGGCAATAGGCGCGAGCGCGGTCATGAACTGGCAACCACGTTTATCACCACTCCTCAGTCGGCTATTTTTGCCGATGCTGTGCATAGGCATTCTAATTGCATCCATAGGCGTTTGGCTGACTCCGCATTGGCGCGCGTCGGATCAGCGATTTGATGGATTAGCCCAAATCGAATTTGAAGAGGCGGGGTTTGGCATTGCCGTACTGCCGGATAACCAACCCATACCACAAACGCTGTCGCCTGCATTCACACGCAACCCGTTAATTTTGTCGGGTTATCGAACGGGTCAGATCAACCGCATTGAATTGATCGACTCATCTGCCGCCTTACAATTCGGCACGTTGGTTACGTTATCCCACAGCACCCGCTTTCAAGTCCGCAGTGTCGCAGACGCACAATTTCGCTTCTTGACAGCACAATTTCCCGGCTGGCAAATCACTAATTCCACTACGCGCGCGGATTTACAGCCCGAACTGACAACGGGATTGATGACCATCAGCGCAGCAGCCGGGACGAGTGAAATCACTGTTGAACTCGGTACAACGGACGTTCGTCAGATTAGCTGGGTGGTATCCGCTTTCAGCCTCGTCGGTGTGGTCTTGCTGATCATCCTCAGCCGACGCACCGCGCCCGACTGGATTGAAGCACATGCCCCGCTTGCGCTTGAAGAAACACGCTTGATAGCGATTATCGCGATCACATTTACCATCTTGCTCATCTTATTCGCGATGCCGTTTTCACCTGCCCCGCTTACGACCCGACCCGGAATTGGTCTTGATGGTAGCAGCGCACTCCGCGCCCGGTCGGATATTGGCTTAGAAGCAATTGCCTTTCGCTTAGATCGAACACAGTATCGACGCGGCGACACGATTGACGCGCTGGTTTATTGGCGCGTGCTGCGTCCATTGGATACGACGTATCTGGTACAGGCTAGTTTAGTCAGTCGTGTAACGGGGACACGTGTTTCAAGCGGCGCGTTGCATCATCCTGGCGGCTACCCGACACCACGCTGGTTGACCAACGCATATATCGCGGATCAGTTGCGGGGGTTATCGACGGCAGAACTCATTCCGGGCGAATACAATTTCGCGCTCGAAGTCTTTCAATGCCGCACCGATGAATCGTGCGACACCGAAAATCGGCTGTCATTCTTCGATGCCAACGGCGCGTCGGTTGGGCGCTTACTCATTTTGCCGCCGCTGATCATCATCACCGATTAATATACTCGCTTGAATTTTCCTCCCTTGCCAGTACAATCATTGTCTATTTTCAATCATATTAAAGGACATTTCAGCATGGCAGTCGATAAAGATTATGCGATGCAGCTTGGACGAGCGTGGGCACAGCACCGCGAAAACAACAATCTTGCTGCCATTACCGAATTTAATGCGATTTTGAAACAGTCAGCAGAAAATATTGATGCGCTGTACGGTTTGGGGCTGGCACTGCGTGCACAAGGTCAGCGTGAAGACGCCATTTCCAACTTTCGCAGCGCGCTCCAACTTGTCGAAAACGCGCTCGTTTTGGAGCCAGGAAAAGATCGTTTTGAGATGATGCACCGGATGATAAGCCAACGTTTGACCGAACTCGACGCACCGACACTGCCGCGCTGAATGCAACGATTGCTAACGTGGTTCAAACACGACGATGAATAAACGCGAACGGCTCGAACGCACCATTACAGGTGAACCAACCGACCGCTCGCCGGTAATTGCCTGGCGGCATTTTCCCGGTGACGACCAACGCTCGCTCGATTTTGCGGGTGCGGTGCTGCATTTTCAACAGACTTATGATTGGGATGCAGCGTTCATCACCCCCGCTAACGGTTACATGGTTACGGATTATGGCGCAGGCGACGAATGGACGGGGTCAGCCGACGGTCAGCGCGTTTTTCAGAAACGCGCCATTCAGCGCACCCTTGATTGGACTGCGCTGCGACCGCTTGATCCCGCGCGTGGTTCATTCGGGCGCGTGGCGGAAGCCATTCGGGTGGTTCACGACTCCTTGGGCGAAAGCGTGCCGCTGCTTGTCACGGTCTACGCGCCACTCGTGCAAGCCGCAGATTTGAGCGGGCAGTTGACGCTGACGCGGCATCTTCGTACGCAAGCCGAGCGCGTCCATACGGGTTTGAACACGTTTGCAGAAAGTACCCTGCGTTGGATTGACGCGCTCCGTCGGCTGCCGATCGCGGGCATCCACTATGTCATTGACGCGGCGGACTATACGCTGTACAGCGAAGACGAATACACCGCCTTTGGATTGCCCTACGACCGCAAGATCATCGACTCGCTGCCTTCCAAATTTTGGTTCAACATGATTTCGATCAGCGGCGAACAACCGATGTTCAAATTTGCAGGCGCTTTCAAAGTACAGGCGGTGCACTGGCATGATCGCGCCGCTGAACCAACACTTGCCATTGGCAAAGCGTTATTCGCGGGCGCTGCATGTGGCGGAGTCGGCACACGGGATATGTACTTGGCGACGCCAAATGCGATTCGTGATGCTGCGCGTGAAGCGATCATCCAGATGAATGCGCATCGTCTGATTGTCGCGCCAGGCGGGGTGATACCCGTTACAACACCGATTTCAAACCTACGCGCGCTGCGTGACGCTGTCGAACGGAGCATCTAGCCATGTCGATTCGCGTTATCGCGGGCAGTGCCAAAGGGCGACAACTTAAACTTGTACCGGGGGATTCCACACGTCCTGTCATGGATCGTGTCAAAGAGGCGTTGTTCAGTATTCTAGGACGTACCATCTACGATTCGGTCTTTCTCGATAGCTTCGCTGGAACAGGCAGCATCGCTATCGAAGCGCTCAGTCGCGGCGGCTCTCACGCGATTATGCTTGACATTGATAAGCGTGCAGTTCAAACCATCAACGAGAATCTGACGCTGACGAAACTCACTGATAAAGCGACCGTACGGCGCGCTGACGCGTTCGTGTATCTTGCCGGAAAACCGGAGCGTGCGTTTGATTTTATTTACATCGCGCCGCCGCAGTATCAAGATTTATGGCTCAAAGCCCTTCAACTTATCGATACCCAGCCGGGTTGGCTTGCACCTGAAGGGACAATTATTGTCCAGATCGATCCCGTAGAAAACAAGCCCTTGGAATTAAAGGCATTTATCGCACAAGATGAACGTAAATATGGCAAGACGTTACTACTTTTTCTCGCACATCGTGCGGCAGAGGATACGGCTGTAGCGCTAAAGGAATAACAGGTTATGGTCGATTTGAAACATCTCGAAGGGTTAACCCGCGATTTGATTGCGGAATACGAGCTCACTGCCCCGCCAATTCCAGTTGAAATGATCTTACAAAATCCGCGCGCTGATATGTGGGACGACCTTGATATCACGCAGATTTCGGGGAGCTTTATTCAAGTCGGCGACAATTATTCCCCGCGCATGTCAATGGCGCGTGTGCTCGCCCGTCATATCACGCTCTCAACCTGGGGCGAACGGCGCGGAGTCAATGAAACATTGGACGACCCAAGCCTACAAGCCTTCGCGCGCATGTTGGTTATGCCTGCTACCATGATCCTGGAACTCAACGCCAGCGCGCGCACGCCCGAATTGATCAGTGCACATTTTGAAGTCCCGGTTGAAGACGCGCGGCTGCGGCTGAACGACCTGAAGACTTATACACCCTGATGCGGCGTTGTTCCATTATGACTGATGCGCTGGAGCGCGAACGCGAGTGCTTCATCGCGAGTGCGAATCGACCCTTCGACCTGTAGTTCACGGATTGCTTCAAGCAGTTCACCAATTAATCGACCCGGCTTGAGGTTGAGCGTCGCCATTAAATCACGTCCATCAACGAGCATCGGCGGATCAACCAATTGATCGCGCTGCTCAAAGTAAGCATTCAACAAAGTCCGGGCAGTTTCGACAATATGCAACCACGCATCCTGATCATTGAACTGCCCGGCACGCGCCAGTTGGAACGCCATCGTGAGCAAAATGATATCGATTCCTGCGCTGTCGGTATCACGCCAATAGCGGTAAATGCTGACGGGTGTTGGTTCGTCGTTCCAAAAGGCAGCGAAGCGCGATTGATGACGTGCAATCGCCGTGAAACGGTCTTTTTCCGAGTTACTTAACCGAAGCGTGGTTGCGACTGTTTCCCAAATACTGCCTGCATCCGCCGCATTTTTATCGTCAATACCCCACAATAGCCCCGCCAGTATTAATAAAGCGCGGTGTGAACGATCATTCGCATAGTGCGCTTCGACATGGGATTGTAACGGCTTGCGAAACCGATCCAGCGCCATGACCAACATACCAAACGTGAACTGAGCGGCGGTTTCATCCGTGCGGCGCGGGCTGATAGTCGTCACGATTTGACTGAGCATACCAATCGCATTGAATGTGACGCCCAAGCCGTTTGGCATCATGCCAGTGCCTGGCAGCGCGCGCTGGTATTCTATCTGCGGCACGATGACTGAGAGTAAGCCTAGCATATCGGCAATTCGAAGCGCGACATCCGGTTTCGCTAATTCAAGCAATTGAAAAAATTCGTCGCGCAGCCGCTCGGGGGAGTTTTCGGTCAGGTGCAAGCCCGCCGCACGAATATCGCGCACGGTTTCGGGGTCGATATGTAAACCAAATTTGACGCTCTGACGCACACCACGCAGCGCACGGATCGAATCGTCGGTTAGTGCATTCGGGTTGCAGCGGCGCAGCGTCTTGGTGATCAAATCGCGTTCGCCGCCAGTCGGGTCAATAATTTCGTTGAGGTCACCACGCACATCGACCGCCATCGCATTAATGGTAAAATCACGGTCGCGTAAATCGCTTTCGAGGTCAGCCGCCCGAAACGATGCCACATCAAACGTGAGTTTGCCATTGGGTGTTTCGATGAGCGCCCGCCCAACATCACGGTCGGCGTCCAACGGATAAAAGTCACCGCCAAGCGCGTTCGCGATTTTGCGTCCTAGCTTGATTCCACTTTCGGGGGTCACCAAATCGACATCTTTAAGCGGACGCCGCAAAAATGCATCGCGTACCGCGCCGCCGACAATATAAACCGGGGTGTCAATTTGTGACAGCGCATCTTGTAGATCGAGAATCACATCATCCCATACCAGGACGCGCTTGAACGATTGATTATTTGAAGTAGACATCTTTTTTGACCACACCTACGAACGGCAGATTACGATATTTTTCATCTAAATCCAGCCCATAACCGAACACAAATTTATCGGGAATTTGGAAGCCAGTGTATTGCACAGGAATAGGAATAGTACGCCGCGATGGTTTATCGAGCAGTGTACACAATTTGATGCTGGCGGGATTGCGCGCGCTTAACACATCCATCACGAATTTGAGCGTGTGTCCGCTGTCGATGATGTCTTCAACAATCAGCAGATGTTTTTCCTGTACGGGACGGCTCAAATCCATAACGATACGTACATCGCCAGTCGATTCGCGTGCGCCAGCGCCGTAACTGGTAACTGCCAAAAAATCAATCTCATGCGGCACATCGATATGGCGCATGAGATCGGTCAAAAATACCACGCCACCCTTAAGAATGCACACGAGCAGCAAATGATCAGTATGAGCATAATCGCGCGAAATTTCCGCGCCAAGCTCGGCAACACGCGCTTGAATCGTGTCGGCATCGAGCAAAATTTCATCGAGTAATGATTGGTCACGCAGAATCATGTCATCCCTCTCACGAATGCGTGACCCAGTATACCCGATCAATTCAAGCCGTGATGTGCCTGTAGGCTGCGGACTTTGAGCGGCTTCTGTCGCAGCGCCCGAATACCCTGTACGACCGCCGTTGCCGCGCTCATCGTCGTGATGATCGGCACACCATACAAATGCGCCGTGCCCCGAATCAGCGCGCCATCGTAATGGGCTTGCCCACCACGCGGCGTGTTAATCACCAGATGAATGTCGCCCGCGCGAATTGCATCCACGATATTGGGCGACCCTTCGCTAACTTTCTGAATAATACGTACAGGCAGCCCGACATTTTCGAGATATGCCGCTGTGCCGCGCGTGGCGACGAGCGTGAAACCGAGCGCGACTAAATCTTTGGCGATCTTGGTTGCAGCGCCGCGATCATACGGGTTAACGCTGATAAATACACTGCCTTCGCTCGGCAGCGCGGTATTTGCAGCAAGTTCGGCTTTGTAAAACGCATGACCAAATCCAGACGCATGACCCATCACCTCACCTGTCGAACGCATTTCGGGTCCTAAACGCGCATCGACGCCAGGAAATTTCTGAAATGGCAGCACCGCTTCTTTGACAAAAAACCCATCGACACGCGGTTCTTCCATAAAGCCGATTTCAGCGAGCGACTTCCCCGCCGCGATTTGTGTCGCATAAGTCGCCAACGGAATACCTGTCGCTTTGCACACAAACGGTACCGTGCGGCTGGCACGCGGGTTGACTTCCAGCACGTAGACGACTTCATCTTTGATGGCGAACTGAATATTGAACAACCCGCGCACACCCATCGCTTTGCCAATCATCTGCGTGTATTCGCGGATGATTTCGACATGGTAGTAGCTGATTTTGTACGGCGGTAGCACACACGCAGAATCGCCGCTATGCACCCCTGCTTCTTCAATGTGCTGCATGATGCCGCCAATGGTCACACTATCGCCATCGCACAGGGCATCGACATCGACCTCGAACGCATCATCCAAAAACTGGTCGATTAAGACCGGATGCCCGTTCCATTCGATATGTTTGTCGCTCCACGCCATCAGCATGTCATCGTCAAACACGATCGCCATACCGCGCCCACCCAGGACATAACTCGGTCGTACCAGCACTGGATAGCCAATCTCGTGGGCAACGGTGAGCGCTTGATCGCGCGTCGTCGCCGTGGCGCCCGCGGGCTGTGGAATTTCGAGTTGACGCATCAAGCCGTTGAACTGCCTGCGATCTTCAGCCAGGTCAATCGTATCGACCGATGTCCCCCAGATCGGCGCGCCAGCGTTTTCCAGCGCTCGCGCGATATTGAGCGGTGTTTGCCCACCAAATTGAACCAGCACGCCGTCTGGTTTTTCAGCATCGATGATGTTCATCACATCTTCGACGGTGAGGGGTTCGAAATACAGCCGATCCGCCGTATCGTAATCAGTGCTGACCGTTTCCGGGTTGCAGTTGATCATGATCGTCTCGTAGCCCATCGCACGCAGCGCGAAACACGCATGAACACAGCAGTAATCAAACTCGATACCCTGCCCAATACGGTTCGGTCCGCCGCCCAGGACAATCACTTTTTTACGGTCGCTGATGTGCGCTTCGTCATCTTGCTCATACGTCGAATACAAATACGGTGTATGCGCTTCAAACTCTGCCGCGCACGTATCGACGCGGTAATACGAAGGAATCACCCCAAGCGCTTTCCGATGCGAACGAACTGTCATTTCGTCGGTGTTCAAGAGAACCGCCAACTGTCGGTCAGCAAAACCGTACTGCTTCAAGCGGCGCATCTCGTGTGAATCAATGCCATTTATACTTTTGTTTTCGAGTCCAGTTTGTAGGGCGGCGATATCCGCAAGTTGGCGTACAAACCACGGATCAAAGCCGGTATTTTCCGCTACTTCTTGCGGCGTCAAGCCGTCGTGCAGCGCCGACGCGACCTGAAACAGGCGCTGTGCGGTCGGTAGTCGCAGCGCTTCGGGCGCGCTTTCTGCGAGTTTATAGCCAAAACCGAACATGCCAATATCGAGTGAGCGAATGCCTTTTTGGAGTGCTTCGGCAAACGTGCGCCCAATCGCCATGACCTCGCCAATCGCCTTCATTTGCGGACCCAAACGGCTATCTGCGCCCGGAAACTTGGCAAAATCCCATCTCGGAATTTTGACCACAACATAGTCGAGCGACGGTTCAAAGCTGGCGGGCGTGACCTTCGTGATGTCATTAGGAATTTCATCGAGCGTAAAGCCAACTGCCAGCAGCGCCGCAATTTTGGCGATGGGGAATCCGGTCGCCTTGCTCGCCAGCGCCGATGACCGCGAGACGCGCGGGTTCATTTCGATCACATAAACCTGACCATCCGCCGGATTGATAGCGAACTGCACATTCGCGCCACCCGTCGCCAAGCCAACACGATCCAGCACGATTTTTGCCATATTGCGCAGGCGCTGGAGTTCTTTATCGGTCAGGGTTTGCGCGGGCGCAACGGTTATGCTGTCGCCCGTATGCACGCCCATCGGGTCAAGATTTTCAATTGTGCACACGACGACAAAATTCCCAGTCACATCGCGCATGACTTCGAGTTCGTACTCTTTCCAGCCGAGTACGCTCATTTCGATCAAGACCTGACCGACTGGACTGAGCTTAATGCCGCGTTCTGCGATTTGACTGAGTTCGTCGGGGTCATAAGCAATACCGCCGCCCGACCCACCTAACGTGAACGAAGGACGTATCAGTACCGGATAGCCGATTTGTACAGCAGCGGTCAGCGCATCATCGACCGCGCCGACAACGACACTCGGCGGACACGACAAGCCAACTTCGATCATGGCGTCTTTGAATAACTGACGGTCTTCCGCCAAATCGATACTTTCCATGACCGCACCAATCAGTTCGACGCCGTGTTTGCGTAGAATGCCGCGTTCGCTCAACGTTTTGGCAAGGTTGAGCGCAGTTTGTCCGCCGACCGTTGGCAATAAAGCGTCCGGTCGTTCGGCTTCGATGATGCGCTCGATGATTTCTGGTGTGAGCGGCTCGATATAGGTGGCGTCGGCAAATTCGGGGTCGGTCATAATCGTCGCGGGGTTACTGTTGACCAACACGGTGCGATAGCCTTGCGCACGAAGCACTTTACACGCTTGCACACCGGAATAATCGAATTCGGGTCCTTGCCCGATAACGATGGGACCTGAACCGATGATTAAGATCGTTTTAATGTCTAAGCGTTTGGGCATTTTAGACTCGTATCGGTTCGCGTTTGACACGCGAAACAAATTCATCGAATAAATACAGCGAGTCATGCGGTCCCGGCGACGCTTCGGGGTGATACTGCACACTGAACGCGCCGAGCGCTTCGTGGCGCAAGCCTTCAATGCTGTTGTCATTCAGGTTGATGTGCGTAACTTCGCCGCCTTGCAAATCGCTGTCCGACGTGACGGCGAACCCATGATTGTGCGCGCTGATTTCGATGACGCCAGTGAGCAAATTTTTGACCGGTTGATTGCCACCGCGATGTCCAAAGCGCATCTTTTCGGTATGACCACCCAACGCCAGCGCTAAAATCTGATGACCGAGACAAATCCCAAATACGGGAACCTTGCCGAGTAAATTGCGCGTGTTGTCGATCATATAGGTGACGGCGGCGGGGTCGCCGGGTCCGTTCGATAAAAACACGCCCGCCGGATTCATTGCCAACACGGCAGCGGCGGTCGTGCGCGCGGGCACAACCGTCACGCGCAAGCCGCGATCGGTCAGCATTCGTAAAATAGTGCGCTTGATTCCGGTGTCATACGCGATGATCAATGCACCGTTCGGGTCGTAATCATGATCTTTGTACCATTGGGGATCGCTATGTTCCGTCCAGTTATAGGCTTCTACACAGCTCACATCATCGACCAGATTCGCGCCGCTCATATCGGGCGCGTTTTTCGCCATTTCGATCAGCGCGGCTGGATCGTGCGCCGCTTCGCCGTGCGCCAATGCCGCACGCATCACGCCTTTTTCGCGGATATGGCGTACGAGCGAGCGCGTCGCGACTTCGCTAATACCAATCACGCCTTGTTCACGCAAATAGCCGTCTAAATCACGCTGACTGCGCCAATTGCTCACGGTCGGCGACAATTGACGCACGACAAACCCCGCGACCCACACCCGATCTGACTCCAAATCGTCTACGTTAATGCCTGTATTGCCGACATGCGGCACGGTCATCGTCACAATCTGCTTGTGGTACGACGGATCGGTCAGAATTTCCTGATAGCCCGTCATCGATGTGTTGAAAACCAATTCGCCCGTTTGCACGCCATCCGCGCCAAAGCCGACGCCGGAAAACGTCCGCCCATCTTCCAAAGCTAAAAGTGCGTGCATAGTTTTAGCTCCGGTAATGTCCATTGATCGAGACGTAATCATGCGAAAGGTCACAAGTCCAAATATTGGAATATTCTCCATTCATGATTCCGCAATCGAGTGTGACCGTAATCGAAGGCGAGCGCATAATTTGCGATGCTGCACCTTCGTCATAATTCAGCGCAATGCCTGCCGCAAATAACTGTATTGCGCCATTACAGGTGGCGATGGTTGGGTCTTCCCAATCATTGGTTGTAGGATACGGGGCAGCAGACCAATTTTCTCCCGAACATATCCACAATTCTGCCTTATCGGCATCAAAAGGGACGCCCGCACGCCCCGCTGCCGCAATGATACGTCCCCAATTGGCGTCACCCCCATAAAAAGCAGTTTTGACCAGTGGAGAGGTCGCAATTGTATTTGCAATTTGGCGCGCCGTGTTCTGATGGGCGTTTCTTACATTGATCGTGATGAACTTCGTTGCACCTTCGCCATCACGGACAATACTGGTCGCCAATTCGTGACAAACCGCCAACACACCTTGTACGACACCGCTATCCACTCCATCACGAATACCTGATTGACCGTTGGCAAGTAACAACAGCGTGTCATTGGTACTCATATCTCCATCCACACTGATGCAATTGAAGGTTAAATTGGCGGTAGTTTTCAACTGAGCAGGCATGGCATCTGCTTGAATGGACAAATCGGTTGCCACAATGCCTAGCATCGTTGCCATATTTGGCGCAATCATGCCAGCACCCTTTGCGATGCCGCTGACTACATAATCAGTATTGCGGTCGCGCCATGAGGCAAATTTGGGGCGCGTATCGGTCGTCATGATCGCGCGCGCCGCCGCTTCCCAGTTCTCGTCACCGAGCGCGTCCGCCACCAAGTCGATTCCGTGACGGATTTTCGTCATGTCGAGCTGTGTCCCGATCACACCCGTAGACATGACCAGCACTTCATCCTCGCCAATGCCCAAACGCTCCGCGACCCAGCGCTGCATCTGGCGCGCGTTGTCCATTCCCTGCTGCCCCGTACACGCATTGGCGCACTTGGTATTGATAATGACCGCGCGGATGTGTGTGTTATTCTTCGCCAGCGTCTCTTGATCGACCAGCACAGGTGCAGCTTTGACCAGATTGGTCGTGAATATACCTGCCGCCACACACGGCGTCTCACTGTAAATGAGCGTCATGTCTAAAGCGCCATCGGCTTTCAATCCAGCATGAACGCCCGCCACTTTGAAGCCTTTTACGGCATGGATCGTCGATTGCACATCATTCATTTAGTGGACGCTCCCGGCGTTGCTAAGAATCGTCGTCAGTTTATCGATCATCGAGTCCACATCACTCTTTTGCGCGATGAGCGGCGGCACAAAACGGATCACATTCATGCCCGCGTTGACCAGCATCAACCCGTATTGATAGCCCGCTTCGATCAACGCGGGCGTTTCGATGGTGAGTTCCAGCCCGACCATCAAGCCGCGCCCACGCACCTCTTTGATCAACGGGCTGTTGATCTCTTCCAACCGTTCTTTCAAATACGCGCCTGTTTCGCGGACGCTGCTCAAAAATTCTGGTTGGCTGATCGTGTCAAATACGTATTTGGCGACTCCAGTCGTGAACGGGTTGCCCGCAAACGTCGAGCCGTGATCGCCGGGGTGAATATGCGAGGCGACCGTTTCGGTGACCAAAATCGCGCCAATCGGCAGCCCGTTGCCCAACGCTTTGGCGATCGTTTGAATATCGGGCGTGACGCCGCTCGGTTCGCTTGACCACAACGTCCCGGTGCGACCCATGCCACATTGAATTTGATCGAAGATGAGCAATGCGCCGTGCTGCTCGGTCAATTGGCGCAAGCCTTGCAAAAATTCTGGCGTCGCTGGATAAATGCCGCCTTCGCCCTGCACAGGTTCGAGAATGACGGCAGCGGTTTTTTCACTGATGACCGCGCGCGCGCTTTCCAAATCGTTGTATTCCGCGACGATCACGCCAGGCATGAGCGGGTGAAAAGGCTTCTGATACTTGTCTTTCGGCGTGATCGAGAGTGCGCCAAGTGTGCGCCCATGAAACGCGTCCGTAAAGCACACAATCTCTTTGCGGTCGCTATCACCGTTGTCATACGCGACTTTGCGCGCGAACTTGAGCGCACCTTCGACCGCTTCGGTACCACTGTTGGTGAAAAACACACGATCCGCGAACGATTTGGCACAAATTGCTGCCGCGAGTTCTGCTTGCGGCGCGGTGTAATACAAATTACTGGTGTGAATTAAGCCTAGTGCGGCAGCTTGAATAGCTTTTATAAAGCCCGCATCACTGTAGCCAAGCGCGTTGACTGCGATTCCAGCAACCCAATCTTGATATGCTTTGCCGTCGGTATCATAGAGTGTGATGCCGTGTCCGTGTGAAAGCACGAACGGTGCGCGCTTATACGACTGCACAATACGTTCGTTTTCTAGCTGAATAATCGGGTTCAAATTTTCTGCGACTGCCACTGCTGCCCCCTTTAGGTTAGCTGTTATTTGCTTCAACAATCATCGACCAATTTAATCGGCGTTCGACCCATTCCATGGTCGCGCGCCGTTCATCCACCCACCCATTTGCCGCTTCATAACGGATCGTCGCCAGACACCACCCTAAAATCAAGGTCGCTACGTCAACTTTTACGCCGGAGGTCAAAAGGTGCTGTGCCAAATCACGACTATAATTCGACGTTTTGACCAGCGCGTTATACAACAAATGATGCAGTTCATGACAATTCGCACATAGCTGGATTGTCACTCGATTCTCGCCGTGCATTGCCACATCCCATAAGTGATGACGATGTGATGCCGGATAACTACAGGCAGAACACGCCGTAATTCGTTCCTGATACGTCGGGCGGCGGCGCTTTTTGATGCGTTTATATTTACGCAGGCGATAAAACCCAAGCCAGTACTCGATGATGCTCGCGCGCTCGTCGGCGTTTTCATGCGCCGCAAACACGGCGGTGAACGAATTGACCAGGTCATCCGCCTGCTTGTCGCCGTGCAATTCACGGATCAGCGCAAAAAGTTCGTCGATTTGGCGCTGCTCGTCTTGCTCGCTCACAATAAGACCTTAACCATTTGCCAACACGTACTGATTCATGTGCCAGAGGTGAAAATTGTACCCCTGTGCGCCGTCAAACCGCTTACATCGGTGATCACCGCTTGTTTTGCACCACTCTTCAATGCATCAAGCGCCGAACGCACTTTCGGGATCATACCGCCGAAAATCGTCCCGTCCCCGATCAACAATTCGATTTGCGGCAGAGTCAGCGTGGGCGCAATTCCACCATCGATCAATACGCCCGCCACATTTGAAATCATGTACAGACGTTCAGCATCGAGCGCACCCGCAACCGCCCCTGCAACCTGATCAGCGTTGACATTAAGCGCGCTATCAACACCCAAACATAGCGGCGCGATCACCGGAGTTACGCCTTGCGCCAGCATCGCGCTCAAAACTTCGGCGCGCACCGATGTGACCACACCCGTATACCCCATGTCGTGTTGGGCGTGACGCATTTTTTCAGCGCGGATCAAGCCGCGATCAACCCCACTCATGCCCTGCGCATCGAGTCCAGCGTTGATAAAGGCGCGCACCAAGAGTGTATTGACCGATCCACGCAGTACCATCTCCACGAGTTCAAGCGATGCAGCATCGGTCACACGAATCCCATCGACATACTGCGGTTCGATGCCCATCTTGATTTGCATAGCGCTGATCGTTTTGCCGCCGCCATGCACCACGACAACGCGATCTTTAATCTGGGCGACGACGCGCGCGAATTCGGCTAAATACGCGGGATCATCGAGTTCATGCCCACTAATTTTGATGACGAAAGTTGAACTCATAACAACGCCATCGTTTCGGGAAAGCCGAACATGAGATTGAAACACTGTACCGCTTGCCCCGACGCACCTTTACGCAGGTTGTCTGTCACGCTGGTGATGTGCAAATAGCGATCGGTGACCGGAGTCAAGCTGATCGCCGCGCCATTGGTTCGAACGACATGTTTGAGCGTGGCTTGCTGACCGCGCGCCAGCACCTTAACGAGCGGCTCATGGCTGTAGGTTTCTTCAAACAAATCCTGGGCTTTTTCGGCACTGAACTCATCTTTGAGCGTTACGTAAATACTCGCCATCAAACCGCGATCGACTGGTAGCAAATGTGGAGTGAAGATCAACATACCCGCTTGTGGATCGATCTTATACATTTCCTGTTCGATTTCACCGACATGACGATGGACACGACCCGGATTGTATGGCGCGAAATTGCCGAAGACTTCGACGAACTGTAAATTTGACTTTGGGTCTCGTCCCGCGCCGCTTACGCCGCTCTTGGCATCGACGATAACAGGCGTATTCGGCAAAACAGCGTGCTGTTTAAGCAGTGGATACAGACCCAGCAAAGTCGTCGTCGGGTAACAGCCGGGCGCGGCGATCATCGATTTACCAACGATATTGGCGCGATTGATCTCCGGCAGTCCGTAAGGCGTCGGCAGCAATTCTGGGTGTGGATGCTCATGGCTGTACCACTGTTTGTAGCTTTCTGGTGTATCAAGACGTAAGTCTGCCGATAAATCGATCACCTTGACACCGTGCGCCGCCGCCGCCGCCGCCATGTTTGCGCTCACGCCGTGTGGCAGCGCGAGAAATACCACATCTACGCTCGATAAATCGGCGTCATCCGATCGGATATACGTCAAATTCGTGAATGGAATCGACTCACCTTTATACGTATTCGACGTGGCAAAAACGATTTCGACTTGCGGATGATGCGCCAAAATTTCCACGACATCTTGCCCAGCGTAGCCAGATGCGCCATAAATACCAGCGCGAATTTTGGGTCGTTCGGTCATGCGTTCTCCTTGAAAATTAAACGGCAGACAAGAAAAAACCCCCTGCCTCAGGTCGTGAGGTCAGGGGGTTGGGTGTGCGTTCGTGCTGCGGACTGCGTGCTTACTAACGCGAAAAACCCAACTTGACCTCATGTGTCAATGGGCGACGACGGTATTCGCGGCGCGGGATATTTAGTATGTTCATGTCCGAAGCGATCATGACCAACATCCTTAGGCAATCTGCTAAATTATGCGGCATAGTAAGCTTGATGTCAATTCGATTGTCCAGCGTTATTGACGTTTGCTTGACGGCTATACGTGAGACCAGTACGATCGGACGCAGGGTAGACAGTGAGCGCAAAATGATTGAAGTAGATAAGCTGACCAAGCGCTACGGCAGTTTTACAGCCGTTGATCACATTAGTTTCAAAGCAAAAAAAGGCGAGATCGTTGGGTTGTTGGGTCCCAATGGCGCTGGTAAAACCACGACGATGCGAATGCTGACCGGGTTTATGCCACCGACCGATGGCAGCGCCAGCATTGCAGGGTTTGACATCAGCGACGAGTCGATGGAAGCACGGCGCAATGTCGGTTATATGCCCGAACGGATTCCGGTCTACCCCGATATGACCGTCAAAGCGTACGTCATGTTTTGGGCGCAGTTACGCGGGGAACGGCGTCCGTCGGCACAGGTTAATGATGTATTGCAGCGCGTGCAGCTTTATGATCGCCGCAATATGTTGATCCGCCATCTTTCCAAAGGGATGCGGCAACGATTGGGACTGGCGCAAGCGCTGGTACATAACCCACCTGTGATTATCCTCGACGAACCGACGATTGGCATCGACCCGCAGCAGGTGATTGAAGTCCGTGAAACAGTGCGTATGCTCGGCAAGGATCATACGGTGCTGTTTAGCACGCATATTTTGAACGAAGCCGAACAGGTCTGCGATCGTGTATTGATCATCGATAAAGGACACATCATCGCGCAAGGCAAACCCGGTGAACTGCGCGACAGGCTGCAAAGCGGCGCGGTAATTTATGTCGAAATTGGCGGCACGAACGCCGACGCCGCTCGTAAATTATTGAGTGGTATACCCGGTGTAACTGCGGTCGAAAAACAAGGCGCGGGCTGGCTCGTCAAGAGCAAACGTGACCATGACACCCGTGCCGAAATTTCGGGACGGGTCGCCAAAGTCGGTTATACGCTGTTAGAAATGCGACAAGAACAGACATCACTCGAATCGATCTTTCTCGAACTGGTTGGCAAGGACAGCACATGAGTACATGGGTGATATTGCGCCGCGAAATTGCGCACTACTTTGGCTCGCCATTTGCGTATTTAATTGGTTTCGCTTTTCTGGTCTTTACGGGTTTGGTGTTCACCCAAGAGATCGAAGTCGTATCAACCGCGCAAACGATTGCAAATCCGGCAATAATCCCGACGACGCTGGCGCTGCTTCTGGTGTTCATCGCGCCGTTGTTGACGATGCGTTTATTGGCAGAAGAACGACGCGAAGGCACGCTGGAATTACTCTTAACCGCTCCCGTGCCAGACGGCGCGATCGTCATCGGCAAATTTTTAGGCGCATGGTTTTATTACACGGCGCTGCTTCTGATCACGCTGGCATATCAATTCGTGTTAGCAGCGATTACGCAGCCAGATTTCGGGCACACGATTGGCGCGTATCTCGGCATTTGGCTGTACGGCGGTGCGACGCTCGCTGTCGGGTTATTTTTCAGTTCGCTGACTGAAAATCAGATCGTCGCTGCATTTTTCAGCATGATCACACTGCTGTTGTTATGGCTGGCAGACGGTGCAGGACGCGTGATCGGCAACATCGAAGTGGCACGCGTCGTGCGAACGCTGTCGCTGCAAGCGCACTATGCACCATCATTCGGCTTTGGATTGATAAAAATGGAAGACATCGCTTTTTTTCTGGGCATTATCGTGATCATGCTGTATTTATCAATCCGCGCGCTCGAATCCGCGCGCTGGCGGTAAGCGATGAATAACTCCAACAATATCGTCATCACACGTGGCAATATCGGCGCGGTCGCCAGTTTATTTGGTTTTGGCGGCGTCATTGCTGGGATCGTAGCATGGATCGCGCAAGGAACGCTGACGCTGCTCGGTTTGACATTGTTCGCGTCGGGCGCGATCGGTTTGGTCATTTGGGCGGCGCTGCAACCGGACGATTTTCGCGGCTTCATCACCGGACGCGGCATCCGCTTTAGCACCGCGACGATTTTCAGCGCAATACTGCTGATCGGTATCGTCACCATGACGTATTTGCTGTTAGCGCGCGCGACGCTGACATGGGATTTGACCGCCGCACAGCGTTTCACCTTGAGCAATACCTCGCTCGATATTCTAGAACAGGTCAGCCGCCCGATCCAAATCACCGGGTTTTATAGCGCCGGATCGCTCAATTTGCGCGAAACCGACGACCAGTTTTTTGTGCTGTACGAAGACGCAACCAATGGTTTAATCCGCCGTCGCTATTACGACCCGGTAGAAGTGCCAGCACTCGCGGAACAATTCGGCACGACCTTTGATGGCGAAGTTTATCTTTCCTATGTCAACGGCGACGGCGCGGTCGATTTTTCATCGCTGGCACGCGTGCCCTTAAGCGGTACACAAGAACGCGATTTGACGCAGGCGATCTCACGGCTTTTATATGCGGGGACGCTGACTGTGTATTTCGATACCGGGCTAGGCGAACGTGACCCGCTCGATTCGTCTGCAGAAGGTATTTCGGGAATCAATAATGGCGTACGCGAAAGCGGCTTGATTACCTATCCGCTCGATTTGCCGCAGATCGCCGGAATTGGCGGCGACATTCCTAATGATGCGTCGATGGTCATTTTTACACGCCCACTTCGTGATTTGACGACCAACGAAATTGGCGTACTGGATCGGTATCTGGAGAACGGCGGTTCACTGCTTTTATTGGCGGATGTGCTGTTCACAGATGAACTGTTTATGGAAGAAGACGGCGAGTTCAATCGTTATCTGTGGGATAATTTCGGTGTGCGCGCGCTGAACCGCGTAGTTGTCGATCCAGTCGCGTCAGGGCAAACGCCGCTCGATGTCATCGGTGCGGTCATGTTCGATGAAACCGACTTTTCTGCCAATCTCGATCCAGCGATCAATCCGACGCTGTACCGCCTGATTCGAGCGGTTGATGTCAATCTTGAAAGCGCGCCGCCGGATATCGCCAATGGGCGGCTGTTCATGTCGTCCGAACAAAGCTATGGCGAAACGAACTGGCTAGCACTCGGTCAAACAAATACATATCAGTATGACGCGAGCAGCGATGTGCCAGGACCACAATCATTGGTCGTATGGTCGTGGAACCAAGCGACAGACGCGCGCATCATCCTGGTCGGTGACAGCGATTTTGTCAGCAATGGTCAAGTGCTGCTGCCGTCTATCGGCGGCAACGGCATTTTGTTCACCAACGCCACCTCGTGGCTTTCAGGGTTGAACGAACGCATCACGTTCGGTTCGCAAAACTTCGCTGTCAGTATGCCTGTATTCGTTGACGTACCGACACGTCAGTTTATCCGCTTCGCCGTCGTGATTTTGCTACCGGGCATCGTCCTGGTTACAGGAATAGCAATCTATGCGAGGCGTGTACGACGATGAAAAATCAGCGTGGACTGTTGATTCTGCTCGCTGTGTTCGTCGCGCTGGTCGCAGCGTTCGGCATTTTAAGCAGCCTGCCAAACACCAGCGATGAAATCATCATCACGCTGACGCGCGTGTTCCCCGATCTGACTGATCTCGATTTGGCTGCGATTCGGCTGCAAAATCCGATCACTGGGGCTGAATTAACATTAGCACGCACAGATAACGGCGTATGGGTCGCGCCCGATCTCCCTCAACCCATCAACGCGCAAAGTGCAATCAATGTCGCGCGTACTATCGTACTGCTTGCATATCAACGAGCGCTGCCTGTACCGCCGGACAGCGATTTGAGCGATTACGGTTTCAACCCAGATGGCGTGCTGAACATTCAATTTGTCACCACAAGCGATGAGACACATTTTATAGCGGTTGGCAGTTTGAACACCCTGCGCGCCGAGTATTATGCGATTGCCGACGACCGACCAGACATATTTCTACTCGACCGCCCTGCCGTCGATTACCTTTTATTGACCGCGCAGCAGCCTCCCACAAATGAATAATTTATAAAATAGATACTCGAACTGCTTGACAAGGGTACGAATTGACGATATTCTGTTTGATTGCAATTATGAAGCGAGTGTTAAACAACACCCGACGATGTCGTTTTGCATACTCCCAGCCGATTGTCGCCACGTCTACGTAAGAATTATGCTTGTATTACGTCTAATCTAGAGTGGCAAGACACGTATCTTACCAACTAACGAGTGTTATAACGTATGTTTACAGTAATGGCACCTAAAGACGAAGTGCGGTCTCAAATCATGGAAAAAGCGCGGAAGCAGGGACGGGTGAGCTACGACGACATCCTGACAATGCTGCCAAACGCAGAACAGGATGTCGCGCTGCTCGAAGACGTTATGGACGATTTGATCGCGGCGGGCGTCGAAGTGATGCCATCGGTCGAACCGGACGAAGAGGCTTTTTTTGATTCCCCGCGTGCCCGCAAAGAAGTGGGGTTCGACCTTGAGTTGAATCCAGCACGCGAAGATGAAGAAGTGGCGTGGTTCGATAACGACTTGAACGACGATGCCGGGTATCAACAAGCGCTCGATAGCGACGATGTGGTCGGCTTGTACCTGAAAGAAGCCGGACGTGTGCCGTTATTGAAAGCGGAAGAAGAAGTTGATCTCGCCAAGCGCATGGAACGCGCTGTACAATCGCGCGCCCTGCTCGAAGAAAAAGGCGAGCTGCTGCCGATGGATGATGTGTATGATTTGCGCGATTTGATGCACGACGGCGAAATGGCGCAGGAGCATTTGATCCGCGCTAACGCACGTCTGGTCATCAGCGTGGCGAAGAAATACATCGGACGCGGCGTTCCGTTTCTGGATTTGATCCAGGAAGGCAACATCGGCCTAATTCGCGCGACCAACAAGTTCGAATATCAGCGCGGACATAAATTCAGCACGTATGCGACCTGGTGGATTCGTCAGGCGGTCAGCCGTGCCGTTGCAGATCAAGGACGCACGATTCGTGTCCCTGTACACATGGGCGATCAGCTCAACCGGATGCGCCGCGTGCAAATGCGTTTGACGCAAGAACTCGGTCGTGATCCGTCGATGGAAGAACTTGCCATCGGCATGGAAACCACACCAGACAAAGTCGAAAATTTGCTCGAAATTGCGCGCCGCCCTGTCAGCCTAGAAACGCCTATCGATGAAGATGGCGACAGCACCTTCGGCGATTTCGTCGAAGATGTGAACAGCCCTGCACCAGCGGAAGAAGTCGCCAACAATTTGCTGCACGAGCAGTTGAAAACCGCACTCGATCGACTGCCTCCACGCGAGGCGCAAATCTTACGTCTGCGTTACGGATTGGAAGATGGTCGCGTGTATACACTCGAAGAAGTCGGTCAAGCGATTGGCGTCACACGCGAACGCGTGCGTCAGTTAGAAGCCCAAGCCTTGAACCGTTTGCGCCAATCATCTGCGCATGTGATTCTGCGCGACTACTTGTACGAGGAGTAAAATCGCGTGCGGACAAAAGGGTCGCGCGGGGTATGGCTGGGGTCGCTTGCGCTTATCGCGTTAGGTGTCATCCTGCTTCTCAACAACTTTTTGCTCATCAGCGGCTTCAACGTCACGACGTTGTGGCCGCTTTTGTTGGTCGTCGGTGGTGCAGTCGTACTGCTGCGTGGCGATATACTGGCGGGCGGCGACGGTCGCGCGTTTGGCATTACACGCGGCAGTGTCGAAAGTGCTACGCTGGAGATCATCGCTGGTGAAATCGATGTGACGATGCGTGCAGCAGAGCGCGAAGGAAGATTGATCGCCGGACAATTTGCGGGTAATGCACGCCCAGCCCTGCACGTACAAGGAACGCATACGTTTCTCAAGCTGGATCGTGCCGCAACCGCGTGGCTGTCGTTTGCAGATTGGCATATGAGTCTGGCGCGTGATTTACCCTGGCAGGTGCTCGTCACAAGCAGTATTGGGCAAGTCGATGTCGATCTTTCCGGTTTAATTGTGCAGAACGGCTTGATCGCCACCGGTTTCGGTGATATTCGACTGGTCACGCCCGATGAAGCATTCGAACCGATTTATATTCGCAGTGCGGCTGGGATAATAACTGTCATCACGCCACCGGGCAGCGCCGCACGCATTAGCGCGCAAAGCGGATTATTCTTTAAGCTCCATATCGATAACAGCCGCTACGACCAAGCCGAACCCGGTGTGTATCTTGCCAAAGATGCCGACGCCGACGCCGAGATCATTGACGTGCAGATCGCAGGGACGTTTGGTGATGCGTATCTTGCGTAATCCGTTTTGACGCCCATGCAACCGACCAGCCTCAATATCGTCATCCGCGACGGATTAGAAACCGATATCGCTTCTTGCACAGCACTCGATCATACGTATGAAACCGATACGGTGTGGCAAATGCAGTCACATCACGAAGATTACCGCGACGAATGGGAAATCACGCTGCGTTTAGAACGCCTTCCACGCGTCATCGAAGTCACCTATTCGCCAGATGAAAACAGGCTTCGCGCCACCTTACCGCCTCATCACTGCTTTATCGTGGCGGTCAGCCGTGACCAAACCGAGATTTTCGGTTACTTGACGATGCACAACGACATAATTCGCCACATCGGACAAATCGAAGATATCGTCGTAGCACGGGCGCTGCGCCGCCACGATATTGGCAAACGGTTAGTAAACGCGGCACGACAGTGGGCAAAAGAACACCAGATCACACGCTTGACCTTACATACACAGACCAAAAATGTCCCAGCGATCACGTTTTGCCAGCGTATTGGCTTTCAATTTTGCGGGTTCAACGACCGTTATTTCCCAAATCAGGATATCGCGGTCTTTTTTAGCCAATCGATACGCTGAGAGCGGAGCGTCCTGTAAATGGATGAACTAATCGTACCAACGCTCTCGCTGTTCAACGAAATTTTGGCTTCAGGGATCGTTATTTTCGCCGCTTCAATTTTGCTTTATAACTTGACCCGTAATTTACGTGACCGCGTAACGCGATCATCCGGCGTTGTACTCGCCTGCGTGACAGGTGCGTATATCTGTGACGTGTTTTTGTCGCTGGGTCCCGGCGCGGGGACGTTCGCTAATACGCTGCGTTTGCAATGGTTAGCCATCGCCTTCATGCCCGCCGCGCTGTTCCATCTTTCCGACGCGTTATTGGCGACAACCGGATTGCCGTCACGCGGACGCCGCCGCCGCTTAATCCGCGTTTTGTATGGATTCAGCATCGCATTCGTGTTGTTGGCGACGTTCACCGATGTATTGGTGACGCCCCTGCGCGTTCAACCGCCGCTGCTGGAATCAGGCGTCTACATCAGTTTACGCGGAAGCACCCTGTTTCCGGTTTACATCTTATATTTCGTTTTGGTGACGCTGTTCGCCTTTTACAATGTTCAGCGTGCACGTCAGCGCTGTCTCACGCGCGATACACGCCGTCGTATGGGCTACTTGCAGATTGCAATGCTCACGCCTGCCATCGGCATTTTCCCGTTTTCGACACTGCTTGGTGTGGGTGAAGAATATTCATTGCTTGGCTTGGCGCTGGTCAATGTGGCGAATATCGTCATGATATTGATGCTTGCGTTCCTGGCATATCCGCTCTCCTTTTTCGGCTCTAACACACCCGATCGCGCCGTCAAAACGCAGTTGCTGCGCTTCGTCCTTCGCGGTCCCGCAACGGGGTTATTGGCGTTGGCAACGATCATTGTCACGTCGTCAGCCGCGCGTATTCTGAGTTTACCTGGCGAAACATTCTTGCCGTTTGCGGTCGTGACGGTGATTTTATTATGGCAGTGGATGGTACATTTACTACTCCCGCGCCTGGAAGGTTTCTTAGTCTATGCTGGTGACGACTACAATCATTTTGAAAAATTGCAAGCTTTAAGCGAGCGGCTGCTCACACGCGATGATCTCGTCCAGCTTCTTGATGCCAATCTGTCGGCAAGCTGCGATTACCTGCGCGTTAACACAGCATTTGTGGCAGCACAAAATAGCGATGGCGCCTTTGAATTGATAAGCGCGGTGGGACCTGCCCGCCCCGACGCGGCTTTATTCACTGCCGACGCCCAAATAATCACTGGATTTTGGGCGATAAATGGATCGTTGGATGCGCCGATTGCAATAGAAAAATGGCACGGTTACTGGCTGATTCCGCTGTATAGTCCACGCGCGACAGGCGGCGAGTCGCTGCGCATTGGGGTGATGGGTTTTCAAGCGCGTGCCGCCGAGATTGACCTGACGCCAGACGACGATGTGATGTTGAAAATATTCGCGCGGCGTTCATCGCAAACCCTCGAAGACATCCGCCTGCAGAACGAAATTCTTGCGGCATTGGAAGGCTTACTTCCCCAGGTCAATGTAACACGTCGCGTCGCGGCAGAGATTGAATACAAGCCGCGCCGCGCTGGTTCGGCCGCAGACGCGGCAAGGAACAACAACGAACTGAGCGTCGATCACGAACAGTTCAAAGAACAAGTGCGCGCGGCATTGCGCCACTATTGGGGCGGCGTCGGCTTGACAAGCAGCCGCCTATTGGAACTTCAAACTGTCAAGCGGGCGCTGCCCGAACATGACAATCAACCGACCAAAGCGCTGCGCGCGGTTTTGAAAGATGCAATCGAAAGGCAAAAACCAGCGGGAGAGCGCAAATCGTTCAGCCCAGAATGGACGATTTATCTCATCCTTGAACGACGCTTTATCGAAGGCGAAAAAGTCCGCGATGTCGCGCGGCAGTTGGCGTTGAGCGAACCAACGTTTTATCGACGCCAGGATGACGCGATCGATGCGGTTGCCAAGACACTTACGGAGATGGAAGGCGGCTTATAATCATCGTATCGTTCGCTGCTTGTGCGAAAATTACCCCCGTACTATACTTCCGCTTATCAAGATGACCAGTCTTTAATGAGCATCGTACTGGTAGGATTCAAAAGGAAATGAGCATGGCGAGCAGCACGCAACGGCGGGATCATACGCCCGCGCCGCCCCCCCCCGACGAGGCGTATTGGGCAGCACTGCTCAATGAAGGGGAATACGCCGACAGCACACCGACCGATACTCCACCCCGCGATGACGACTTCTACGGCGTACATTTGAATGGCGCGGTTCTAGAGCGAATCGAGGGGGGCAGTCTGCACGCCGACTGGATCGAAATGCAGCGTGTGATGGATGCCGACGAAATCGTCGAACTCACGGTGATCGGCTACAACCGTGGCGGTTTGTTGGTACTATGGCGCAGTTTACGCGGGTTTGTCCCTGCCAGTCAACTGCTTGATTTTCCCGCAACGTCGAACAACTCGATTCGTCGTAATGCATTGACAAACCAGGTCGAAAAGCAGCTAAAGCTCCGCGTCATTGAACTCGACGAAGTTCAAAACAGGTTGATTTTATCTGAACGTGCCGCGCGCGCATTGCCAGGCGAACGCGCAGATATTTTGGCACGATTGAAATCGACCGACATCATCACAGGCACGGTCACAAATCTGTGCGATTTCGGTGCATTTATCGATATTGGTGGTCTGGAAGGTTTGATCCATATCAGTGAACTCAGTTGGGGGCGCGTCGGACACCCCAATGATTTACTGAACCGAGGTGATTTAGTGCGCGTCTATGTACTGGATGTCCACCAAGACGCCGGACGGGTCGCGCTCAGCCTGAAACGTCTGCACCCCGACCCATGGATCACCGTCGGAGAGCGCTATCAGATCGGGCAGATTGTCGAGTGTTTAGTGACGAACGTGGTCGATTTCGGCGCGTTCGCGCGCATCGAAGAGGGATTAGAAGGACTGATCCATGTCAGTGAACTTGCTGAAGGACAGTTCTTGCACCCGCGCAATGTCGTTTCCGAAGGGCAAATCATCCACGCGCAGATTTTAAGCATTGATGGGCGCAATCGTCGGCTTGGCTTAAGCTTACGCGCGCACGATTAACGATTCAGCACAAGTGACCTTCTTGCGCTAAAATAGGCGCCAAAGACGGAAACGTGATGGAGCTGACCAGTGGCGCAGGAAAAACCCGCCGCCCGCACGGAAAAAGCGGACACGAAGCCGACGGTGAGCGCGAAAGCCGCGCCCACCGCCCCAAAAACAAATGCACCGCGCGTGCCTGCCACGCCCGATTCAAAAACGTCAACGACCGGCGTACCAGCCGAGCCCGGCGCTGCGAAATTTGCGCGCGCGGAAAAATATACGGTCAAGCCGGAGTTTTGGGATTCTATTCTCGATTTAATCCCCCCATGGGGTGACGAAATCGCGGCGATTTTGCTGATCGTGTTCGGCGTCGTCTCGTTCTTGTCGCTCATCAATGCGTCGTCCGATGCAACAATTTCGGCGGCATGGTCAAGCGCACTCACGAGTATGTTTGGCTGGGGCAGCGCGGTGATTTGTGCAGGTATTTTCGCGTTGGGCATCATCGTACTGCTGCCTAAACTCGGCGTCGTCATCCGCTTTCCGACTCGGCGCATTCTCGCGCTGGAGTTCAGCTTTTTATCGGTATTGGCGCTGCTGCACATGAGCGCGGGCGATGAAGAATTACGCGCGCTGGCACGGATGGGTCGCGGCGGCGGACAAATCGGCTGGGCGCTCACATCGCCGCTCGTCAGTCTGTTCGGCGCGACATTGACCGTGTTGTTTTACGCGATCATTTTGGTGATCGCGATTGCGGTGGTGATCGGCATTCGACGCGACCCAGTGGTCGAATTCTTACAAAGTAACATCGAGCAGTTCCGCAATATCGGCAAGCAAAAACGCCCGGCGCTCGCACCCAAACCAAGCAAAACCTTTCAACAAATCGGCGCAATGGATGAAGCGCTGACGACGAAGCCTGATGTCGTCGAAGATGCGAGCGGACAATTACAGGTCGCTACGCATTCCAACGTGAATGCTCAACGGGTGCGCGTGCATTCAATTGTTCGTGTACGCCCCAATCTCGAAAACCTGCCTCCATCCACACGCGCTGCGCTGCTCAACCCGGAACCAACAGCGACAACGCCAAAATCGGGTGACAGTAAATCCGACACAGCGAAAAACGAGACCTCCGAATTATCACAGCTTCCGATCTTCAAAGCCCGTGAAAAAACCGCGCTCGAAGCGATTGGAACGATCAAAGGTAAGCGCGTTAAAGGCGAACCGGTCAGCGTCGAACGACCTGACGGACGAATCAAGCGTTATTTCACCGTCGATAATATGAAAGAGACCAAGACAGCCATCAAGCGTCCCGACGACGTGCCGCCGATAACGATCTTACGCGATGTCGAAATTAACCTGCCTGACGAGAACGAAATCAATAATAATGTCGTGTTGATTGAAAACACGCTGCTTGAATTCGATATCGACATCGATGTGGTAGACGTAAAAGTCGGACCAACCGTAACTCAGTACGCGGTGCAGCCCTTCAAAGAAGGACAAAATCCTGAAGGCGAATTATCGCCAAGCAGCCGTACTCGTATCAATAAGATCGCGGGGTTGGCAAGCGACCTTGCGCTCTCGCTATCTGCTAAACGTTTACGCCTGGAGACTCCGGTTCCTGGCGAAACGTATATCGGCGTGGAAGTGCCGAACCGGAAACCAAGCACGGTCGCGCTGCGCTCGGTCTACGAAAGCAGGCAGTTTTCAGAAATGCTGGCGAAGAAAAAATCGCCACTCATGATCCCGTTGGGACGCGACGTGGCAGGTGCACCTGTCGGCATCGATCTTTCAACCATGCCACACTTGCTCATCGCTGGAACGACGGGTTCCGGTAAATCAGTCGCAATTGCAGCGATGGCGACCGCATTGGTGCTGGATAATACGCCTGACTTAATCAAGCTGATTATGCTCGATCCTAAAATGGTCGAACTCAGCCGCTTTAACGGACTCCCTCACTTGATGGGACCTGTCGAAACTGATGGTGAGCGCATTATCGGCGTGCTGCGATGGTGTACGCGCGAAATGGAACGGCGCTATAAAGTTCTGGAAGAAAATGTTGCTCGCAACATTGACACCTATAACTCACGTTTGGGGCGGCGCCGCCAGGACGAATACATGCCGTATATCGTCATCCTGATTGATGAAATTGGTGACCTGATGATGAGTCACCCTGAAGAAACCGAGAAATCTATAACGCGACTGGCACAGATGGCACGCGCAGTCGGGATGCACCTGGTCGTAGCGACACAGCGCCCTTCGGTAGACGTAATCACGGGATTGATCAAGGCGAACTTCCCGTCTCGCATGTCGTTTGCGGTCGCGTCCGGTGTAGACTCACGCGTGATTTTGGATAGCGTTGGCGCAGAAACATTGATGGGCAAGGGCGACATGCTGTTCTTATCCGCTGAGGCAATGGCACCACGGCGCTTGCAAGGCTGTTTTGTCAGCGATGATGAGGTGCGTGGCGTTGTCCAGTGGTGGCGCGATTGGCACAAAAGCGCTATCGAAGCGGGGACGAGCCAACCGGTGGGTATTGGACCGTGGGAACGCGGCTTGACGCGCCGCGAGTTCTTGAGCGAAACCGACCCAATGCTGGAGCAAGCGATCTCGCTCGTCATCGAGTCGGGCGAAGCATCGGCGTCATTGATTCAACGGCGTCTTGGTTTGGGCTACCCACGCGCCGCGCGCATCATGGATTTGCTGGAAGAACTCGGTGTGATTGGCGAATCGAAGGGCGGCGGGCGCACGCGTGAAGTCTTGATCAAAAAGGGACGCGACCCGTTCAAAGATGTGATTGAAAAGCGCCTCAAACAAAAAGACGACGACAAAGACTAGCAAGGGCGGCTCATCTGCCGCCTTCTGCTCACATATCGATCATAACAAGCGGGGTTGGGGCACTATCGGCGGGTCTATCGGCAGAATCAAATTGGGAATATCGACAATAGCGCGATTGACCGCTTTGCTGACTTCGTGGGCAGACATGGCGTCGTTATTATCAAATGGCTTGAGTAAATCACGCAAGCTGCCAACCTGAGCTTCTGGCGTGGTCAGCCAGCGATCATAATCGTCTGGTGTAAGGATGACGGGCATCCGGTCATGGATTTTGGTCGTGAATTCATTGGCACTCGTCGTCAAAATCGCATAGGTGCGCACGAGTTCCCCGTGCGGATTTTTCCAGATTTCCCACAGTCCAGCGATGCCAATAAAACCGTCGTCGCGCATATGAATGAACATGGGGTGTTTGCCATCATCGCGGATTTGCCATTCGTAATAGCCAGTCGCCGGTATAATACACCGACGACGTTTATACGCATTACGAAACGACGGTTTTTCTTCCACTGTTTCTGAACGTGCGTTGATCAGCTTGCTGCCCATACTTTCATCTTTTGCCCACGACGGCAGCAATCCCCAACGCAGCATTTCCGCTTGTGACGGGTCATCACTGGTGATCACCGGAAGCATTTGCGTCGGTGCTATATTAAAACGCGGCGCAAATTCTGGTACGGTCGTCAGCGCGAACGCCTGTTGCAATTGGTTCGGGTCAGCATTGATCACATAACGCCCACACATCACTTTACCCTTTCAAACGAGAATAACTTGTGCGGTTAGCGACGTCGTTTCTTATCTTCGGGGGTGCGTCCCAATTCTGCCACTTGACGCAAAATCGCTAGCGTCGCCAACCCCAAGCCGATTAAATCTCCGGTCTGCACGCGGTTAGGCGTACGCAAACCGTTGCGAACAGTATCGTCGGTCGCCGAACGGGTGTAAAAATAAGCGGCGATTACGCCAAAAATCGTGCCACCGATCACACCGAATATATACGATTGTGTTTTCCAATTACCCTCTTGGGGGTTCGTCGGCAGATTGCTCATCGATGTTTCCTCGCTTTTCAACAGGGTCAAAGATACTAAAAATCGTCTTATCTACAGATGCGACACGCGCGTTGAATGTGATGGATGCCTTGCCTACACGCTGAGCGATTTGATGCGTACGCCCATGCATGGTCGCAGTCAAACGTTCAAGCGCAAATAACGGTCTGGTGACACCACGATTGACGCGTCCCATACCATAAATTGCCAGCACCATGAGCATATACAACGGAAACATACACAAGACCGCCGGACACAAAACAACGATCATGAAGAAATCGGCAATCAACGTAGTTTGGCGTGGGTCAGGCAGCAATCCGGCGATGACCACCAACAGCACGATCAGCCCGATACCCCCAAGGAACGGCAGCATAATCGCTCGCCGCATTTCCGAACGCAAATTACGAAGCTGCTCTTTTTCAGTTGGGATAGGGTGAGGCGGCAGACTGCTCATGAACGCCAATCGTTGGTTGACCCAGTATATACGCGAATTATACTCCAGCTTGCTTCGCTCACAACCCACGCCCTCCACAAGGGCGCAAAAATGGGTACACTAGGGGATACTAGGGAAGGTCATTGGTATGATTTTTACACAGCTACATATTGAGCCAACAGTTGCGGCGGCATTGCACGGACACAGCCCCGTCGTCGCACTGGAATCGACATTGATCACACATGGGCTGCCCTACCCCATCAGCGTTGAAACTGCGCTTGCGATGGAAGACGCGGTAAAAGCGTCAGGTTCAGTTCCCGCCACCATTGGCGTGATTAAAGGTAAAATCACTGTCGGTTTATCGCACGATGAAATCGATTATTTGGCACAGCAACCCAGTGACAGTGTCCGTAAATGCAGCCGCCGCGATCTGGCAATTGCGGTTGGATTGGGCGAAAATGGTGCGACGACAGTCGCAGGAACGATGATCGTCGCCCATATGGCGGGGATTAAGGTGTTTGCCACAGGCGGAATCGGGGGTGTGCATCGTGGTGCATCGTACGATGTATCGGCGGATTTGCTCGAACTTGGACGCACACCCGTCGCGGTCGTGTGTTCCGGAGCAAAATCGATTCTCGATTTGCCGCTTACAATGGAAACATTAGAGACACAAGGTGTACCTGTGCTCGGCTATGAAACCGACGAACTGCCGGCGTTTTACGCTCGCTCATCGGGGATCAAACTGGATGCGCATGTCGAAACGGCGCGCCAAGCCGCACAGGTAATCGCAGCATCGTTTCGACTCAATTTGCATCAGGGGCTGTTATTCGTCGTCCCTGTTCCAGCCGATAATGCGATGCCTGATGACGCCGCCGAAGCAGCCATTCAAGCCGCGACGCTTGAAGCCAGCGCACAAGGAATCCACGGCAAAGCAGTGACGCCTTTCTTGCTCGATCGCGTATCGCAGCTTACCGGAGGCGTTTCGCGCGGCGCGAATATTGCCTTACTTGTCAACAATGCGCGCGTTGCGGGTCAAATCGCACTGGCGCTCAGCAAAATCATCTAGGTAAAGTAAATGCTTGTAGCGGCATGACATACCATGCCCGCATCAGGATTGTAAGGGTTTCATGCGTATACGAGTTGAAGGTAAACAACCCCTCAATGGGGTGTATCGACCGAGCGGCAATGCAAACACTGCGCAAGCCTTGCTCGCGGCGTCAATGATCACCGATTCGCCCGTCACACTGCATAATTTTCCGCGCACGCTATCGACCCAATCGATGATCACGTCCGCCGAATCATTGGGCGTAGTGCTGACATGGAATGACGATAGCAGCCTCACAGCGACGCATAGCGGATTAACGCGGCGCGTGCTCACACAAGGCGAAACCGATGTATCGATTGGCGGGCTCTTATTAGTTGCACCACTGCTGGTACAGCGGCAGTACGTGCGACTAGAGATCGACTACCCGCTTAATCGCATTCGCACACATCTTGAGGCGCTGCGTGATCTGGGAATTGATGTTGTCACGTCCGCCAACGCCGTCGATCTGAAAGCGGCGTCTTGGGAGACACGCGAGATTATTTTATCCCAGGCGAGTGTAACCGCAACCGCTCTGGTTTTGATGCTGTCAGCCTGTTTAGGCAAATACACGGTCTTGAAGAATGCGGCGTGCGAACCGCATGTGCAAGAATTGACATCAATGCTGGTGCAGATGGGCGCACGCATCGACGGCATTGGCTCAAACGTGCTGCATATTCACGGTGCGACGGCGCTGGCTGGCGCGGATGTCAGCATTCGACCGGATCATATCGAGGCGGCGAGCGTCGCCGCGATCGCAGCGATGAGCGGCGGGCGTGTGCAGATCGAAGGTGTGCGTGGTTCGGATATGAGGGCAATTGCGCGTATGTTCGAGCGGCTCGGCTTGCATATCGATATTGACGCCGAAACCATGTTCATTCCCAAACATGAAGTTTTGACCGTGAGCAACCGTGAAGAAGATGTCGATGCGTCAGTGGAAACCGCACCGTGGCCCGGTTTTCCTTCGGATTTGGTATCGGTAGCGACGGTCATTGCTACCCAAGCGCGCGGCACGTCGTTGATCCACGAGAAGATGTTCAACAATCGGCTGCTATTCGTCGATAAGCTCAAAGCGATGGGCGCGCAGATCGTGCTGTGTGACCCCCACCGCGCGATTGTTGTTGGGTCAACAGCGTTGCGCGGCATTTACATGGATTCGCCGGATGTGCGCGCCGGAATCGGTATGTTAGCGGCAGCATTGGTCGCGGACGGTGAAAGTGTAATCGACAATGCACAAACGTTGGAGCAAACGTTTGCGGGTGTGCTCGGAAAACTACAGGCGATTAACGCGCCCATCATCCTCGAATGATGACCCCACCTACGCCACCTCTCGAATTTTTCACCATTGACGGCATACGAACCGCAACCTCAATTACAGGTGATGGGAGTCCGATTTTGGTACTGCATGGCTGGGGTGCAGACAGTCGATTGATGCAGCCGTTGGCAGATGGATTGGCGGCACGTCGTTTTTGTGTTCACGCGCTCGACCTGCCCGGTTTTGGTCAATCCGAGCCACCGCCTAGCGTGTGGACCGTATTCGATTACGCACGTTTCGTCGTCGCTTATCTCGACGCACACAACTTGAAACAGGTGTATATCATCGGTCACTCGTTCGGCGGACGTCTCGGCTTGATTTTGGGATCAGACTTTGCCGACCGCGTGATTAAAATGACACTCATCGATAGTGCGGGCGTACCGCCACATCGGTCATTGACGACGCAAGCGCGCCTGACCACGTATAAAACGATCCGCGATGGGCTAAACGCCGTCGGCGCAACATCGCTATCCAATCAACTGCGCGCATGGTATGTCGGGCGTTACGGATCGACAGATTACAAGAACGCAGGCGTGCTGCGCGATACTTTTATCAACATCGTCAATCAGGATTTACGCGCTCATGCAGGACGTGTGCGCGTGCCGACACTGTTCCTATGGGGCGAAAACGACACCGATACCCCACTGTGGCAGGCGAAAATCCTGGAATCCCTGATCCCGGACGCGGGTTTAGTCATCTTCCCCAACGCCGGACACTACAGTTATCTTGAGCATCTAGCGGAGAGCATCCGCATTATCGAGCATTTTTTTACCCATGATTGATTTTCTGTTCTGGCTGATCGCGTTTATCTGGTTCTTTGGCGTCTGCATGCGCGTGTATCGGCAAGCGCGCTTCTTTCAAATCGAAGAATACATGTCGTGGCGCTATCTACGCTGGTTGTTCACGGCACGCGCTCGCTGGCTGCCCAATCGCCCTTTGTTTGCGTGGCTTGCGGGGTCGCTATTCGCATTCATGTTCTCAGAGTCTCCTGATGGCTTATTGCCGTCTACCATCGGCATTTTCAGCGCACTCATCGGCGTCATTCCCCCTGATGAAGGTGAGATCAAGAAGAAATTTCACCCAACATCACGCGCACGCCGTATGCTCGGCGCAGCCATCGTCATCGCGGGCGTTGTCTTCGTGGGTGGTGTGCTGTTCGTAAGTGATATTTTAACAGGCAGCGCGCCAGAAATTCGTGTCATCGCCGTTGGCACGCTCGGCTTTATCGGGTTTGTTTGCGCGCCGTTGTGGTTGATTGCCGGAAACATCGTCATGACTCCGGTCGAAGCAGTGCTGCGACGGCGCTTTATCTCCAGCGCGCGGAACGTGTTGAGTGATATCAATCCATTGGTGATCGGCATTACAGGCAGTTATGGCAAGACCAGTACCAAGCTGTTTTTAGCGCACATCTTAAACGGGCGTTATAAGGCATATTCGACGCCAAAAAGTTACAACACACTGATGGGCGTGTGCATCGCCATCAACAATGATCTGGCGGATGACCACAGCATTGACTATTTCATTTGCGAGATGGGCGCATACGTTCCAGGCGAAATTCAGCGTATCGCCGCGCTGACTCGTCCACAAATCAGCATCGTCGTCGATATTGGTCCTCAGCATCTCGAAAGATTCGGCTCGCTGGAAAACATCGCTATCGCCAAGTACGAGATCATCAAGGCGCTGCCGTCCAGTGGCGTCGGCGTCTTCAACTGGGATAACCTGCACGTGCGCGCGATGGTCGAGCGCGGCTACCCCGCCACGCGCTTAACAGTGAGCAAAACCGTAGACCCCGCCACTGTACAAAATGCGTTGCCGCGTTTCGTCGCATCGGAAATCAGCGAAACCTTGGATGGAATCACATTTCGAGTCACAGATACATTGACGAATGACAGCGAAATGTTCACAACGCCGTTACTCGGTCAGCACAATATCACTAATTTGCTGCTGGCGACGGCGGTCGCCATACATGAACGCATGAGCTTGCGCGAAGTCGCCCGCCGCGTCCAGGATTTACAACCCGCCGAAAGTCGGCTTGCGCGCCGTACAACGCCAGAAGGTGTCACTATCATCAACGATGCGTACAGCGCCAACCCGGTCGGCATTATCGGTGCGCTCCACGTGTTGGGGCTGCACACGAGCGGGCGACGCGTACTGGTTACACCCGGCATGGTCGAACTCGGCGACTTGATGGCGACCGAAAATCAACGTTTGGGCGAACGTGCCGCTCAACACACGACAGATGTCATACTCGTCGGCGCGAAACAGACCGAGCCGATCCACACTGGATTGCAAATAGCGCGTTTTTCACCCGACCATATTCACGTCGTCGAAACATTGGCGGACGCGCTTGAGTGGATTAAGCGCAACTTATCGGCGGGGGATACCGTATTGTTCATGAATGATTTGCCCGATACGTATACGAATTGAGCCGCATATGCCGACCTTTGGCGACGCTGTAATTACGCTCATCGCCACGATTGCGATGATTGCTGCGTTTTTTACCTCGTTCATCCCGTTTGTACCCGGCACACTCTTCATGTGGCTGATTACCGTCGCCTACGCGTGGGTGACAAATTTTCAGCAACTGACATGGCTGCCTGTCATCGTGGTCACAGTGATCATGCTGATCGGCGCGACCAGCGACTTTTGGCTGCCCTTGATCGGTATGAAAGGGCGCGGGGCATCATGCAGCAGCGTCTTGGGAACGATCATAGGCGGGTTACTCGGCACGCTGCTCATTCCGTTACCGATTTTGGGAACATTGATCGGCGGCGTGGTTGGCGCGGTGGGATTGGAATGGCTGAACAACCGCGATACAAGCGCATCCATTCGCGCGGGGACGTTCGCGGCAGAGTCGTTCGCGCTCAGCATCATTCTTGAGGTCATTTTGAATTTGATCATTTTAGTCATTTTCTTCGCCGCACTTTTGATCCGCTAACGACGCCCCTACCAAGTCGGCGCGCCATCCTGTAAACTCGGTTCGATTTATGCGCCGCCGCCGTTGAGTCGCGCACAAACGCGATCACCGATCAAGGACAGTCCATGAGCGCTAGACGAAAGTTAACCGTCGCTGTTTTGTTTGGTGGGCGGAGTGTCGAACACGACGTATCGGTTGTGACGGGCAATCAAATTATGCGCGCGTTCGACCCCGAACATTTCGACGTGATTCCCGTCTACATCACGCGCGACGGCAGATGGTTCACCGGTGAACCATTGCTCGACCTGAAAAACTACAAAAACGAAATTGTCGGTCAAGTAGGCGTCATCCCCGTTATTTTGTCGCCAGCCACCCACCATCACGGCTTGATCATCAACCCGATACCCAATGGATTGTTCGCCAAAAGTCAGGTCAAGCGCATCGATGTTGCGTTTCCGGCGATTCACGGCTCGCATGGTGAAGACGGTACCGTGCAAGGTTTATTTGAACTAGCGGATATTCCTTATGTGGGCTGTGGTGTGATGGCGTCCGCGATTGCCAACGACAAGCTCATGACGAAAACGGTGCTTCAACAACACGCGATTCCGGTATTAGGGTCAGTCAGTTTGACGCGCGCCGAATGGGATGACGAACCGGACACAATTTTGGCACGCGTGCGCGCCGAACTGACCTATCCCGTATTCGTTAAACCAGTCACCTTGGGTTCGAGCATCGGGATCAATCGTGCCAGCGACGAAAACACACTCAGGAACGCCGTCGATGTCGCCGTCCATCTGGATAGACGGGTATTGATCGAAAGCGCAATTGTCGGCGGCGTCGAAATAAACGCCTCGGTTGTAGGCGACGACCGTCACATCGATGTATCAGTGCTAGAACAACCCGTATCGTGGGAACAATTTTTGACCTACGAAGAAAAATATCTGCGCGGCGGTGACGGCATGAAAAGCGCCGAACGCTTGATTCCCGCACCGCTCACGCCTGAACTGACGGCGCGCATCCAAGCGCTCGCAAAAAGCGCGTTTCGCGCCATCGATGGTCGCGGCATCGCGCGCATTGATTTTCTTGTGCGCCCCGACCAAAATGAAATCTATCTCAACGAGATCAATACCATGCCAGGATCATTGGCATTTTATTTATGGGCAGAAACCAATCTGTCCCCACGTGCACTCGTTACGCGCCTGGTACAAATAGCGCAAGATTTTCACGCAGAAAAACGGCGTAATACCTACGATTACCAGACAAACCTGATCGCGTTAACCGCCACGCGTGGAGTCAAAGGGGTAAAAGGCGGCGTCAAAAGTGCATCAAAGCCGCGCACGGAATAGCGCGCCAGACCATCTTTCACTAGAATTAGCTTTTGCAATGCAAATCGTCGGAAACGGAGCTTGCCCGTGCGTCGCTGGATGATCGAAATCAGTATAGTAGGTATGGCACTCGTGCTGGCAGCGTGCGATGGGTCGTCTGCTGCCCCACCGACAGGACGCCCTATCGTTCCGACGCGCGTAATTCCGACGATCATCGATACGGCAACGCCGACACCAACTTCGACAAGTACATTCACGCCAACACCTACCGCGACTTTCACGATCGCGGCAAGCGCTACCATGAGCGCAACATCCAGTGATACAGCGACGCTGGTTCCTGCGACTGATACTTCAACCGTGACAGCAACGCCAAGCATGACCGACACTGCCGCACCCACACCAACCGAAACACCGCAAGCATCCACCCCGCTTACGTTTGAACTTACGACAGCGTATCGAGCACCGTCGCTGATGCGCGAAATCGTGTTGGGCGATGCAATTAGCGGCGAGATCACGCGCCGACTATCTGCGCTCGTCTATCCATTCGTCGGCGATGTGGATCAATTTATCGATATAACGATGACGAGCAGTGATGACACCCTTGACCCGCTTGTCATTGTGCTGACGAGCAAAGGGCAAGAAATCGCACGCAACGATGATGAGACGCCAGAAAATCGCAATTCAGTGCTTCGAGGCGTGCGCTTACCAGAAAACGACACGTATTACATCGTCGCTACACGTTATCTGGGACGATATGGCAACAGTGAAGGTGCCTTCACATTGTCGCTGGATGAATCAAACGGACTTGAAGCGGAAATCGGTTTCTTGAGTATACCGCTCGTATTCGATAAGATCATGGTTGGTTATCTGGACGAAGACATTTCGGAGGAAATTTATACCTTCCGCGCGCGCGCTGGTGATGTTGTCAGCATCGATATGCGTCGTTCCAATGAAGACGACACGCTTAACCCAACGATTGCCATTACCGACAATCTAGGAAATCTGTTGATTGCCAACGATGATTCTGAAACCACTTCGTTCGATGCATATATCGATGAATTTGTGCTGCCGCGTGATGGTTATTACAGTGTCATTGCTGCGCGATACATTACCGGCGACTCCACCATTTCAGGCGATTATGAATTAGAAATTACGTTGATCAGTCGCGGCGGCAAAAGCGGCGTTTATCCACTCGATGCCCAGATCAACCCACAAAACTCACGAACAATTCGTTCGGATCGGCGTCTGTTCACCTCGTTTGTCGCGGGCGATGTCATCACCGAGGGGGGCGACGAAATGCGTCTGCAATCGTTGATTACCTATGAAATTCCACCCGATTTGACAGCGGAAGACGTAGAAAGCGCCGCGCTCACTTTAGAATTATGCGAGGGTTTTGGTGGTGGATTTGAAGAATTAGGCGAACTGACGGTGTATCTTGATCCGTTTGGCACAATGGATACTGACCGGGATGTTTTGCGACCGACGGTTGGTTCGCGCGTGCTGACGGTGTTGACGGACTGCGATACCATCGACATTACCGATCAGGTTATCGCCGCGCTGGAGATCAACGAGTATACACTCCAGTTCCGTCTTACCTTCCGCGCCGCCGAGAATAACGGACAAAGCGATCAAATTCGGTTTATCGACCCGCGCTTATTGATTTACCTGCAACCGTGACACTCGCCATGCCTAAAGGCAGGGGCTTCCAAACAACGCTTGAGCCTAACTGCACTCTACGTTAGCGTTTGCGGACGTGTCCCATCCGGCTTTTACTAAAATATTGATGGCTGCATTGTGGTCGCGGTCGAGACTGAGACCACAAGTACAGTCCAGCCATCGTGTAGACAAGTTAAAGTCGCTAAACACCGCACCACAGTTGGAGCAGGTCTTGGAGGTATAGG